>JAJXWR010000018.1 GCA_021781515.1 Pseudomonadota bacterium
TCGGTTAACTGCGTATAAGTGCGCCACAATGTTGCTTCATCCCATGATAGTTCATTGGTACACAGGCAATAAACATCTGGGTGAGTCGCCCGAGTGTCTGGGCGTAATGTCTTGATCCATTTTAGTACAGTAACATTTTTACTTTCATTATCAACGACCAGATCAACAGTGTAATGCTGACTGATTCCATGACTTTTTTCTTTAAGGCGGCCGATGCGCAAGAGAATTTTATCATGATTTTTTCGCCATGCGGCCGTAGTAATCCGTCCGCCAATTTTTGCAAACCCTGTTCAAATTTCTGGCAAAAACTCTCCATCATGGCGGATTCTTTGGCTTCACGCTCATTGAGAATGGCAATACAGGAAAATTTCCTGACCTTCTTCATCAAAGGTTATTTGTAGCTTAACTTCTTAAGTTTTGCTGCGGCTGACTGTAATGTATCGATACCCGTCGTTTTTTAACCAGGTCACATTGTCTTCAATGGCATGCCTGCATCCATGACCACCAAGGCCACTGGGGCAGCACCTAAACCCGTCAACGTGGATTCAAGCGTCATGCCTTCACTAACATTACTGGAAACATTGACAGATAAACAGAACATATATATTCTGCATCATATGTCACATAACAAACTGCCTTATCGATTTTTATGTTATTTAATTCATTTGTATTTATCTTTGCTTATCTTCCTGCGGTTGTATTAATTTTTTTTATTCTAGGAAGGTACAAAAAGCAGTGGGCACTGGGTTGGCTGCTGATCGCTTCTTTGTTTTTCTACGGATGGTGGAATCCAAATTATGTTCCAGTATTATTAGCATCTATTTGTTTTAATTACAGTATTGGTCGTTATCTGATCAGCCTGCATGGCCAACTTCGCCTTTGGCAACGCCGTGTAGTTTTCATCATCGGAATCTCTGGCAATCTGGGTTTACTCACCCTTTACAAATATGGGAATTTTTTGGTGAGTAATGTCAACACCCTGCTAGGCTCTGCATGCCCATTACCAATAATTACCTTACCGCTGGGTATTTCGTTTTTTACTTTTACGCAAATAGCCTTTCTTGTCGATGCCTATCGCAATGAAGTACGAGAATCCAGAATTATTCATTATGGGTTGTTTGTTACTTATTTTCCGCATCTGATCGCTGGCCCCATATTGCATCATAAGGAAATGATGCCGCAATTTTCAAAACAGGAAACCTTTGTCATAAATTGGCAATATTGTGCCACTGGAATAACATTGTTTGCTCTAGGACTTTTTAAAAAAGTGGTTGTTGCTGATAGTATGGCTCAATTTGCCAACACCATTTTCTCTGCCGCACAACAAGTGCATTTACATAGCTCAGATGCTTGGGGAGGAGCACTTGCCTATACCTTTCAGCTGTATTTTGATTTTTCCGGATATACGGATATGGCGTTGGGTATTTCAGGAATTTTTGGTATCAGGCTGCCACTGAATTTTAATTCACCGTACAAATCTCTTAATATCATTGAGTTCTGGCACCGTTGGCATATGACTTTATCACGCTTTCTCAGGGACTATCTTTACATTGCTCTTGGAGGAAACCGAAACGGTAAATTCAGACGCTACATCAATCTGTTGCTTACCATGGTATTGGGTGGGTTATGGCATGGTGCAGGTTGGACCTATGTGATATGGGGATTTTTACATGGAATTTACCTGATGATAAATCATGGGTGGCGTAATTTATTGAAAAACCATACTATGCAGATACCGTGCGCACGTGAGTTTGGTGTATTGGGAGGTGGACTGACTTTTGCTGTGGTAGTGTTGGCGTGGGTATTTTTCAGAGCCAATAATGTACATACGGCACTGGATTTTGTTTCCAGTATGTTACTGCTTCCGGGTACGGTTCCCGATAATCCTTCAGGCGAAATCCTGTTTTCTTTGCATAGCCCGGTATGGCGTTGGATAATCTGTCTACTGATTGTTTCATGGTGGGCACCCAATAGCCAGGAGATCATGAACCTCAGTGAACACGAGGGGATATTACGTTGGCAACCCAACAGAACCTGGATGCTTCTGACGATACTGATATTGCTTTATTCACTCACCCATATGGAAATTGTCAGTGAATTTCTCTACTTTCAGTTCTAACACGTATCGCAATTATGTGCTCTGGATCCTAGTTTGTACCGGCGGTGTGATTGGGATTTTGTTTGCCATTGGCATTTACTTGCAACCATTGTTTGGGGATTTAACTCGTATTGGGTTTTATGCAGAACGTGATTTTGGCTGGCAGGGAACACAATATGTCTTTGCAGATCCTCGCTTGCAACCAGATGCACCACTGGATTTCCATAGGAATAATCAGTTTCAAGGGCTCGATATTCTGGTTATCGGCGATTCATTTTCCCTGGCACGGCCTGAATATCAATGGCAAAATTATTTGATAGCCCAGAATCATCTCTCTGTAATGACGATGGACATCAACCAAATGGATATCCGTACAGTTATCAATAGCCCAAGTTTTCTTCAGCATCCCCCCCGTGTGCTCATTGTAGAATCTGTTGAACGGGCATTACCCTGGCGAATCAAGGATATTGTACCTGTATGTTTGGTTTCACCTCGGCATCATGCTGTCGTTTCCTTGGAGATGGGTCAAACCGTGGTGAAACACCCACCCATCGCTGTGTCAAGAATGGTTTCCTGGCGATTGATAAATATCAATTTTGTTATGACATTTCTTGAACGCTCTTTTCGATGGCAGCAGCATGAGCCAAGTGTTTATGCGTTGCCTTTAAGCAATCCTCAGTTGTTTTCCAACCGTCGTTCCGGTACGTTGCTGGTGTATGGTGACGATGTGCGCAAACCAGAATGGAAAACCCAACAAATGAGTAGTCTTAACTGCCGCATCAATACGTTGCAATACTTGGTTGAAAGGCGTGGATCTACACGTTTTATACTGATGGTGGCACCAGACAAAATGACGGCTTATGCACCTTGGCTGGTTTCAGGGTACTTGCGAGAACACAGTGACTTATTATCCAGGCTTTCAGCACTACATCCGGCAATTATGCCCCGTCTGGATATTGCCATGCGACAATCCATTAAAGCGGGCGTGCGTGATGTTTATTTTCCGGATGACACACACTGGGGTTGGCAAGGTCAGCAGATTGCCGCCACTACACTTATACGTTTTTTCAACATGAACAGGCAGAGTCATTAATCGCGAAAATGCAGCGTCTTGGCGATAGCAATTTAGGTTCAGGCACAATCGCATGATTTTTTGCATCAACCCCGCAACGATTATCCGCCTGTCAAACCAGTGCCATCCATTTCTGCAACTGGTTCACTGAAGGGTACCAGGCATGAGGTAATGGTCGCCACCTTCACAAAACGGCTTCGATATGCCAAAGTGGGAGTGCAATATTCCAAATTGAAGAGATGGGTCGGAGTCCACTAAGAATCGGACAGACGAGTCTCCTTGTACACGGCTCCCCAACAGCGATTTTGAAGGCACCGGGCTGTCGTATAAACGGCAACATTAAGAATAATAAATAACATGGACTTTAAATTCTTGATGCTATAAAAAGCGGATGGAAACAGACCATTTGATCACCACTAAAATTCTTGTGTTTTGATTCGCCCATTGGTGCATTGCCATAATCTGGCGTCCTGCGTCCTGGGCAATGCGCCAGGCGCGATAATTTCGTGGAACGAATGCCCGTCAGGATAACGCTGTCGTCAAATTGTCATAAATGGAAATTATACTGTGCGTCGTCCAAGGATGGACGGAAGATATAGGGATTGTAGTCATGCACAGGATGTCGCATGTGTTCCTCTGGGGATCGCTTGCTCTTGATTTTGCGGGTTGTTCTACTATACACCCGACGACCGAACTTGCGTCATTGCATGTTGATGTGATGCAGGATTTTTCTGCGACTTCAGATCATATACCCAAACTTTGCCTGTATGCGCCACATTCATTGGTTGCCTGTCCTTCCCGGACACTGATGCATTTGTCATTGCCGTCTGTTGCCATGAACAGTGCGGCACAACGTCGTCTTCTTCGTATGACTTTATATTTTTCCCAAGGTTCTGCGCAGCTTGACGATGTAGAGCGGCAAAAGTTCAGTCGAGTGGCAGGAATATATCCCTGGCAAAACTTTCGCATGGAGGTGTCTACCGATACCTTGGGTACTGCCCTGCAAAATGAGAAAGTGGCTCAGGAGCGAATGCAAACGGTGCTACAGCAATTATTACTGAGACATGTTAATGCGGTGCCAGAGGTGGTGTGGCATACCCGGTGCTGTTTTGGCAGCCCCGGTATCGCTGTACCTATGGAACAGGATCGCTATGTGCAACTGGATGTTTTTAAGAGTGATAATCAAGGAAATAATCAAGGAGGAGTTACACCGTGACTAAAAGGAAATTCGGATTGTTATTGCTGTTGGTTCTGGCGACGCCTACGGTATGGGCAACCACCAACGATGTGTGGGCACAACAGGCGTATACCATGTTCTTGAATATGGCGACCGGTTATGTGGGGCGTAGTATCTGTATTGTGGGCGGCATGCTGGGTATGTTGTGGGCGATGGGCTCAGGCAAGCTCACCATGGCACTTTTGGGTGTAGGAGGCGCTGTTTTTGGGGTGTTTTCACCGACGCTGATCAATGCATTATTTGGTGCGACTGTTATTTAGATGTGCTGTCTGCTCTGGTCAGGGTGGGCCAGGGGAGCAGGTGATCGGTAATAATGGATTCTTGATGAGGAGTGCATGGTCATGGAAGATCGTGTGGTTATTCCGCGTACGCTGGATGCGCCCTATCTGTTTCTTTTTGTAGAAGCAGATACGGCTACGGTTTTTCTGGTGCTGTTTTTTCTCGGTGCTTTATTCAATATTGTAGTGGCGATTCCCCTGTCCTGGTTGATTGTGCGTGTTTATGTGCGGCACAAGAATGTGGGGGCACGGGGATTACTGCTGCACCAGGCCTATTGGTGGACTCCATCCACCCTGTGGTTGTCCAGACTGGCCCGATCCAGTCGCCGAGAGTATGCCGGACGATGAATCTTCAGACCTTGCAACATCTGCGGGAAATGGTACGTACTCGTAACGGCTTATGGATGGCAGTGAGCATGTTACTGTTGTTGGCCAATTTGGGATTAACGGGTCTGGCTTGGGTAGTCTCTGGTAAAGATCGGGTATTGTTGATTCCCAGTGAAATCTGTCATTCCTTCTGGGTGAGTGCCGATGACGTGGCTCCAGCCTATCTGGAACAGATGGCCGTCTATTTTACAGAGCGGTTGTTAACTTATAACCCGCAAAGTCTTGAGACGCAATTGGCTGCAGTGTTGCCACTGATGGATCCTGGTTATTTTGGTGTATTGAAAAACCAGGTCAGTGAGGAAGTCAAAAAAGTCACTGCTCAGAAAATATCCAGTAGTTTTTTTATTCAACAGGTACGGGTGAATGGGCTGCAGGTGCATCTGGACGGCTCATTGATGTTGCAGATGGCTGGCGTGGTCGTATCACAGACGCCCACCCAGGCCATTGTGACCTTCAGTAATCATCAAGGACGACTTTATGTGTCAGCGTTTCACACGCAGACAGGACAGGAGACGGGGTCATGAAATGGATTATCCGGGTCGGTTGCTTTTTGCTGGCAACCGGGGGAGCAGCGCAGGCCAAGCAACCTTTGCAGGTGGACAATGGCGGTAGTTATGAAGTCACTGTGTCGGATCATGAACCTACGCGGCTGGTCGTGCAGGGAGATCGTATTATCCGGATCTTTTCCACGAACGGGGCGCTGGAGCAGTTGGCCGACAAGGACTCCGGGGAAGTGTATATTACGCCCGTTGCTCCGGTACATGACACTGAAATTTATGTAAAATCACAGGACAGTGGTACGTTTACCCTGCATTTGCACATGGATAATCGCCCAGGGGATACCTTGCAACTGATTCCATTGCAGCCTGGGATACTGAAACCGAAAGTGGCGGAAACAGGACGATCGTTACAGGTCGCTGGCCATGTTCAGCGTATCAAGGAATTAATCAAGCGTATGTTGCTGGAACAGGATCCGGCAGGTTCGCTGAAACGGGCCGATTATGCCAGACGCTGGAAAGAAGCGCAGCTTAAGCCGTTGCAATGGTATCAACAGGAGACCTTGAGAGGTGAAGTCTATCTGTTGAGCAATACCTCAAATGCGACGCTGAATATTCAGGAAGCCGAATTCGAGCAGTTGCAACCCCGGATTGCTGCCGTTGCACTGGAGGCGCATGAACTGGCACCGCAACAATCGACCCGGTTATTTCTGGTACGCGAGGAGGCACCATGACTCCTGAACAGAAAACTCGTCGGCGTCAATGGATAATTGTGTTACTGGTGACACTGGTGTTGATGTTGCTGATTGTGTCAGGGCTGTATCTGACGGATCACCGGCCCGCCGGAAAATCATTGGGAACACTGGGGCCCTCTGCGGCAAAACTTTATTCCATGCCGCTGGATAATTTACATCCGGATCAGGAATGGGTCAGTCAGGGTGAACAAAGACTCAGTCAGCTGGATGACCGTGAGAAAAAACTGGAACAGTTGATGAACAATCTCGCCGCCACTGGAGCAGGACATACGGCGCTTGCCTCTGCCGATGGAGCCACCGGGGGGGCGGGCGCACTTCCTATCCCCCGGATGGCATCACCGGCGGGCGGGCTGTTGCCGACTCCGTTGTCAGCACCATTGTCTGCACCTTTGTCTGCAGGCGGGGCGGAGGCGCTGGCAGTGAGCAATGGCGCTTTCAATAGTCCCGGCACCCGAGGGGAGTCTGCGGCATCACTTGGTATTGCTGGAAATAATGAGGCAAATATGCCGGTCGCAAAAACGAGTCTGATGGCGGAGTTGGATGTTGAACCGGCAGCGGAGCATGCGCCGGCTGCTGGCGGCATGGATACATCCACCATGGCCACTGGGGCCCCGGTAGCGGCAGCATCCAGCGTACATACCGCCAAAAACTATTTGCCAGCAGGTTCCTTTGCCACGGTGGTGCTGTTGTCCGGGTTTGATGCGCCCACCGGTGGACAGGCGAGTCAGAATGCGTTGCCGCTAGTGATGCGGGTGAAATCATTCATGCGCTTACCCAACCAGTTTAAAGCCAATATCCGCGAATGTTTTATTACGGGTTCCGGTTATGGCGATCTGGCGAGTGAACGGGCCTATATCCGTACGGAACGTTTGAGTTGTGTATTGAAAAACGGGCAGATTTTCGAGAAAAAAATCAAGGGCCATGTGTTGGGGGAAGATGCGTCGTTCGGTATGCGTGGCAAACTGGTGAGTAAACAGGGATCGCTGATTGCCAAATCCTTTGTGTCCGGCCTGTTTGCCGGCATAGGCAATAGCATTGCCGCACAATCACAGATGATTCAATCTTCGCCACTGGGTACGGTGAGTACGATTGATCCGTCCAAGACGATGCAGGCCGGGATGGGGGGCGGATTGAGTACAACCAGTAACCGGATTGCTGATTTTTACCTGCAGCAGGCCAATCAGATTTTTCCAGTGATTGAAATTTCAGCATTGCGTATTGGCGAAGTGTTTTTATTGGAAGGGGTCGATTTTTCGACAGACACGGAGAGTCATGAAGATGTGGCCAAAGAATAGAGGGTATTGGGCGCTTGCCGGGCTTGCCGGGATGTTGTTGTGTCTGGGTGGTTGTGCGGCACATTACAGTTGTAGCCGATTTCCACAAAACCACTGTGAAAATATGTCCAGTATTTATGCGCAGACGGGTGCCAATTTTGTGGATTATCGTCAGAACAGCACGGTGGTGGATGATACCGTCCACGCCAAGGTCGCAACCACGGCTACGCCGGCGTCGGCACTGGTGTGGCAACCGGCTGCACCTGGAGATCCGGTATTGACCGCAGATCAGGTGATCCGGATCTGGATCACTCCCTGGCAAGACCAGGAAGGTGATCTTGACGCAGATTATGTGTATTTGCATCTGCACTCAGCGGCATGGAGGATTAAACCATGACCTCATGGCAGGCATTGTTCCGCTCAGGGAATGACCTCGTCACTGCACAGGATTTTTATCGAGGGCATCGGCAGTGGTTACGGGAGATGCATTGGGCTGGATTATTATTGCCGCAGGCGGTCGGTGCTGGTTATTTTGCTCGCTCAGACTGGCGTGCCTGTGTTTGGGAATCGGAGGGGGAGGAACGGCAAGACACCCGGCGTGATGGCCAGTGTGATCATGAGGGTGTGACAGAGAATCTCCTTGATCACAACGTATTGCACCAGTGTTTGCAGGCCGGGTTTATGGTGCAGCAGTTGCGAATCCGTGGCGATTGGAACCGCACCCTGTGGGCGATTGCCGGCCGGGTCACCCCGGAAGCGGACATGATTCCCTGTCGTTCTACTTCCGCACGTCGGTTGTGGCAGGTGGAGCACTGGCTGGATTTTTATAGCCGTCTACTGCAATTACCCCGGAGTATCTCTTATGAACCGCAATGGTTGTTACCGCAGCACCTGCCTGTCGTTCATCTGGAAGATAAATCGACAGGGTTGCACTTACAGCACCGTTCAGGAACATTGCAGGTTCGGCATTTCATTCTTGATCCAGAGCACAGTGGACTGGATCAAAGATTACATGATCAGGGGTTACATATAGACGCCAGGCACTGGTTTTCCTGTGAAGGCCGGTTCTGGGTCATGCGTTGTCTGAGCGTATTTACCGATAAACCGGTCACCCAGGTTCCTGGTGCATGGACGGAAGATCGCTTTTATCGTCCATTGCTATTGGCGGTCAATACGCCGATGGGGCTGGATTCATTGCGCTGTCAGGCGTTAGTGTCGATGCGCCGCTGTCGGCGCTGGACTTCTGGAAAAGTGCTATTTACTGGTTCTCACAGGGGCGCAACGGCATGAACAGGCATGAACGTGTTCCCGTGACCTGGCAGGCAGAGGAGGCCTATGGCGCAAGTGAACGTTTGCAGCAGCAATTACTGCGGGCGCAGGCAGCACAATCGTCCATCAGTCAGTTGTTGCCCTATCGTTGGGCAGATGCTGAAGACCATCTGTTTATTTGCGAAGACAGTGTTGGATTTATCTTGTTATGTCAGCCAGCGACCGGGATTCGTTCGGATGAATTTCGTACACTGGAAGGTGTATTCAACGGGCCGTACCGTCCGGGAACCGCACTGCAGATTCAACTGTTGGCTCGCCCACAGGGGCGAGAGATACTGCAACGTTGGCGGCAGGCACGTACCCAGGTGGTTAACAGGACAGGCATCAGTACGCCAGAGTCGGGGTTTTATCAGCAACTGGCCGATCAACGTTATCGCTATCTGGGAAAAGGCGACTGGCAGAGCCTGTTTAGCGATGAAAGCGTTTTTTTACGCGATTATGTATTACTGGTGTCGTTATCCATTCCCCGTTCGCCTGAACCCGCCGTTAGCGTGACCCGTGAAGAGCGGCAACTGTTGCAGGGCTACCGGGATTATCTACGTTCGATTCTCCAGGCATCGCACATGCCAGGAGAACTGGTGCAGGCGTCATTGTTGGCGGACTTGTTGCAGGACTGGTTGATTCCGCATCGTATTTTAGGGGATACCCCGGTGCTGTGGTCGCTGGATGCTGAACAGCCGTTACACGAGCAGATGATTCATGATGAAGCGCAAGTTCAGTTTACCACGGATCATGTGGCACTGAGTTGGCGTCAGCAGTGCGTGAACTGGGTATCCCTGTCAGTCAAACAGTTTCCAGAGCAGTGGAGTGGTTTGGCCAACGGAGAATTGATTGGTGGTTTTTTCCAGACGCATCAGGCCATTCCCTGTCCATTTTCTCTGATCATGAATGTGCTGGTTCCCGATCCATTGCAAGAAGAAACCCTGGCCAAAACCCGTCTGATGCGAGCCACGCAGATGCGTGACACCGAGGTAGGCAAGTACGTACCGGCCTGGGTTCAGCGTCAGACCGACTGGTTCCGGGTACAACAACAAATGGCTGAAGGAGCCAAAATGATGTTGATGTCCTGGCAGTTGGTCGCCTGGACCCAACCGGCTCGCCGGATACAGACCGTGCAGAGTATTCGTAGTTGTTTTGAGCGTTTAGGCTGGTCCTTGGTGCAGGATAAATACTGCTTGCCCTACCGCTTGTTGGCGGCATTGCCCTTGAGCATGGGTACCGAACTGCAGAAAGTTTCAACCCGGTTACGCTTTTGGAGTCGTATGACCTCTGTGTGTTGCGCACACCTGGCTCCCTGGATGGCCGAATGGAAAGGTAATGTGGGATTGCACCAGGAACCATTGCTGTTATTGGCGGGTCGGCGCGGGCAGTTGATGTATCTGAATCCTTATCTGAACCGCAAAGGGAATTTCAACATTGCCGTGGCGGCAGCCTCCGGAGCCGGAAAAAGTTTTTTGACCCAGGACTATGTGCTGGCGCTGCTCAGTGCGGGTGGACGGGTTTTTATCATTGATTCAGGGGGGTCCTACCGTAACTTATGTGAACTGGTTCAGGGGCAATATTTGAGTTTCGAGCAGGGGGCTCCGGTCTCTCTGGATCCCTTTGCCTTGTTGCGTGAGGATGCTACGGCGACATTAGCCGTACAAATGCCGCTGTTAAAAACATTATTAGCCACGATGGCCAGTCCCCGGGAGCCGTTGGGTGCCAAAGCTTGTGCATTACTGGAACAGGGGATACGTACCGCCTGGCAACAGCAGCCGGCAACGGTCAATCTGGACGTGGTCTGTTCGGTATTGGCCGAGTCCTCGCAGGAGACGGCCAGGGACGTGGCTCTCATGCTGCGGCCGTACACCTCCGAGGGAATGTATGGTCACTATTTCAGTGGCGGCCAAGGAATGGATGCTGCGCAACCGCTGGTGGTTCTGGAACTGGATGCTTTAAGTGGTCAACCGGATCTGCAAAATATTATTCTGCTGATACTGATGCAGCGAATCACCCAGGCGATGTATCAGGGCGATCGGCAACAAAAAAAATTATGCATTATTGATGAGGCTTGGCGGTTATTGGGGCAGGGGCATGCCGGTGCCTTTATTGAAGAAGGTTATCGTACGGCACGTAAATTTGGCGGCGCTTTTATGACCATTACCCAGGGATTACCCGATTACTTCCGGAATCAGACGACAATGGCCTGTTATGCCAATAGCGACTATGTCTTCATGTTGCGACAAAAACTGGAATCCGTGGCACAGGCCAAAGCGGAGGGGCATCTGATTATCAGTGATTGGGAAGAGCGGCTCTTACGTTCGTTGACGACGGTCGCTGGTAAGTACTCCGAAGTTGCTATTCGCTCACCGGAAGGCTGGGCTGTGGGACGTCTGATGGTGGATGCTTGGACGGAAAAATTGATGTCAACCCGGGCCGAGGACGTTGCCTTACTCCAGGAGTACTTGCGTCAGGGGATGAGCCGCAGTGAGGCAATCAGCAAACTGGCAGGAGAGACAAATGTATAAGATGGGGGTGGTGGTAGCACTGCTACTGGCTACAGGGAATACGGCATGGAATGTTTATACGGCGCAACGCAGTAAATCGACGGTGGCTGTGGTGGATCTGCAGCGATTGTTGCAGGAAGAAATTGATGCCGGGGCGAGGTTGCATCTGGAGGCGACTCAACGGCTGCAACGCGCCAGTGTGTTTAATAAAACGCTGGAACGTGCCCTGAATCAGTTACAGGCTGAAAATGCCGATGGAGTCGTTCTTGTTGCTCCGGCAGTGCTGAGTGGTGGGCGTGATTACACAGACTGGGTACGTCGACAGCTGAAAACCTTGAGTGGTGACGCCGGGGCGGCAGGATGAGTGGCGTAATGACGTCTGAGCAACGGCGCGTATTGAGATGGGTGGTGTGCTGCTGGGGGCTGGCGGGTGCCATTGCCATTGTGGGGCACGTTGTGGGTCGCTGGGTGTTTATTGGCATTCGTTTCAGTCCCAGTATTGCCGGGCATGTGTTTCTGGTTTTTCCCGGAGCACCGGTGCATCGCGGTGATTTGCTGGCATTTTGGCCACCCAGAACACCCTATGCACCGCCAACGATGTGGTGGATGAAGTATGCCGTGGGCATGCCTGGGGATTTACTGCAAGTAGAGAATCGTCACCTCCGGGTGGCCGGTATCAACCGCGGTATCTGTGCCCAACGGGCGGTGCAGGATAATCATCCATTGCACTGTATGCACAGCACCCACATCCCACAGCAGCATTATTTTGTCTGGGGTTCGCATCCGAGGTCACTGGATTCTCGTTATCAGGAGATTGGTTTTGTGCAGGCTCATGCGGTTATTGGTCGTGGTATGCGTTTGTTCTAGGGCGCAGGCCTGGACCGAGTTACTGGGAACTGTTGCCCCGGTGTCTACGGTTCTGGAACGGGATTTGGGGAAACAATGGCAAACCGAGGCGGCTGCCGCCTGGCAGCAGGGCCGTTCCCGGCACTGGCTACAGCGGCAAAAGGAGGTCTTGCATCAGTGGCTGGAACGGCCGGAGGGCATGAATCTGCCGACCACGACAGTGCATAACGTTTTTAGGGTAGATCCGGGCCTGCGACTGACGCAGGAGATCCGCGATCAGCGGGGCGTGCTGTGGTACCCGGCAGGAACCCGTGTTAATCCGTTGACTTATCTGCAGTACCGCAAAGTGCTGTGTTTTATCAACGCAGATGAAGCGGCGCAATGGGAGTGGTTGCAACGTCGCTGCGCACAGCCGTTGGTTGATCGCTGGATTTTGGTGCAGGGCGCTTATATGCAGGCCAGTAATCAACATCAACATCGGTTGTATTTTGATCAATATGGCCGACTGGCACAACGCTTTGCCCTCAGATCAGTCCCCGCCCGGGTGTATCAGGTGGGTTCCAGTTGGCAGGTGGAGGAGGAGCCGGTGAATGCGGAGCCTTAATTTTCGGTATAGGCGATGGGTGGCAAAGGCGCTGCTGGGTGTGGGGTATTGTGCCTCGGTATGGGCCGGTTGCACCGGCAAGATTCCCGATCCAGTCTCGGATTTGTGCTGGAACTGTTTTTTCCCCATAGAAATGGGGGGAGCCACGATGGGGACGGGGCCTGACTCACCACCGAAAGCACCCGCTGTGTGTGCCTGTCCGGCACCGCCTCCGGTGTTTTTGCGACCGGGGATCGGAATGAGCTATTGGTCACCTGACCGGGTGGCAGAAATGGTACGTACGCCCTTGTGCTCACCGACCTTAGGGGGCGTGGTGCTCGGGCACTTGCCAGTGTCTGATGGTGACGATGTCGGACGCCAGGGCAGTGGGGGCAACCGAAAATCCCAAGGGTCATTTTATCAGATGCACTGGATGGATATGCCGGTATTTGAGGAATTGGGAGTAGCGACGGCGGGAAGTCTGTGCATGAAAGATAGCGGTATCAGCAGTTTCGTCTGGCTCAGTGAACTGGATCCGTTGTGGGATGATGATCAACTGGCCTTTGCACTGGCTCCGGAGGCCTTGCTTTTCGCTAATATTCCCGCGACGTTGGCGTGCACGGCGGATGCAGTAAAGGCTTCGGTCAGTGATTTTGGCTGGGATTCGCTGTTTTGGTGTTCAGGAGGTGAAGGCAGTGTCTATCCTTTGTCCGGGCATAAACAATATCACACGGGCGGGGTGGATACGGCCATGAATTTAGTGCACCGCATTACTTACAGGCTGCATCGTACCGGGTTGTTATCCGATACGTCGACCGTGGCGGCCATGTGCCAGGATTTGCCGCAGCCGGTGTTGCGCAAGGGCCAATACAAGGTGCAGTTTATGTTTCCCTTGCCGGATGTATTGCAGGCGCACGGTTTTGGGGTGCCCAGTTCGTTGTTTGAAACGGGTAAGGAATACCCGGTGGCCGGTGAAGACTGGTCCATGTTGATATGGAGAAAACATTTATGTTGCGCCTTATAGGGTTGGTGGGATGGTGTCTTAGTCAGGGGGTGTGGGCCGAAGACCCGGCGGTCTTGCAGGCGGCGCAGGGAGTGGATCCGGCATTGAGCGTTATGAGTGCCGATCGCCTGACACTGCCTGGGCAACCGCTGATACGGCCTTCCCTACGTGTTGTTCCGGCGACCAGGACAGAAACTCAGGTGCAGGCAAAGCCCGAGCTATGGGTGTTGGTAAGTTTTTCCATGTCGGATGCCAGTTTAAAGAGCCTTTATCAGCAATTACGCCCACTGCAGGGGACGTTGGTGTTTCGCGGGATGCCAGCGGCCGGTCTGGCGGACATGCAGCAACGCTTAAAACGCTTGGGGATTCTTGCAGAAATTGATCCGTGGTGGTTCTCTCAGTATCAGGTGACGCAGGTGCCTGTTTTTATTCTGACGCTGCCGGTATTTCATCGGGGCAATGAACATCCCGGTGATGCCGTTGTGCTTGCCGGACTGCTGGATGTGGAATCGGCACTGGAATACATGCAGCGCAACAGTGGACGGGCGGCGGTACAACAGGCGACTCACACACTGTTGCAGGAGTGGCCTCATGTATAGATTGCTGATTATGATTGTTTTTGCAGCCTTGATTGGACAAAAATCCGAGGCGCAGACATGGGATCAGGCACAGTGTAATGGGGGCAATTGCCTGCAGCAGGGGGTGATGGACGGGCAATCGACGCCGGGGCTGCAAGGCCTGGCGTCGCAAGTCAACAACCCGGCCTATCAGCCTTGCCTGGAAAATCCGGCACATCCGCTTTGTGCCGGGCAAGTGCCCGGGGCGTTTATGCCGGGGTCATTAAGCGCCAATCCCGCACAGTGGGCGAATCAGGCGCGGAGTGGGCTGAGAAATTCTGCCGTTGCCTGGGCGACACAACCGGCCTCTCGTGCCTTAGGTGCCGATCAGGCCGTGTATCAAGGGGTGCAACAACAGGCTCAACAACTGGCGGCGCAGCAGAATCTTCCCTGTACGGGAGGTCAATGCTGGAAAAATCTGCTGCCTACCACCGTTGCCCCGGCGAAAGACCGACAGAACACGTTAACGGCGCTGGATATGTTGCAGGCCATGCAGACGCAGCGGGATCCGGCCGGACTGGCGGTCTTTCCCGGAAAATACGCCGACTGCGCCGATACCGGAACCCTCGTCGGATCCAGCAAATGCTGTTCGGGTGGCACTGGGGCTTTGCAGAGCTTCTGGCATCAGTCCTGTTCGGCGGCGGAACAACAGATTCAACAGGCGAAAAATTCCGGGAGCGCCAGCTATCTTGGCTCCTGGAGTAGTTGTGTCCGTAAAAGTCTGGGGGTGTGTTTGCGGCATGAGCAGCATTATGCATTCTGTCTCTGGCCAGGTAAATTGGCACGTCTTATTCAGGAACAAGGGCATGCACAGTGGGGTCAGGCACTTCCATGGACCTGCGCCGGTCTGACACTCAGCCATCCGGATCAGTTGGCGCTCATTGATTTTAATAAACTTGATCTCAGCTCTTATATTCCCGCCTCGTTGTCCAGTACCGGTACGGCGGCGCAGGTGTTGCCATGAACGGGCGAAAAAAAATAATGGCATGGGGACTGTGTTGTCTGTGTGCCAGCGCAGGGCAGGGGTGGGCGCAGGGAGGCTATTCCGGGGATCCTGATAGTTGGTTGTGGTACCACGAGGCACCAGTGATTCATGTTCAACCCAGGCGGGAGCCATTCAGTGCAGTACTCACTGCCCGGCAACAACTGAAGCAGATGGGGCAACTCATGGAAGAAAAAGAATCGCAGGCGATGCTGGACCCCACACCGGCGCATCTGCAGGCAGCCATCAGTGCACGTCAGGCAGTCTTGCAGATGGCGCAACAGTATGCGGATGCCATGGAGCGTTTCGTCTGGGCGCATCCGCAGTTTGACTACAGTTTGAGCCATGCGCAACGCAGCGATCGCTTGATGGCGGTTGCTGATCAACAAAAAACCCGAGTAGATCAGGCATTACGGCAAGCCGCTCAACAGGTGGGTCTGTTTTATGTGATGCGAAAAGATTGTCCGTACTGTCAGCGCTTCTCTCCCTTATTGCATGAATTTGCCAAGAATTTTGGATTTAAGGTCATTGCTTTCAGTCTGGATGGCGGCGGCCATCCGGATTTTCCGCACCCACTGACCGATGTTGGCTTATTGCGGCAGCATCAGATACAGCCAGAAGCGGTGCCCGCATTGTATGTGATACAACCTGGAAAAAATCAGGTAATGACCGTCGGTTTTGGTCTGTTGAATCTTATGGATTTGCGGCGACGCCTTGCAGTGGTGTTGGGCATTCCCCTGTATGACGGGACAGTGACCCACGTAATGGCACAGACACAGAACACTCAGGGAAATACCCCTTTATTACAGTGAGAACCGCAAAAGTGAACCATAAAGCTGCAGTACAGTGTCTGTTTCTGATGTTGTTGTTGATACTGGCCCGAGGCAGTGACGCCGGGCTGCAGGCTGAACTCAACCAATGGATGGGGGCGGGAGGCTACAGTAATTACACCAATGCCGGGGTTTATCACAATCAGTACGGTGGCTACTGGACGGGCGGTGCCTTGTCGGTACGTACACCCAATCGCCAGGTGGGGCAGTTGTTCAGCTACACACCGCCGCATTTTTCCGGGGGATGCAGTGGAATTGATATGGAACTGGGTGGTTTTAATTTTGTCAATAAAGATGAAATTGTTCAGCAATTACGCGCTATTGGACAAAATGCCAAAATGCTGGCCTATAACCTGGCGATCAAGTATGTTTCGGCTTTACTGGCCGATACCATGGACTGGGTCAAGGATAAGGCCGATTTTCTGAATCAGTTACAGATGGATTCCTGTACGGCGGCACAAAATGTGCTGAGTGCCGGGTTTTCAGCCGTGGGAATGCCGAGTTATCAACAAATCAACGATGCAGAAGACCGGGAAGTCTGCATTGATCGACAGGTGGTCAATGGTGGCATGACCCGGGATCAGGCACAGGCCAGTTGTGGCCGAGGAGGCAGTCGTCCGGGGGTTCTGGCCAGCGATCCTGAACATTTTACCCAGGGTAATCTTGCCTGGTATGTATTGATGCAATCCCCTGTATTTCAGAATGATCCGAAATTAGCAGAGTGGATCATGAATCTGACGGGGACTATCGTCTTGAACCGTGATCCTGCACTGGGGAGTGATGCCGCCGCAGAAGCTGCCTATTATCCGGGCATGTTGTATACCGCCTGTGAAACCAGTCACAACTGCCTGAATGCAGACGGCAAAGCCTTATTGAATGCCCTGATCGGAACACCTTCTGCGGGGTCGGTCCCTGTTGCTCTCTGGAGTTGCCAGAATCTGCGTGCCAGTGCAGACGGATGTCAACTATTGTCAGCAGCACCGGTCCAGGTCAGTCTGCAAGCGTTGGCACAACATAATCTGGCACAGGTGTTGACCACGGAATTAGGCAGTATCATGCAGAAACTGTCCAATCCAAAAAGCACACTTAATAATCAGGAAAAAGCCTTGATTGAACAGTCGGCGATGCCCCTTTATCGCTACGTTCTGGCGTCTCAAACATTTTTTCACAGTCAGGACCCCGATCCCCAGGTGAAAAACTATTTACGCATGTTGGCTCAGCATATTGTGGCGAGCAATATAGAAGCATTGATTGGTCAGGCACGTCTGGTTTTTGGCCTCGGAAAAGTCAATCCTGCGGAGGATGCCAAGGTAAAAATGTACCTGGATCATCTGGAACATCTGGGAGCGGCGGTAGCCTCCTATGAAGTAGATGCGCAAACACAAATGCAGGCACAACTCAACCTGATGCATGATGCCCAGTTGTATGAACAGGCGCTGGTGGGACGCATCAGTAGTAATTTCATGGCCGCTGCATTATTTAATCATGGGGGTGCGAGTGGACTTTAGTATTTTCTGTTTTGGTGATGGTGATTTTTTAACCAGTCTGTTTCGTGCGGTGGCCTCCATGACAGGCAGTGGGGATTTTCGCTTTGCCTTGATGCTGGTGGTGAGCTATGCCTTTTTGACTTTGCTCATGATGGGAATGTTGCGTGGCCAACTGCTCGATTTACGCTGGTTTTTTGGAGTCATGCTGATTTATAGCCTGTGTTTGTTACCCAGGGTAAACGTGAGTGTCGAGGATCGGCTACAAGGGGGCTGGGGTGGGGCACCGGTAGTGCATGTGGTGGGCAATGTGCCTATAGGGCTGGCATTTATCGCCAGTACCAGCAGTAAACTGGGAGACTGGTTGACAGAGACACTGGAAACTGTACTGAGTTTACCAGGGGGGTTGAACTATCTGGACAATGGGCCACTTTTTGCCAGTTCCGTGGTCTCCTCCATCAACCAGTTTCAGATCGCTAATCCGGATACGGCCTATGGACTGAACAATTTCTGGCATAACTGTGCTTTTTACGACATGGAACTGGGATTTTATAGTATGCAGGATCTGGCCGATGCCAGTGACCTGGAGGATTTTTTTCGTACCCGGTCTGCCGGGAATCGAGGGTTTGATTACGTGGATACCCAAGGACAACATCAGATTGTTGACTGTAACAAAGCGTTCAGTGGGTATCTGGATCAGGACATTCAACTGGCAGTAACGGCCGGGCTTGGGGTACTGCCCTGGCAACAACAGGCAGTGGAAACCACGAAAGTCATCAGTACAGCGGCCAGTGCGTTGCCGATTGCTTTTCAGTATTTGTCGGGTCTGGCTCTTAGTGGGTCGCAAGCCCTGACCCAGGCGGCCATGATTAACAGTTTTTCTAATGGGTTACAGGGGTTTTCGGCAGAGGCCAATGCCTCGGCAGCAGTGACCGGTTATGCACAGGCTGTTGCCGAGCAGCAACGCAGTATTGATTATGGTGTGCTGAGTAAAATTTCTGCAAAAACATTGCCGGTATTGCGTGATTTAATTGAAGGTTTTATTGATTGCCTGTTTCCGGTAGTGGCGATCTGGAGTCTGTTGCCAGGGGGGTATCGGGCACTGGGTAATTATTTTCGGGCACAGGTGTGGATTGCCCTCTGGCCACCGGTGTATTCCGTATTAAATTATGCCGTTACTTTTTTTTCGGCGATTGCCTCCCAAAAAGCCCTGCAAGTGTGCGCTGCCGGATACAACTGCGTCCCCTCCTATACCTTGGCGACCTTGCACGGATTTCAGCAGGAACTGCACTTGCATGCGACCATCGCCGGATTTTTGATGACCTCAATTCCCATGATTTCCTGGTTAATCGTCAGCCAGTCTGCTGCCATGCTCTCTGCCGTAGCCGGCCGGGTCATGGATGGTTATGCGCAGCCGGCGGCCCAAGCGGCGCATGCGCTGGCTACGGGCAATATCAGTCAGGGAACTTTGCAACTGGATAATATTCAAGCGTGGCATCAAAACAGTGCACCCGTCAACCAACAGGGATTTTTCAGTACGGATTCTGGAAATTTCACCGTCCGCAGCACCGCGTCGGGGGCCGTGGCGCAACAACAATTGTCGCAACTGGCCATTGGTAATCAATGGGTTGACTCGATTGACCGATCCTACAGCCAGGCGCATGAACTGGCCAAAGCCCAGGTAGCACGGACTGAACAAGATTATTTGCAGAGTCAACAAAAACTGTATAGTCTGTTGACTTCGACGGCGGATGCGGTTGACCGAAGTACTGCACACCACCAAGGTCATAGTACCACTAGAGATTCTGCTACAGAAACCATGCAGCACCACATGGACAATGCACTGCGTGGTTTTTCCAAAAATGCCACGCATTCAGAGGATTTCAGCCATAATTTTCGCGTATCAGGTCAGTTTGGTCTGAATTTTTCCGCAGAGAATGCCTCGAACCTGTCAGCAGAGGGATTGTCCTTCAAAGCCGGCTTAATGTATGACGCCGTCGCAAAAAATTCGGATCTGACACAGTCACAGCATCTGGATAATTTTGTGCACAGTGATGAATATGCGAATGCCATCAAAGCCTCGGAACATGATCTCAGCACCCGCATTGATGAAACTGCCAGCAGTACCCTGCATCGGCAATTGCATGAAGTACAGGCTCAGCAGCAACAGGTCGATAAAGAACAGACGCAATATACCGAGGCGGTGTCCAATGAACAGAAAACAGCGCAGCGTTGGCAGCAAGTACAGTCTCATCATGAGGAAATTCGCTACGCACTGGGCAATGCTTTACTGGAACAGATGCAGCAACAGGGAGTTGACTGGCAAAAAGGCCTGGATGACCTCTCACGTCAGCACGCCAGTGTCGAGGCAGAGTCCATTCGCCATTGGTTGAATCAATTACTCGATCAGCAAAAAAATCAGCCCTGACCGAGTTCCCTGCGAATGGCTGTCTCGGCCTGAGCCACCAGTTGTTCTGCCGTGGCCGCCGGCAGCGCCGGCAGAACGGTCCAGCGAATCTGGAAAATTGTTCCTAGTGGAAAGTGGCGCAGACTGCCCATGCGCCAGGCACCGTCAATGGCGACGGGAATAACAACGGCATCCGGTGCGTTTTTCAGGAGCATTTTGACGCCAGCGGTTGCAAAGAGTTGTAACTGACCGTCACGTGCCCGGGTTCCCTCGGGAAAAATGACCGCCGCACGGGTTTCCTGTTGGATAAGTTTGCCAAGGCGGGCAATCTCCCTTAAAGATTGTCGGGGATCCTGACGATCAATCAAGGCGGCACCGCTGTGGCGTAAATTATAGGAAATGCTCGGCAAACCACGTCCCAGTTCTATTTTGGATACAAATACCGGATCCTGCTGACGAAAAAGCCACGAAATGCCAGAAATATCAATTTGATTCTGATGATTGGCAACAATAATCAACGGCTTGTCGGTGGGAGGCTTCTCTTTATAAATCAAGACGGGGCGAATGCCCAGCAGCCAGATGCAATGCAGAAGACACCAGTTCAGTGCCGATGCCATACGTCGCCGGGCCGATTCCCCACGGCTATATAGGGCTGCCCACTGTAAAACATGAAAAACCAGTAATAACCCGGCCCACACCGTCAGGTAAAGCGGAGAAAGCAGCAATCCTGTGCAATAACGTAGCATAACGTCTGTTTATCCTGTGGGATATAGAAAAAATAGTGGCCACTAGGTTAGCATTTTCTATCAAGAAAATCTAAATCAGGTGATTGTGCCCACGTTTGGAGAAAACAGTTTTTGATTGCTATTGCTGTGGATAATTGATTTAACTTTCTGATTAGTCGAGCAGATCCACCAAGTAGACACGCCATGAACCAACGAGGTTATCAATGATTTAATGTTTTTGCTGAAGTAGCAGAGGTCAGTAGTTGATACCAGACAAATTAAAAAGGGCGGTTGCCCGCCCCGTTTACTGGAGTGTCAGCATCCTGCCAACTTTCCGTAACGCCTCCTTGCCCTCATCCTTAAGTATCTCGCCATCCCGGCGATTTATCATCATCCCTGCATTCTACAGTCCTTTGCATTTCCTGTCAGCATCCTGCCAACACGTATAGATTACCATAACAGGGCGTTAATGCAAGGGGGTTGCTTTGGACATGTTGTGCATGAGTTGATAAACAAAAACAAGAGTGCCAGATAACATTTCTTTAGAATCATTGAGTTAATGTGATTTATTCACTGATTTTCCTGAATAGGCCGCTGGCTGGCAGATTGCTTATATCCGTGTAAGCAAATGCTTACACGAAATAAACGGACAAAAGATGAAAACGTGGGGTTGGTGTTTGAGAAGTATACGGCAAACCAGATAATTACATAAAAAACCATGAATAATAATTGGAGTAATTTTGGTAAAGTTATTCGATAGGTAATAAACGGCAATAAACAGATGAATTAAATGTTTATTGATGATAATCAATAAATTGCATTTATAAGTAGAGGGTATTGTTTGGCGGCACGGTGGGATATCAGCAAATAAAAAGGGCGGTTGCCCGCCCTGTTTCAGAAATGAACAAATCCTTTATGTGCATACTGATGTTGCCTCCCTGCACTCCTCCTTAAGCTCAAGCCAGTCCGCTGTGCTCAATCAATTTCCTGAAGTCCTAATAAATTTTGCCGCTACCGATTTGCCAATCCATTGCAATCCCTGTCAGCTCCCTGCCGACATCAATGATTCTATCAGAGCATTATGATAAATCAATGACAGCCCACATTGATATAAAATGTATCTAATGATATGGATGTCAAGCTAATTAAATATTTTTATGATATTCAGCCAGTTGATTGACGTCAATTTAATTGATTAAGACAATTCCGACACGTCTTATCAGAAAATGCTTACAAGGATTAACACTGTTGTGGCCGAATCAATCAAAGTGAGTGTGTTTAACTGAAGGAGAGGTACCAAGTGGTCTAGTGATCAGGTTCAGGGTCTGCTGCCGACGATGTACTGAACAGTAGATGCTGAGCTTTAATCTGTTTATGCAGTTCAATTTGTTGTTGCAGTAGTTGGGTTTGTCGTTGAACATTCGATTCTTCCTGCAAAGTGCGTGTCAGTATTTTTTTTTGTTCTTCGAGTTCAAGTAACTGCAGGCGGGCATTGAGAATTCTCAGGGTTTGCTCGGGATCCGGTTCCGACCCGGGGGATTGCTGATCCGCCAGATGCGCCAGGATTTCTCCGTTGGGGGTTTGATGCCATAACGCCAACAGGGCAGGCATTTGCAGGTCGGGATAGTGCTGCAGCATTTCAATGACTTCAGCCAGTAATACAAGACGCGGCTGAGCAGGATCTGTGAGGCGGGGAAGTTGAAGACGACTGGCCAGTTGCGGGTTATGCAGAAGAAAACGTAAGGCATGGTCAATCAAGGTGTTTATGCCAGTGCGAGGGGTGAAAGTGCTTCTGGAGTTGATTCGGGGGGGCGTTCCGGAAGGGAGGCCAGACGCAGTCATCGGATTTTTTTTGTTGGCTGTGAAAGATATTCCGGTTGAACGATGGGGGAGTTCAAGGCCCGTCAGGCCGCTGACGGATTCGAGGCGTTGGGTGAGCAGATCTCGGTAAATGCCGGCAGGCATCTCGGCCAATAAGTGACGGATATTTTGCACCAGGGTTACTTTGTCTTCGAGAATCTCCAGGTTCAGTCCACTACTTTGTTGCCTGAAGATAAAATCAGAGAGACTTTCACTGTGCTCCAGTCGTTCAGCAAAACGTGCTGGGCCTTCACGACGTACCAGTGAATCCGGGTCTTCGTTGTCGGGCAGAAACACAAAACTGATTTTTTTACCTTCCTGTAATACTGGAATACAGGTTAATACGGCCTTCCAGGCGGCTTTTCTGCCCGCCGCATCGCCATCAAAACAAAAACAGATCCGATCGACGAGACGGAACATTTTCAGCAGATGTTGACTACTGGTGGCGGTTCCCAAGGTAGCAACGGCAAACCGGAGGTTATGTTGGGCCAGAGCAATGACATCCAAATACCCTTCCACCACGAGCAGCATCTCCAGTTTGCCGGCCTGCCGGGCTTCGTAGAGGCCATAAAGCTCCTGGCTTTTATAGAAAATAATGGATTCAGGAGAATTGAGGTATTTGGGTTTGTCCTTATTCAGTACGCGGCCGCCGAAGGCAATGACTTTTCCTTGCAGGTTGCGGATAGGAAATATTATCCGGTCGCGCAGTGCATCATAATGCCCTTCGCGATCTTTACGTTCGACCAGTAAGCCGGCAGCGACGAGACTGTCTCTGAATGCCGGGGGAAATTTTGCTGCGGCAAGGAAGTCCCATCCCGGTGGTGCATAACCTAAATGAAATTCTTTGGCGATCTGGCCAGTGACACCCCGATCCTGCAGGTATTTTATGGCGTTGTGCCGTGTCGGGTGATTTTTAAGCTGCTGGCGGTAGAGTTCATCAACCCAGGTGAGTGCGGTTATTAACGCCTGACTCTGTTCAAGGAGTGAACTTTGTTCCGGTGATTGTTCCGGAAGTACCAGTCCGGCACCCTGAGCCAGTTGCCGCAGTGCGTCCATAAAGCCGAGGTGCTGATGGTTCATGAGAAAACTGAGTGCATTGCCCGAGGCACCACAGCCAAAACAGTAGTAAAACTGTTTATCAGGATTGACCGTAAAAGAAGGGGTTTTTTCCTGATGAAACGGG
The DNA here is from genome assembly GCA_021781515.1 of Pseudomonadota bacterium. Taxonomy (GTDB): domain Bacteria; phylum Pseudomonadota; class Gammaproteobacteria; order Pseudomonadales; family Moraxellaceae; genus JAJXWR01. Next base: position 23,937 of record JAJXWR010000018.1, read on the forward strand.
CAACAGGCGGTATAGTTTTTTCCGGTACGACGCAGCTTGACCTGACGATCCACCAGAATGACCAAATCAGTACGTTCAATCACCTGATTTATAAAGGACGAATCAATCCGTTGGGACATACAGCGAATTTCCACCCCCGAGGCGTTTCTGATTCAGCGAACACCTCAGAGACTGACTTCAGGCACAAGCACGATTCATTGGACGGGTAAAAATCTGTTCAATAAAACATTCATGCCTGAGGTCGCATTGCTTAACGGGTCAGGCGCTCTTTGACACGTAAAGAAACGGCCGTCATATCGGCTCGCCCGGCCAACAGTGGTCGAATAATATTCATTACCCTTCCCATGTCCCGTGCTGAAGTGGCACCGGTTTCAGCAATAGCCGTAGAAATCAAGTGATCCAACTCAGCATCACTGGCCGGTTCAGGTAAAAAGCGTAGTAATATTTCCAGCTCAGCTTTTTCCTTGCCGGACAAATCCTCACGCCCGGCCTGATCAAAAGCACTAATGGACTCCCGTCGTTGCTTTACCTGTTTTTCAATGACTACCAGGCAGCGGGCATCATCCAGTTCAATCCGTTCATCCACTTCAATCTGTTTAAAGGCGGCATTGAGCAGACGCAACGTGTCTATAGTGGTCTGTTCCCGCGCCTTCATGGCGGCTTTAAGGGCTTCCATGATGCTTGATTTAAGTGACGGCACCGAGAAATACTCCTGTACGGATCAATACAAACGCTGGGTTCTTACTGCTTCACGGGCCACTTTTTTGGCATGGCGCTTGACTGCTGCTGCCTGCTTGCGTTTACGTTCCTGCGTGGGTTTTTCATAAAATTCACGTTTACGGACTTCAGCCAGAACCCCTGCTTTTTCACAGGACCGTTTAAAACGGCGCAGGGCTACATCAAAAGGTTCACCTTCTTTGACCTTCACAGCGGGCATAATAACTACCTGTGGTAATTGATTCAATAAATAGGTATAAGGTCTGATTGAGACCTAAGGGGCACATAATCTAATGCTTTACTGCTTTTATTGCAAGGTTTTTTCTGCAGGTTTTTTTGGGTTTTTTCAACTATTTGTTAATGGCAGGGTGAACGCTGCAAAAAACCTGAGTCACTTCACAGGAGTATACTGTTCTATTTTTCTTTGCAGATTTGCTGGGGCTTGATGGGTCGGGATTTCCTTTGGCGAGTAAACAGAGTTGTGCTGCCGTAACCCTGCGATTTACCCATGAAACAAACATCTCCGTTTTTGATGAGCTGGCAGCTATAACTTGAATTCAAGAAAAATCCGCCTTGATTAAAGTGGCTACTTTAGTGCGTGGAGTGCGGTATACTCCACGATGGTGACATTAAGCCGGCCACGATCATTCTTGCGCTTGGGCATGTGTACGATGTGCGAAGGAACGTCGCACTGCAGCAGCCCGAAACGGACAAACAAGGAAGGCGAAGTCGTGTGATTTCCGTCGTTGCTGTTGCATCTCATTGAATAAAGGTGTGGTCGATGCTGGTGTTAGGTATTGAAACTTCGTGCGATGAAACCGGGGTCGCTCTTTATGACAGCGAACAGGGACTGCTCGGCCAGGAACTGTATTCTCAGACCGGCTTGCATGCGGATTATGGGGGTGTGGTGCCGGAACTGGCTTCTCGTGATCATGTGCGAAAATTGGTTCCCTTGCTGCGTCAACTATTGAGTCGTTGTGGCGTTAGTCAGGCGGATGGGGTGGCTTATACCGCAGGTCCCGGGCTGGCAGGAGCGTTGATGGTTGGTGCAATGCTGGGGCGGGCGCTGGCGATGGCCTGGGGTGTTCCAGCGATTGCTGTGCATCATATGGAAGGGCATTTGTTGGCACCGTTGATCGGTAAACAGGCCCCATTGTATCCTTGGCTGGTGTTGCTGGTATCAGGGGGACATACGCAGTTAATCAAGGTGAAGGCCTTTGGTCAGTATGAGTTATTGGGTGAGTCGCTGGATGATGCGGTGGGTGAGGCGTTTGACAAAGTCGCTAAAATGCTGGGGTTGGGGTATCCGGGCGGACCGGCAGTCGCTGAATTGGCGTTGCAGGGCAACGCTGCCCGTTTTGCTCTGCCGTTGCCGATGCTGGATCAGCCGGGGCTGGATTTCAGTTTCTCAGGCCTGAAAACAGCGGTTCGCCTGGTGTGGGAACAAACCCCTGCCTATCCTGGCCTGCAGGCCGACCTGTGTGCCTCGTTTGAAGCGGCTGCGGTGCAGGTGCTGGTGGCCAAAACCTGGCGAGCGGTACGGCAGACGGGGATTGGCTGTCTGATTGTGGCCGGTGGGGTATCTGCCAATCAGCGTTTGCGGCAGGCCTTGCAGGCACAGGCCGGTGTGCAGGTCTATTATGCGCCGCTTGAGCATTGTACGGACAATGGGGCCATGATTGCCTATGCCGGTTGTCAACGGCTGTTGCGAGGGGAAACTCAATCGTTGGCGGTGGAGGTGAGGCCGCGCTGGCCTTTGGTGGATATTGGGAGCAGTCAGTCTTGAATTTCTGGCGATGGATGATGTTGTGTTTTGCGGTTGTGTTGTTGTTGCTGCTCTGGATTGGCCGGGCAGCACCCGCAAAACTGCAAGTGCCGTCAAAAATCAGAACGGTGCATGTGCATCCGGTTCGGCGGGGAGATTTTCAGTCAGGCATTGAAGCACTCGGGACGGTTACACCAGAACAGGTGGTGGTGATCCATACTCAGTTGGAAGCACAACCGCTGCTGGCGCTTGATTTTAAAGAAGGCGAGCAGGTACGGGCCGGCCAGCTGCTGGCACGGATTGATCCCCGGCCTTATCAGATCGCTGTGGATCAGGCCGAGGCGCAACTGAACCGGGATCGGCAATTGTTGGAAAATGCACAGGTTGATGCCGCACGCTATCGGCAGTTGATACAAAAACATGCGGTCAGTGACCAGACCTGGGTGACCCAGGAGGCCACGGTGCGGGTGGATTTGGCAACGGTAGCCGTTGACCAGGCCACTGTCGCTAATGCGCGACTGATGTTGTCTTATACGCGTATCACGTCGCCGCTGGACGGACGGGTCGGCATCCGGCAGGTTGATCCGGGTAATCTGCTGCATATTGCCGATGTGAATGGCATTGTCAGCGTGACCCGGATGGATCCCATGGATGTGATATTTAGTATTCCTCAAGAAGACTGGCCGCAATTGCAGAACTGCAAGCATCCCGGGGTACAGATATGGAGCCGGGACAGGAGTCAACTGCTGGCTGAAGGTCTGTTGTTGAGTCATGACAATCAGATTGATCTGACCACGGGAACCTTGAAGATCCGTGCGCAGTTTAATAATGCCAGGCAGAATCTGTTTCCCAACCAGTTTGTCAATGTACGTCTGGTGACCCGGCAGGTGCGTCAGGGATTGATCGTTCCCCGGCAGGCGCTGCTGGAGCGGGATGGACATTATCAGGTTGATCTGGTGGTTGCTGATAAAGTACTTGAACGTCCGGTGCAGGTGGAAGCGACTAACAGCCTGGAAGCATTGATCAGTGCTGGACTTCAGGAAGGGCAGTGGTTGATTACTGAAGGAACTGATCAGTTACGTGCTGGAATGCAGGTGCATGCCTTGCGTGATTGATTTAATGATCCCGTCAGTCAGTATGGCGGCTGTCCTTGCGAGTATTCGATGAAAGCGACACGAATTTTTATAGATCGGCCGGTGGCTACAACGTTGCTGATGTTGGCGATGGCGTTGTGCGGTCTGCTGGCGCTGCGTTTTTTACCCGTATCGGCGTTGCCGGATGTGGATTTTCCGACGATTCAGGTCGTTACTCTGTACCCGGGAGCCAGTCCTGATGTGATGGCCTCCAGTGTGACGGCGCCGCTAGAGAAACAGTTTGGTCAGATGCCCGGACTGGACCAGATGAGTTCCACCAGTTCAGCCGGGGCGTCGATTATTGTTTTACGCTTTGTCTTGGGCCTGGGACTGGACGTTGCAGAGCAGGAAGTTCAGGAAGGCATCAATATGGCGGCACTGTTTTTGCCGACGGATTTGCCGATGCCCCCGGTGTATAACAAAGTCAATCCGGCGGATACACCGGTATTGACGTTAGCCGTTACCGCCACTCATTTACCGTTACCCGTGCTTGAAGATATGGTGGATACTCGGCTGGCGGCCCCATTGTCCCAGGTGAAGGGGGTGGGACTGGTCAGTCTGCAGGGAGGTCAGCGGCCTGCAGTACGCTTGCAGGTGGATGCGGCGGCGTTAGCGGCACGGGGGCTAGGTTTTGAGGACGTACGCACTTTTATTCAGAATGCCAATGTCAATACGCCTAAAGGATTAATGGACGGTGTGGCGCAGGCGACGACACTGGATGTTAATGATCAACTGGCATCAGCGGCAGAATATCGGGATCTGGTGCTGGCTTATCAGCACGGTGCACCTATCCGTCTGGCGGATGTGGCGCATCCGGTGGATGGTGCGGAAAACGTGCATTTGGCCGCCTGGGCGGGCAATCATCCGGCGTTGTTGTTATCGATCCAACGGCAGCCGGGTGCCAATGTACTGGCAACCGTCAATGCGCTGAATACCAAACTCCGCCAGTTGCACACAAACTTGCCAGAGGGTGTGCAGGTGCGGGTTATTTCCGACAGGACGGATTCGATACGTGCGTCGGTGCATGATGTCAGTGCGGAACTGCTTTTTGCTATTGTGCTGGTGGTGCTGGTTATTTTTCTTTTTTTGCGCAGTCTTCCAGCGACGGTGATTCCTGCTGTGGCGGTGCCTTTATCGCTATTGGGAACCGTGGCTGTCATGTACCTGTCAGGAATGTCAATCAATAATCTGACCTTGATGGCGATGACCGTGGCGACGGGGTTTGTGGTCGATGATGCGATTGTCATGGTAGAAAATATTGCTAGGTTGTGTGAAACCGGCTTGCCGCCTTTTCAGGCGGCGTTGCGCGGCGCTCGGCAAATGGGTTTTACCATTGTGTCGCTGACCGTATCGTTGATTGCGGTTCTGATTCCCTTACTCTTTATGCAGGATGTTATTGGTCGGTTATTTCGGGAATTTTCTCTGACCTTGGTGATAGCCATCGTATTGTCCGCACTGATCTCACTCAGCCTCACCCCGATGTTGAGTGCCAGATTGTTAAAAACGGTGCCCAGAGTGCCGACCGCAGAAAGAGAAGCCGGGTTCTGGCTGCAGCTGTTGCGGGGGTATGAACGTCTGCTGATCCAGGCACTGGATCACCGGTATGAAGTGTTGGGGTTGCTTGGATTGAGTGTACTGGTGACGGCGGCACTCTATGTCGATGTCAGCAAAGGTTTTTTCCCTGAGCAGGATGTGGGCGAGCTGACGGCGATGACCCAAGCCGATGCGAGTATTTCTTTTGCCGGGATGGCGGCGTTGCAGGAGCAACTGGTGGCGAAGCTGCAGAAAAATCCTTCAGTGGCACATATCGCCTCTACCGTGGGGATTGATGGCACCAACAGCGTATTGAGTCAGGGACGCCTGCTGATTACCCTGACGGACAAGGCGGATCGGCCTGCAATGCAAGTGGTTGAACATCAATTGCTGGATGCAGCAAAATCCGTGAACGGCATGCATCTGTTGCTCAAACCAGTGCAGGATGTATCGGTGGATGATGAGTTTAGCGCTTCGGCGTACCGGGTCTCCCTGTCGGAACTGGATGCTGATGAACTGCATCAGGCAGCTGATGCGTTGTTACAGACAATGCAAGAGGATCCTCTCTTTACCGCCGTACATGCAGAACACAATCAGCGCATGCGGGCGTTGTTTATCGAGGTGGATCGAGACACCGCCTCTCGCCTTGGGGTCAGCATGGCCGATGTGGACAACCTGTTGTACGATGCTTTTGGACAACGCCTGATTTCCACTATCTTTACCCAGGCCAATCAGTACCGGGTGGTTCTGGAGCTAAAACCCACGGTATACCAGACACTGAACCCGGTACTGCAATCAGGCGGGCCGAGTCTGCACGATCTTTATTTACAGACGAATCAGGGCATGATCCGATTGGATACACTGGCACACTGGCGGACACAATGGGTTGATGAGTCCATTGCACACGTGGGACAGTTTCCGGCAGTCACTCTGGGATTCAATCTAGCCACTGGAGTCTCGCTGGATCAGGCGATGCGGCATTTGCAGGGCGCTATTGCAGCCCGGCATTTTCCATTGCGTCTGAATGTTGCCTATCAGGGAGCCTTGCGGGCTTTTGTGGCGGCACTCAGTAATCAGCTCTGGCTGTTACTGGCGGCGGTCATTACCATGTACATTGTTCTGGGTGTGCTTTACGAAAGTTTTATCCATCCCTTAACCATATTATCGACCTTGCCGTCGGCGGCTATGGGAGCATTGGGGATATTGCTGATCACTCACCAGGCACTGGATGTGCTGGGTATCATCGGCATTGTATTATTGATCGGTATCGTCAAAAAAAATGCCATTATGATGATCGATTTTGCGTTGGATGCAGAACGTCATCGGCATTTAAGTCCTCGGGCCGCCATTCATGAAGCGTGCCTGTTGCGGTTTCGGCCGATTCTCATGACGACATTGTGCGCACTGGTCGGGGCTTTGCCGTTGCTCTGGGGACAAAGTATGGGGGCTGAGTTGCGTCAGCCGCTGGGATTGACTTTGGTGGGTGGCTTGCTGGTCAGTCAGTTGCTAACGCTGTTTACGACGCCGGTACTCTATTTGACGTTGGCGGAATGGGCACATCGTTCAACAGACGATACCGGTCAGGGATCAACGGTCTTATGATCCGGATGTTTCTGCGTCGTCCGGTGGCGACTTTTTTGCTGACACTGGCCTTAGGACTGGTGGGAATCATCGGCTATTGGATGTTGCCCGTGTCTTCTTTACCGCAAGTGGATTTTCCCACCATTCGGGTACAGGCTTCGTTGCCCGGAGCCAGCCCGGAAGTGATGGCAGCGACGGTGGCAGCACCGCTTGAGCAGACGTTGGGCCGTATTGCCGGGGTCACGGAGATGACCTCACAAAGTTCCCTGGGCTCGACCAGTCTGGTGTTGCAGTTTGATCTGAATCGCAATATTGATGGTGCAGCGCGGGATGTGCAGGCCGGAATCAATGCGGCAAGAAGCCTGTTGCCTACGGGGATGCCGAGTAATCCCACGTGGCGTAAGGTCAACCCCTCGGATGCGCCGGTACTGATTCTGGTGTTGTCTTCCAAAACTGAAAATCCCGGACGCCTTTATGATCTGGCTTCAACAGTCATTGCCCAACGATTGGCACAACTGGAAGGGGTGGGCCAGGTGATTGTCGGAGGCAGTTCACTGCCGGCGGTGCGTATTGATGTCAACCCGGGGGCACTGGCCGCCCGGGGAATAAGCTGGGCGACGTTACGGCAGAGCATTCAGGCGGCTAATCAGAACAGGCCGAAAGGGATGCTGGAGAATCAGAACCGGCAATGGCTGCTGTTGACTAATGACCAGGCGAGGAAGGCGGCTGATTATCGGCCACTGATCATTGCCTGGCAACACCAGTCGCCAGTACGGTTAAAGGATGTAGCAGAGGTGCGTGATGACGTAGAGGATGCTCGTAATGCTGGCATTCTCAATGGGCATGCGGCGGTGGTGGTGCTGGTATTCCGTCAGCCAGGAGCCAATATCCTGAAAACTGCGGATACGATCAAGGCGGCCTTACCGGCATTACAGGATGCCTTGCCAACCACGACCACCTTACAGATGACCATTGATCGAACCCCGGTAATCCGTTCTTCCATGCATGATGTAAAGCAGAGTCTGCTGGTGTCGGTGTTTCTGGTGATTTTGGTGGTCTATTTTTTTCTCAGGGACTGGCATGCCACCATCATTCCGGGAATTACTATTCCGATCAGTTTATTGGCCACGTGTGCCGTATTGTTTCTCGGAGGCTACAGTATTGATATGCTGTCCTTGATGGCCATGACGGTGGCTTCCGGTTTTGTGGTTGATGATGCGATAGTTGTTCTGGAAAATATTGCCCGGCATCTGGATGCCGGGATGTCGCCACAACGGGCGGCCTTAAAAGGTGGGCAGGAAGTCATGTTTACCGTTGTGTCGATGACACTGTCGTTGATTGCGGTATTTATTCCAGTGCTTTTTATGGGGGGAATTCTTGGGCGGCTGTTTCATGAATTCGCCATTACCCTGTCAGCGGCTGTACTGATCTCGTTAGGCGTGTCACTGTCCACGATTCCGGTAATGGCTAGCCGCTGGTTGCGGCCTGGGCGTATGGTCAATCATAACGTGGGTGAACAGAATACCCCCGGACTGCAATTGTATCATCGAAGTTTGCGCCGGGCACTGCAGTACCGGGGCTGGCTGCTTTTTAGTCTGTTGCTGACCGTGCTTCTAACGGTTTATCTGTTTCGTCAGATCCCCAAGGGGTTTATGCCTGAACAGGATACCGGCCGATTATTCGGGGCGCTCCAGGCCGATCAGGATATTTCTTTTCAGGCCATGCGGCAGAAAATGCAGCAAACGACGGCTATTCTTCTGCGCAATCCAGACGTTCGGGTCGTACTGAGTTTCACTGGAGGGAGTGGTGGCGACGCTCGAAACAGAGCTTCATTTTATATTGCATTGCGCAATAAACCGCAACGCCACCGTAGCATCTCGGCAGTGATGCAGTCACTACGCCCCGAACTGGCTGCCTTGCAAGGGGCTGAACTGGTATTACAACCCATTCAGGATTTACGTATGGGTGGGCGGGTCAGTGATGCGCTATACCAGTACACATTGGAAAGTAATGATTGGGCATTACTGCGTCATTGGGGGCCGCTGGTAGCCGCTGCAATGAAGAAATTGCCGCAGATCGTTGATGTGCGCTCGGACAGTCAGAACCGCGGACTAGCGACACAACTAGAAGTCAATCGACCGTTACTCAGTAGTCTGGGTCTCAAAATGAGTGATGTGGATGACGTGCTCAACAGCAGTTATGCGCAACGTCAGTTTTCCGTGATTTACGGGCAAAAAAATCAGTACCATGTCATCATGGATTTACCCAATGGGTTACAGGCGTCGACGGCTGGCCTGCAGCAGCTTTTTCTACCCGGAACAACGAGTTCCGCCATGTTGCCGCTGACGACAGTGCTGACTGTACATCAGGGTTATGATGCATTGACCGTGAATCATCAGGATCAGTTTGCAGCGACCACACTGTCGTTTAATTTACGTGAAGGATATTCTTTATCGGTGGCCAGTCAGGCGATTGGCCAGTTGATAAAGCAACTGCACCTGCCGCTGGCGATACATGGCGGTTTTCAAGGGACAGCGAAGGCCTTTCATCAGGATTCTTCCAGCGAACCGCTGTTGATTATGACAGCCATTCTGATGGTGTATATTGTGCTTGGCATCCTTTATGAAAGCTTTATTCATCCGTTGACCATATTGAGTACCTTGCCTTCGGCGGGGGTAGGTGCCTTGTTGGCTATGCGGATTTTTCATGTGGAACTGACCTTGATTTCGGTGATCGGGCTGATTCTTCTGATTGGGATTGTCAAAAAAAATGCCATTATGATGATTGACTTTGCCACTCAGGCCCGTCGCCGTGGGGCAGATCCGCAAACAGCCATTGAACAGGCGTGTGTGCAACGGTTCCGTCCGATCATGATGACAACGTTGGCGGCTTTTTTTGGTGCCTTGCCATTGGCGCTGGGATGGGGCGAAGGCGGTGAATTGCGCCAGCCGCTGGGGATTTCGATCATGGGGGGATTGTTGATCAGCCAGATGTTGACGCTGTATACCACACCAGCGGTTTATCTGGCACTGGAACGTTTTAACCGGCAAAAGGAGGTCTTGCATTGATCAAAAAACAGTGGATCGGTGTGGGGGGGGCGGTGCTATTGCTCGGGGGCTGCGCTGTGGGGCCGGATTATCAGCGGCCTTTGGCTTATGTTCCAGAACGATTCCAGGGAAAAACTGAAGTAGCAGCAAAGGATCAACATCAATGGCGTCAGGCTACACCCCAGGATCATCAGGAGCGAGGCCAATGGTGGCAGATTTTTCAGGATGCAGAACTGGATCGTCTGGAACAGTTGGCCCTGAAAAATAATTATTCGCTGGCGGTTGCACTGGCGCAACGGGATCAGGCGCAAGCGGGTCTGGAGTCAGCAAAATCCGGGTTCTGGCCGACCGTGGGTCTGAGCGCACAGCAGTCCCGTAGTCGCAGCTATATGTTCGGATCCGTAGATCACAGTCTGGGCGCACAAGCCAGTTGGGAACCGGATCTTTGGGGCAGCGTGCGACGTGCCGTAGAACAACAGGGAGCGTTAGAGCAAGCCGCAGAAGCGCAGATGGCCAATGTCAGACTGAGCGTCAGTGCCCAGGTTGCACAGGGTTATTTCAGTTTGCTGAATTTGCAGTTAAAACAAGGTATTGATGAAAATAACGTACAAATCAATCAAGCTTTGCTGGATCTGACGCATCAGCAGGAACAATCGGGTACGATCAACCATGCAGGTGTTTTACAAATCCGTGCACAACTGGAAAGTGCCGAAGCGCAATTGCAACAGGACCGCTGGCAACTGGAACCGTTGCGACATGCACTGGCCGTTTTGTGTGCCCAACCCGCCGGCCAGTTCCAGGTGCATCTCGCCAGTACCTGGCCGCAACTGCCAGAAATCCCTCTCGGATTGCCTTCATCGCTATTGCAACGACGGCCGGATATTGCCAATGCAGAACGGGCGATGGCGGCTGCCAATGCGGGTATTGGTCTTGCCGTTGCCGCCTGGTATCCCAGTTTGACGCTATCGGCGAATGTGGCCTGGGAAGCGAATCGTTGGGGAGACTGGTTAAGTTCACCCTATCGCTACTGGTCTATGGGTCCATCACTGGCTGAGGTATTGTTTGACGGGGGTAAACGTCGGGCCGCCAAGGCGTCTGCAGAAGCAGGCTATCGGCAGACGGTGGCCAGTTATCAGGGGCAAGTAGTGACCGCATTACAGGAAGTAGAGGATGATCTGAGTGCTATTCAGGGATTGAAGCAGCAGTACACACTGACACATGCCGCTGTTAAGGATGCGCAGGCGGCATGGGAAATTACCCAAGCCCAGTATCAGGCCGGTACCCTTACTTACCTGGATGTCTTGAATAGCGAAATCATCATGAATGCTGATCGGCTAACGGATCTTGCAGTACAGGGTCAACGGTACAGTAATTGTGTATTACTCATTCAGGCATTGGGTGGTGGCTGGTCGCCGCATTCGGGATAGCGCAACGGCTCGGCGATTGGAGGTATCAAAGCGCAGAATTGCTTCAATGATTGGCAGCAGGCACTGAATTCGCTGATAGAATGGTTGGCAGATGACAGTCTGCGTCCGTTGCGACAAACCTTTGCGGTGTGGATTTCGCAGTTGCTCAAAGAGAAGATGTCGGGGGAGTTCGTCAAAGAACTCCATGAATTACAGGAGATTAAAGATATGCTTGCCGAAAACATCGATAGCTGGTTTGCGGAGCATGAGAAGAAAGGTCTGGAGAAAGGTCTTCAACAAGGGTTGCAACAAGGCTGGGAGAAGGGAGTACAACAAGGACTGCAACAAGGCGAGATGAATGGCGAAATGAGGGCGCTAAAACTGATGTTGTGTCGGCGCTTTGGTGTCATTCCTTCTGAAATTGAAACAAAAATCGGCCAGGCATCGGCGCAACAGATTGAAAACTGGTTGTTGGCTACCATGAATGCTGAACGGTTATCGGATGTTTTTGCCGAGCAATAAGACAGCAGTTCTTGGTACTCGCTAAGGATTCATTGTTGGTTTCAGGCGCAGGTTCGTGGCCCCCCTTCCGGATCTACGGGCCGCACCGCCTTCACCACTGGATTTGTGGCATTGCTCAATGAGTGGGCCATTCCTTTTTGTATCAATCCCAGGCTTGCTCGCTGTCTCAAAAGTCAGTATTATTGTCAGGGTCTTTTGACGATGCTTATTGCTGTTACGGACAACTGTATGCACTCGCATTACATTCAATAGTGCCAGATAAAAGTGACATGAAAAATGGAATTTTCTTATGCGCCATGATTATGATTCGTATTATAAAAAACTGTTTTCTCATCCGCAGATGGTGCGGGATTTATTGCTGGAGTTTGTGCCGGGGGACTGGGTTAACGAGGTCGATTTTTCAACATTGACCCCGGTAAAATGCAGTTTTGTGACCGAGGGAGTGCCTTTACAGCAGCGGCATGGCGATCTACTCTGGAAAATAAGACTAAAAAACAGCCAGTGGGTTTATGTTTACCTGATGCTGGAGTTTCAGTCGAGCATTGATAAGTTTATGTCGCTGCGCATGTTGAGTTATCTGGTATTATTGTATGAGGACTTACTCCGCCGTAAGGAACTGGATGCGCAGGGCGTCTTACCGGCGGTATTGCCGATCGTGCTGTATAACGGATCCGCCCGCTGGTCAGCACCGTTAGCATTGCAAGATTTGATTGCTGCAGCACCTGCGGGGCTGGAACTGGACGTTTACGTGCCGAACTTTCACTATCTGATTATTGATGAAAGAACGTATGGCCCCGAGGCACTGAATGCCCTGCATAATCTGGTGGCAGCCATGTTTCGTCTGGAGACGCAGAATTGCTTCAGTGATTGGCAGCAGGCACTGAATTCGCTGATAGAATGGTTGGCAGATGACAGTCTGCGTCAATTGCGACAAACCTTTGCGGTGTGGATTTCGCAGTTACTCAAAGAGAAAATGCCCGGGGAGTTCGTCAAAGAACTCCATGAATTACAGGAGATTAAAGATATGCTTGCCGAGAACATCGATAGCTGGTTTGCGGAGCATGAGAAGAAAGGTCTGGAGAAAGGTCTACAACAAGGCGAGATGAATGGCGAAGTGAAGGCGCTAAAACTGATGTTGTGTCGGCGTTTTGGTGTTGTTCCTGCTGAAATTGAAACAAAAATCAGCCAGGCATCGGTGCAACAGATTGAAAACTGGTTGTTGGCTACCATGAATGCTGAACGGTTATCGGATGTTTTTGCCGAGCACTAAACAACCACCAGCTGAAGCTGGTGGGTTTGTTTTACGGACTGAAAGTCCGGATACGCGTCGACTAAACGACGCGTCTTATGGTTCCATTTTGAATTGATCGTTCGAATTAGGTTCAACATGATGCTCTAGGTACTGTTTTATCATTTCCTCCGTCATCTGACCTACCGTCGCACAAAAATAGCCTCGCGCCCAGAAATGTTGCCCCCAGTACTTTTTGCGTAAATTCGGATACTCCTCAAACAGCCTGCTCGACGTCGAACCTTTAATCCTTCTCATAATTTCGCTTGGAGCCAGTGCGGCCGGACAACTCACCAAGATATGCACATGATCCTTACTCACTACCCCTTGCACAATTCTGATTTCAAAAGCGGCACATGTCTGCCTTACAAGCTCTCTCACTCGCTCTGCTACTTCCCCAGTCAATACCTTATAGCGATATTTTGTTACCCACACAAAATGATACTCAATCTGAAATACCGTGTGACTACCGTATCTATAATCCATGCGGCTTCTCCAACCAGGCAGCACATTATCGCCGCTAAAGCTGACCGACTAAAGTCGGTGGTTTTAACCTTTTATATAGAAATAAAACAGCAGTTCTTGGTACTGGCTAAGGATTCATTGTTGGTTTCATGCGCAGGTTCCTGGCCCAGGAATGGTTTCCCAAGCACAGCGAAACAAACTAGCGTAGACAATTCGTTGATGCGCATAGGCCACCTCCCTGAATTCT
>JAJXWR010000115.1 GCA_021781515.1 Pseudomonadota bacterium
AAGTTTGACATAGGCACCGGTAACGGAGGCATCATAGTACAGTTCTGTCGGGCACATCGTCGTTCGGCCAATGCGAGTCGGCAACAGGCGCTGTCCATAATGCCGACACAGCAGGGCATTAATGATTTCCGATTTACCCCGGGAAAATTCGCCGACAAAAGCCAACAGAATGCGGTCGCTCTTCAGGGTGCGCAATGCCTGATTCAGGCGGGAATCAATGTCGCCTGAACTAAGCCCCTGCGCCTGCAACCATTGCCGGTAACGGGTAATTTCCTTGACGACCTCTTGTTTCCACCGGGTAAACGCCCGCACATGCAACGCCAGATCATCCCGATCTTCCTGCGACTCCAACAAACCGCTCAGGCTACCAGATTCCATGCCTTACCTCATTTATGTTCTGAAAAAGGTACAGGGCCTGGCAAGTCTTCAGGCCACCGAGGTACTTTTTTAATCCACCAGCGTTTCAACCGGGAGGCAGCGCCTTGCAGCAGTATTACATCAGCACGCTGCACTGCAAAGGCCTCAGCCAGAAAATTCTGACAAGCCACATTCGCCCTGCCGTCAATTGCCGGTGCCCGCAAACGTATTTTCAGGGCATCTCCATACAACCCCGCAAAACCCTCTGCCTTGGAACCCGGCTGCACATGACAGCGTAATTCTATGCCTTCTTCACGCAATCGCCAATAATACATCCTGAGTGGCCTCTTTGCTGTGTCACCTCACCATCACATCATAGCACTGCGCCCAGTGCAGCAAACAAATGCTGTACAAGCATATCGGCAATCTGAATGGCAAAAAAGACCAGCATCAGCGAAAAATCAATACCGCCCATGGGCGGTAGAATCTTGCGCGCTGGCGCACACAAAGGTTCACTGATTTCCAGTAATAGCGCATACAACGGATGAAATCCACCGGCGGCGACCACCCAGGACATAATCATTAACAGAATAAGAACACCCTGATAAAAATACAGCAATTGCGCTGTCAACGAATAGAGCGCATAGAACAGCAGTTGACCTACGGGCAAGAGTGCATGCGCTTCAACCACGGTGTACAGACTGAGTTCTGCACATTTCAGGAGACCAATGAGCAGCAGGCTGGCCCAATCGATACGATGGTGTGCTGGCAACAGCTTTCGCAAAGGTTGCAGCACGGGACGGGTCAGTCGTTCCACCCATTGAGCCACTGGATTATAAAAATCTGCTCGCAAGTATTGCAATAAAAAACGCAACCATAATACGCCCAGGTAAAATCCCACCATCGTTGAAACGATCAGGTGGGTTAAATCTGCCAATGCGTTCATGCATTAACTCCCCCGGCAAATAATTCACCCAGTTCGCTGGCACGGGTTTTAGCCGCCTGCATTGCCGTCGCCAGAATTTCACCCAGATGCTGCGTCGCAAATACCTGCAGGGCCGCTTCGGTCGTTCCTCCTGGAGAGGTCACTTTCTGGCGCAATTCCACCAGAGAATCTGCCGAGGTCACCGCCATCTGCGCCGCCCCCAACGCCGTCTGCAAGGTCAATGCCCGCGCCACACGGCTATCCAGACCCATTTGTTCAGCCGCCTGTTGCATAGATTCCATGACATAAAAAAAGTAGGCCGGCCCCGACCCGGATAATGCCGTCACAATATCCAGCTGATTTTCCTGATCCACTTTCAGCACCAGCCCCACTGCCGCCAGAATTTCATGCGCCCGCTTGCGCCATGGTTCTTCCAGTTGATCCGGACAATAATAGGCCGTCGCTCCCGTTTGTACCAATGCCGGCGTATTCGGCATGGCGCGTACGACTTTCAGTCCCTGACCCAGCCACTTCTGCAGTGCCTGCGTCGACAGTCCCGCCACCACCGATAACAATAAAGGCTGTTGCGCCTGCCAGCAGGAGGCCAGGGGTTCAAGCACCTCGGCAACCCGTTGTGGCTTGACCGCCAACACAACCACATCAGCACGTTCCAGAATTTCTTCGTTGTGCGCTGTCACATAAATTCCACGTTCGGCATGACGGGCACGAACACTGGCCTCGGGATCCGCCACTGACAGTCGTTGCGAGCTCCAGCCTTTAGCCATCAGCCCCCCCAGCAAGGCGCTGCTCATATTCCCTGCACCGATAAAACCTACACTGAATGTCATACGCTCTACCTGAAACCACTCTCTTGAAACCGCATCATATCAAGAAAACCGCACCAATAGGCACTTCCCGAATTTTCCTTTTCCTTAAATTCCCTCCCGTTGATTCCTTTTTCCAAAAAGCGCCGTCCCTACCCGCACCCACGTCGCCCCAGCCCGCACGGCGTCTTCCAGATCCGCCGACATCCCCATGGATAAACTGTCTAACTGCGGCCAGGTGCACTGGAGTTGCCGCAGTACCTCGGCCAGCGCATAAAACGCCTGTGTATTTCCCGGAGCGGGCAACGTCATCAACCCACGCAGTCGTAACTGCGGCAAGGCGATCACCGCCGCCACCAATTCAGCGACCGCCTGCGGAGGGCAACCGGATTTACTGGTTTCTCCATCCATATTCACCTGAATACAGATGTCCAGTGGCCGCATCCCCGAAGGACGCTGTGCAGACAATCGCTGGGCCACAACGAGCCGGTCAACGGAGTGAACCCAGGAGAAACTCCGGGCAATTTCCTGCGTCTTGTTGCGCTGCACCGGACCGATAAAATGCCAGACAATGTCCAGATCGGCCAATTGCTGCTGCTTATCTACTGCTTCTTGTAAATAGTTTTCTCCAAAATCCCGTTGCCCCCGCTGATACAGTTGCCGGATTGATTCAGGTGTCTGCATTTTACTGACGGCCAGCAAATGAATCGCCGCCACCGGACGACCCACCTGTTCAGCAACCCGCTCCAGGCGGCATTGTACCTGTTTCAGGGAATTTTCCACGGAAGTCTCTGTTGGTTGCATGTAATTCTTCACCCAGTCACCAATTCGAAGCTACTATTGTAAGAATTACTGCCGCTGTCGTCATGCAAATATCAGTGTTCTAGAGGGGTTTCGTATGGATATTACCGAACTTCTGGCTTTTAGTGCCAAAAACGGCGCTTCCGACCTGCATCTGAGTGCCGGACTACCACCCATGATCCGGGTGGATGGCGACGTACGCCGCATCAATTTACCAGCGATGGAACATAAAGAAGTTCATGGTCTCATTTACGACATCATGAACGACAAACAGCGCAAGGATTTTGAAGAATTTCTTGAAACTGATTTTTCATTTGAAGTACCGGGGGTCGCCCGCTTTCGTGTAAACGCTTTTAATCAGAACCGCGGTGCCGGTGCGGTATTTCGTACCATTCCTTCCAAGGTATTAACCATGGAAGAACTGGGAATGGGCAAAGTATTTCAATCAATTTCTGACTTTCCCCGTGGCATCGTGCTCGTCACCGGCCCAACCGGCTCGGGTAAATCCACCACCTTGGCGGCCATGCTGGACTACATCAACTCCAGTCGCTACGAACATATCCTAACCATTGAAGATCCGATTGAATTTGTGCATGAATCGAAAAAATGCCTGCTTAATCAACGCGAAGTCCACCGAGATACGCTGGGTTTCTCAGAAGCGCTGCGGTCCGCACTACGTGAAGATCCTGACATTATTCTGGTCGGGGAACTACGCGATCTCGAAACTATTCGTCTAGCACTGACCGCAGCAGAAACCGGGCACCTGGTCTTTGGCACGCTGCATACCACCTCGGCCGCCAAAACAATTGATCGTGTCGTTGATGTGTTCCCTGCCGAAGAAAAAGAAATGGTACGCTCAATGCTTTCAGAATCCTTACAGGCGGTGGTTTCACAAACACTCCTGAAAAAAAATGGCGGAGGCCGTGTGGCTGCCCATGAAATCATGATTGGAACCCCCGCTATTCGCAACCTGATCCGGGAAAATAAAGTAGCCCAGATGTATTCTGCCATTCAAACGGGAGCGGGTTATGGAATGCAGACCCTGGATCAATGCCTGAAGAATCTGGTACAAAAAGGTCTGGTCACGCAGGCCGTTGCCCGGGAATCAGCAAAATCACCTGACTCAATCTGAGGATCTGCTCATGGAATTTGAAGATTTGTTAAAAATCATGGTGCAACGCGGTGGTTCCGACATGTTCATCACTGCCGGAGTCCCCCCTTCCATTAAACTGAACGGACAAGTGATGCCCATCACCAAGACTCCGTTAACGCCGGACATGACACGCGATGTCGTTTTTGGCGTCATGACCGAGGCACAGCGCAAAGAATTTATTGAATTCAAAGAATGTAATTTTGCCATCTCCGCCCGGGGTATTGGCCGGTTTCGGGTCAGTGCCTACTATCAGCGCAATCTGGTCGGCATGGTGCTACGCCGCATTGAAACTCACATCCCCACCATAGAAGAACTCAAATTACCGGAAATCATCAAAGAACTTGCCATGGGAAAACGTGGCATTATCATTTTTGTCGGTGCTACCGGAACCGGCAAATCCACTTCCCTGGCCTCCATGATTGGCTACCGCAACCAGAACTCCCGGGGCCACATCATTACCATCGAAGATCCCATTGAATTTGTGCATCAACATGCCAGTTGTATCGTGACCCAACGCGAAGTGGGTATAGATACTGATAATTTTGAAGTGGCGTTAAAAAACACATTACGACAGGCACCCGATGTCATCCTCATCGGCGAAATCCGCACCCGGGAAGTCATGGATTATGCCATTGCCTTTGCAGAAACCGGGCATCTGGTACTGGCCACACTACACGCCAATAATGCCAACCAGGCACTGGATCGTGTGATCCATTTCTTCCCGGCAGATCGCCACAGTCAACTGTTCATGGATCTTTCGCTGAATCTGCGCGGTATTGTTGCCCAACAACTGATCCCGACACCCGATGGCAAGGCGCGCCGCGCCTGTATTGAAGTATTACTCAACACGCCATTGGTTTCAGATCATATCCGTAAAGGCGAAGTACATCTGCTGAAAGATCTCATGAAAAAATCACGAGAACTCGGCATGCAGACTTTCGACCAGGCACTCTACACGCTTTATACAAATGGTGAAATCACCTACGAAGACGCACTCAAACATGCCGATTCACCTAATGATTTACGTCTGATGATTAAACTGGGATCGGAAACCAATGCACAGTCACTGGATCAAGCCATGCGGGGATTGACACTGCAATCAACCGACTGAGACGACAAGCGACTCAGCCGCAAACCTTCCCGGCCAGCCACAATTGCCGTACTTTGCCCGTGAGTTCCTGGCCGATGAAAGGGGTATTCTGCCCCAGTGAGCGCATTGTCGCTGCACCTAACACCCAGCGTTGTTGCGGATCAAACACCAGCACATCGGCCACCGCACCTACAGCCAGTGCAGGTGCCGCCTGACCCACCACCTGGCGAGGCCGTACGGCCATTGCATGAACCAGCTGCTGCAACGTCAGCTCCTGCTGTAGTACCAGTTGGTACCCTAGGCTCAAGGCCGCATCCCAGGCCGATATTCCCGGCAGGGTCGCCGCAAAAGGGGCCCGGCGGGCACTGCTGTCCAATGGACAATGATCCGAAGCAATAGCATCAATAACCCCCTCTCGCACCCCCTGCAACAAGGCCTGACGATCTGCCTCGGTGCGCAGTGGCGGACGCACATGGGCCAGCGTATTGAAGCCGTCTATCGCCGCATCCGTCAATAACAGCTGATGCACCGACACATCCGCTGTGATCGGCAGGCCTTGCCGTTTGGCCCAGGCAATCAGTTGCACACTTCCTGCCGTAGACAATTGCCCAAAGTGCGCACGGCTCCCTGTTTGCGCCACCAGCAGCAATTGTGTGGCCAACGCCACCGTTTCTGCCGTACCAGGGATTCCTGGTAACCCCAGGCGAGTCGCCATCAAGCCTTCATGCACACACCCTTGCGCCAGCGAAGCCTCTTCCGGTGAAAAAAATACAGGGAGTTGCTGGCTGACCGCATACTGCAAACAACGCAACAAGGTTTCTGGTGAAGCCATCGGTGCACGCCACTGACTCACTGCCATACACCCGGCAGCCCTGAGTGCCGCCATATTCGACAAGGACTGACCTTGCAGAGCCCGGGTCAGGGCACCCACGGGTAACAGACGGACGCCGCCTGCACTCAGAAAACGTTCCTGATAGGCAGCAACGGTTGCCGGATTATCCAGTACTGGCAAGGTATCGGGCATTAAAAGTACCTGGGCATACCCTCCGGCAACGGCCGCCTGCAGTTCCTGAGGCACCCGGTTCAGCGAACACAAATGGGCAGATAAATCCGTCAGTGCCGGCAGCAGCAGGCACCCAGTTATATCCTGGTGTTCCGCTCCTTCAGGCATTCTTCCCAACGCCGTGATTTTTCCTTCACTGATCTGTACATCCGTCAGTTCCAGCGGCGTCCTCCCGTCCGTCAGTTGCCCCCCTTTTAACCAGAAAGCAGGCATCAAATTCTCCTCCGTTGCCCTTGATACGCCATTGACAACACCGCCATCCGCACCGCAATACCGTAATTCACCTGACGCAAGATCAATGACTGGGGACCGTCGGCCACCGCACTTTCAATTTCCACCCCACGATTAATCGGCCCGGGGTGCATCACCAGAGCATGCGGTTGCGCCCGGCGCAGGCGTTCCTGGGTTAACCCGTACAAAGCAAAGAATTCCTCCGCAGAAGGAAGCAGGACCGACCCCATTCGTTCATTTTGTATGCGCAGACAGACGATAACATCCACGTCCCGAATGGCTTCCGCCAGATCATTAAATACCCGCACACCCAACTGCTCAATGCCTGAAGGGATCAGCGTATCCGGCCCCACCACATGAATAGCGCGAGCCCCTAGCGCCTGCAGTGCATGAATTTCTGACCGGGCCACCCGAGAGTGCCGGATATCCCCGATAATAGCCACTTTCAACTGCGCAATCGGGCCGGCATGCCGACGCATCGTCAGCATATCCAGCATGGCCTGTGTCGGATGTGCATGCTGACCATCGCCCGCATTGATCACCGCCACATTCGGCGTCACATGCTCCGCAATAAAGTGCGCCGCACCCGACTGACTGTGCCGCACCACAAAAATATCCGCCGTCATCGCCTGCAGATTCCAGAGCATATCCTGCAGTGTTTCCCCTTTACTGGTTGACGACGTAGAAATATCTATATTCAACACATCTGCTGACAACCGCTTGGCCGCCACTTCAAACGTCGTGCGCGTACGGGTACTGGCCTCAAAAAAAAGATTCATCACCGTGCATCCATTCAAGAGTGGCTCATGCCGCAAATGTCCATTCGGCAAAATAAACGCCTCGGCACGATCAAGAATTTCAGTCAACAGTATCCGGCTTAAACCTTCTGTCGTTAAAAAATGGCGCAAACAACCATCGCCATCCAGCTGAATCGAGTGGGGATATTGAATAGCTACCTTGGACATGGCCTTGATCCCAGAAAACAGCGCCACACAACATCGGCGGCAGTCAGCGCAGAATAACAAAAATCCACCACACACGGAATATCCTGTCCACTTTTAACATCGGCACACATCCTCCCCGCCCTAAAGGACGGGGATTATTCGGCTTCGCCTTCCCTTCGGGCCGGCGCAGAGCGACGTTCCTTCGCACTTCGTGCTCGGTTCTTCTGCAAGACGCTCATGTCCGAGTGCGAGAATGTTGGTGGCCGCATTGATATGTCGCGATCGTGGGTGATACCGCACTCCACGCACCTCCATTCCCTTATTCGTAGACCTTCCTGACCCTTAGGGCCAGTGCGCTTTTTACAGACGCTACAGGTTCTGGAATCCGAGAGTGATGTCATCCTGCAGCGTGCACTGATTCCCTTTGACGGTGAAATGATAATACGCCCCACGCTGTACCAGATATTCAGCCAGATTACGTTGCGTCAACAGTAATTATTTTATCTTCAATATCAATGTTATCAAGCAGCTTTGTGAACATGCCGATTTCATTGGTCTGCTTTTGTTCCTCTTGACCCTCTGCTGGCAACGTACCTACTTTTTTTGGGTGTGGCACACCGCAGACGTGTGTCCTACCGCACTCATAATATGGGTTTGACGGCCATTGGCATCAATGGCGTTACACATTGTTTTGCCATCAACGGCAATGCA
>JAJXWR010000116.1 GCA_021781515.1 Pseudomonadota bacterium
GCATAAATCCGGCGTACTTCCTCCGGGATCGGGATCCAGCGTTCTGCAGACATTTCCTGTTCAAGTACCGGACCGGGGAAAATGGCCAGCATCTGTTCCGGGTTGACAGGTTGACCGTCTCCGCCCAGTGGTGGTGCCGGCGGGTGCTTCAGGTCTGCAACGATGTTATACCAGTGGGTGGGAATGTCAGCGGCATCCAGAACAATGCGGGTTGTGGTCATAAAAATTCAGCAAGGCGATAAAACGTCCTGCATGCTCCTTGATAAAAAATTAAGGGTCAGATTACGGTCGGTGAGTCATTCGATCCGACTGAGATTGTAGTTCAGAATTTCGGGAAAAGGCAGCCTGCGCCAGGGATTGATGTGGATGGGTGGCACCATGGGCCTGATCGTGTCCAAGGATCAAGGCGATGTACAGGAAGTATCCCCTGTATCAGAAACGGGAAAGGGCAGGGTTAGTCGCTGCCGGGGCTGTAATCCTTTGCTGTGCCGCTTATTTTCGTGTACCTTGTGCGCCTCAACGAACGATTTTTCCCATGCTGGCCTCACTCGTCGAATAAGTCTGTATGCCGGCCGATACGCTCGAAGCGTACCACGTCGCCGGAAACCTTGTAGATCAGCAACCAATCGGGCTCGATGTGGGCATCCCGGAAGCCAGACCACCCGCCTTTCAGCGGGTGGTCAAGATATGACGCAGGCAACGGCTTGCCATCAATGAGCAAGCTCAGCAAGGTCTTGAGCTTGTCTATGTCTTTTCCGCGCTTCTGCGCCTGCTTCACGTCGCGCTTGAACTGGCCGGAATAGTCGGGCTGTCGCATCAGATGCCCAACTGGTTGAACAGGTCGTCAGCATCCTTGGCGTGGTGCACATCCTCTCCGTGTTCGCTCTTTTCCAGAGTTACCGCTGTCAGTGAGTTGGGTACACGCATTTCAAACGGCAATGCCTTCTCTTTAGCGATCTTGGTCAGTGCAATGCGCACCACGTCGGAAACAGTCAGCCCCATATCTGCCAGCACGGCGGCGGCTTCGTTTTTCAGCGTTTCATCAATCCGCGCCCGGACAAATGCAGTTGCAGCCATGATCTAGCCTCCTATCAATTGAGCTTATATTGTAGCTCAATTGAGGTGCAAAATCTAGCGGCTCATGCCCTGTGGTTTGGTGCCGCATTGGAAGTCATCAAACAATATATTGAACAACAGAAATACGTCTAATGGCAAAACCAAAGAAGCAAATTCATGTTATAGAATTGGCGCTGTGGATACCACAGGCGAAGATAATCGACGTATAGAGGGTATTCTTGAAGCGGCCAAGCGACTGATTAACACAACGCTTCAGGATGGTTTAGGCATTGTCGATGCAATCAGGAATGATCCGGCCTTGAAGTCGATGTGCTTACCGCTTATTCTAAAAAATGACGAGCCTTTAGCACTTGGCTCTACGGTTCTACTGGTAGATCAACGGGGTGGATACATCGGTCGTCAATCGGGCTTACCTCCGGGACATCAAATGATGTGACGTGGCTATGCCCAACTAAAAATGTTGTGCGCAGGGTATCTCTTGTGCAGCACACAGATGGAATAGTAATTTTATGGGTAAAGGGCAGGCTTAGCCTGTCAAGTGAACTGCATCAGCGGTCAGCAGCAGGAACCTGCTCTGCCTGTTTTGTGCTGGTACTCCCCTATCTTAGAGGCAAGGGGGGTGCCAGCAGGGCAGGCGTTAAGACCTGTTAAAGGGCGCCTTATTAAAGGGCGACCTTGGACATCCAACGGAGCATGTCGGTAAAAACGGCTTCTTTACAGGTTTCGTGCAGAATGTCATGTCGGGCATCGGGATAAAGTGTTGTGGTTACCGAGTGAATCCCGCATTTTTTTAGGAGGCGATCCAGGGCAAGCACTCCTTTGCCAAAACCTCCGACCGGATCGCGGGTACCGGCAAACAGGTAAATGGGCAAGTCTTTGCGGATTTTCTCCATTTGCGAGCGTTTTGACATAAGTACCATGGCGTTGAGCATCTGTAGCCAGTACAGATTGCTGACCGGTGTGCCGCATAAGGGGTCGGCAATATAGGTATCGACAAAATGGCTGTCGCGGGACAGCCAGTCAAAGTCGGTACGGCAGGGACGGAAGGCCCGGTTGAACTGTGCAAAGCTCAGGGCATTCAGTACTGCACTTTGTGCATCGTCGCCCTGACGCCAGCATTCAAAGCGGGCAATCAGGCCGGCCAGCGCCAGGTACCAGGGGGCTGCATAGTTGCTGCCTTCCAGTAACAGAGCGTCAATTTTGTCCGAGTGTTCCTGCGCAAAAATCTGACTGATGAAGCTACCCATGCTGTGCCCGAGCAACAGCAGCGGTCGTTGGGGGTACCATTGGCGAATACTTTGATTGACCGGCAATACATCGTCGCACAGTGCCCGAAAACTGTTGTTATTGCTGGCCCGGCCTAATTGTTCCGCCGGGCAGGCAAGGCCATGGCAACGATGGTCGTGCGCCACGACAGCAAACCCTGCGGTGTGCAGCACCTCGGCGACATCTGTGTAACAACGGGCATGTTCAGACATTCCGTGCAGGATATGTACAACCCCTTGTGCTTGCGGGTGGGGCCAGTGGTAAACGGGAACCGGGTATCCGTCTTGGCTCTGTATCATCAGATTTTCAGGAGGCATGCACAAAATCCTTAAAGGTCAGCATAAAAAGAGTGTCATATCCTGACGGATTGACTACAATCCATAAAACAGTAGCACACGAAACCGCTATGCACGATCTTCATTACATTCTGCAGTTTGAGCAACGGTCGAAGCATATTGTCGACGTTTGTCTGCGTATGGCCAAGCCTGATTTGCAGGGACAGATCCTGTGGTTGCCGAATTGGATACCCGGCAGTTACATGATTCGTGACTTTTGTCGGCAGGTGGTCAGTATTCAGCCCTGGGTAGACGGGCAACCTTGGTATATAGAGAAGTTAGGCAAGAACCGCTGGCGCTGTGCACCAACGCTCGGACCCATGGAGGTGCGTTATCAGGTGTATGGCATGGAAGCTTCGGTGCGTGCGTTGCATGTGGATCTCTCGCATGCTTATTTTAATGGGGCAGCGCTGTTACTGGCGGTAGAAGGTCAGGAAAACAAGGTGCATGTACTTGAGTTGTGTCCTTTTGCAGCATCACCGCTGACACCGCCAAGAGACCTGTGGTTGCCACCCTTGGCTGTGTCGGGGGAGGCTGAGTGCAGCGAAGCAGCGGATGTTGCGGTGGCTACGTCTATGCCAGTGCTTTCGGTGGATGCTCGGGGTTTTGGGTTGTACCAGGCGGAAAGTTATGCCGACTTGATTGATCATCCCTGTGAAATCGGGCAGTTTCAGCGACTGGATTTCAGGGTGGGTACGACGCCACATCAGATCGTCTTGCGCCATGCCGGGGAGTTTGACCGGGTGCGACTGTGCAATGACTTGCAGCGGATTTGTGCAGCCCAGATTGAATTTTTTGGAGGGGTGGCACCGTTCAGTCATTATCTTTTTATCGTTCAGGTGCAGGAACATGGCTATGGCGGTCTGGAACATGCGGCCTCATCCAGTCTGTTGACGGGGCGTGATTCCTTGCCACAACGCTGGGATCCGGCTGAACCGGGAGATGCCTATACCCAGTTTCTTGGTCTGCTCAGCCATGAGTATTTTCATGCATGGAATGTCAAGCGTCTGCGGCCGAAGGCCTGTGCCCCGTTAGCACTGGAGCATGAAGTGCATACGACGCTGCTCTGGTTCTTTGAAGGAGTGACGTCGTACTACGATGACTGTTTTTTGTACCGCGCCGGGGTCATTACTGAGGAACATTATCTGCGCCTGCTGGGCCAACAGATCAGCCGGTATCTGCGTCAGCCGGGCTGGCGCTATCAGTCGCTGGCTGATTCCAGTTTTGATGCCTGGACAAAGTATTACCGTCAGGACGAAAACAGTATTAATGTGCAAACCAGTTATTATATTCATGGATCCTTGCTCGCCATGTGTCTGGATCTGTACCTGCGGCAAAGAATCAAGCGGCATCGTTCGTCGCTGGATGCGGTGATGCAGACTTTATGGGCACGGCGGGATCAGTATGCAGAGGGATTGACCTATGAAGACATACTCAATCAACTGCGCACTTTAAGTCACCGGGAAGTGGCCGGTTTTCTTGAACCGTTGCTGTTTGATCATCTGGAACTCCCCTTGCAGCCCTTGTTGCATGAACAGGGGATTACCCTGAATTATCGTGTACGGGAATCACGTCAGGATGCCGGGGGGACGGCAGCGGCCAGTCAGCGCTTGCCTGAAATCAGTTTAGGTGGGCAGTGGCAGTTCAAAGAAAGTGGTATGCAACTGACGCAGGTGTTCTATAATGGCACCCTTGCGCAGGCGGGTCTGGCACCGGGAGATTTGCTGGTGGCGGTTGCCGGGCGGCGACCCACCGAGGAATGGTTGAATCACCTGCTACGTTCAGCGGCGGTGGGTACGGCGCTGCAAGTGCATGTGTTTCAGCAGGAGC
Organism: Pseudomonadota bacterium; assembly: GCA_021781515.1. Taxonomy (GTDB): domain Bacteria; phylum Pseudomonadota; class Gammaproteobacteria; order Pseudomonadales; family Moraxellaceae; genus JAJXWR01. Next base: position 4,509 of record JAJXWR010000116.1, read on the forward strand.
AGTTGCAGGTACGAACACTGATCTTGCAGGCCGCTCCCCTGGATACTTGTTATCTGACCCTTCGGGAGGGGAAAAAGGCCTTGACCGCAGCACATTCCTGGCTGGCTGGAAAGAGGGTGGTAGAGGAAACGGGAAAGGATCGGGAGGATGAACCGGAGGACTGAGTGCAGATCTCGTCCGGGAGGTCGGGCAGGGTGTCTGGGTTGTGGTGTCTGGGGCACGGGAGAATAACAGTCTTCGCAAAGCCGGACAGTTCAATTGAATTGTAAATTGCATAAGTACGTACAGGTCAAGGAGCGTAGTACATGGATCGCGAGTTTTGGCGGGATAAATACCCCAAAGGGATACCTTTTGATATTGATACCCGCAAGTATCAGAGTGTATTGGAATTGTTTGATGGTGCCTGCAAGCGTTATGCGACGCGACCTGCCTATACCAATATGGGGCATACGCTGACTTATGCAGACCTGGAACGGGATTCCAGGGCATTTGCTGCTTGGCTGCAACACCATACGGATCTGAAACCCGGGGATCGGATTGCGATGCAGATGCCCAATATTCTGCAGTATCCGATTGCTGTCTTTGGTGCGTTGCGGGCCGGTTTCATTGTTGTCAATACCAATCCGCTCTACACAGAACGTGAGATGGTGCATCAGTTTAATGATTCCGGGGCGCGGGCGCTGATCTCTTTTGCCAATGTCGGGGCGCTGGTGGAAAAAGTGGTTCCACAAACGGCGATTCACCATATCATCCTGACGGATCTTGGTGATGCCCTGCCTTTTCCGCGGCGCAATCTGGTGAATTTTGCGGTGCGCCATGTCAAAAAAATGGTGCCATCCTATATTTTGCCGCAGGCACATGGTTTTCGTGAAGTGATTACCGAAGGTCGTAAACTGGCCTACAAGCCGCACGTGGCGGCCAGTGATGATATTGCGATCCTGCAGTATACCGGCGGGACGACGGGGGTGGCCAAGGGTGCCATGTTAACGCATGCCAATCTGGTGGCTAATCTGATGCAGATGCAGGTGCAACTGACGCATTTTGAGGAAGGCCAGGAAACCATGGTTGCTCCCTTGCCGTTGTATCATATTTTTGCTTTTACCGTCTGTTGTCTGGGGATGATGGAAATCGGCTGTCATACCCTGCTGATTACCAATCCCCGGGATTTGCCGGCGTTTGTCAAGGAATTATCCAGACAGCGCTTCAGTTCTTTTGCGGGATTGAATACCTTGTTTGTGGCGCTGCTGAATAACGCTGAATTTCGTAAACTGGATTTTTCTGCATTGAAACTGACGGTCGCCGGTGGGATGGCCTTGACGCACCGGGCGGCCGAAGAATGGGAAGAAGTGACCGGCTGCCGGGTGTGTGAGGGATTTGGCATGACGGAAACCTCTCCGGTGGTGACCATGAACCCGCTGGATGCGATACGGATTGGCAGCATCGGGCTGCCGGTGGCGAATACCTCACTGAAAGCGATTGATGATGCTGGAAAAGAAGTGGGATTGGGACAGCCGGGGGAACTGTGTGTCAAGGGGCCCCAAGTGATGAAAGGCTACTGGCAGCGCCCGGAGGCCACCGCCGAGATGATTGATGCCGACGGCTGGTTGCACACCGGCGATGTGGCGATCATTGATCCGGATGGTTATTCACGGATTGTTGATCGTAAGAAAGACATGATTTTAGTGTCCGGTTTCAACGTGTATCCCAATGAAATTGAGGATGTCGTGGCGATAATGCCCAGTGTGCTGGAATCGGCGGCGGTGGGTGTGCCTGATCCAAAATCCGGTGAAGCGGTTAAACTGTTTGTGGTACGCCGCAATCCCGGGTTGACCAGTGAGGAAGTGGTGGCGCATTGCCGCAATCACCTGACGGCCTATAAAGTACCGCGGAGTATTGTGTTCAGGGATTCCTTGCCTAAATCCCCTGTGGGCAAAATCCTGCGCCGGGAATTGCGTGACCAGTAACTGGAAAAATCCAGAACATTGGCAGCAGGCACTGAATCAGGCCCGTAGTGCGGATGCGGGTCGGTTGAACCGGTTATGGCAGCGCTGGCGACGGCAGGAAGATCCGCTCCTTCTGGCAGAATTAGGGCGCTGTTGGCAGGAATCCTGTGCTCAGGTGGAGCAGCGACGACAGGAATTGCCTCTGCTGGAGTACCCGGATCTTCCGGTGTCCCAGCGACGGGAAGAACTGGTGGAACGGTTGCGTAAAGAACCGGTGCTGATTATTGCTGGCGAGACTGGGTCGGGGAAAACCACGCAAATTCCCAAGCTATGCCTGGAGGCCGGGAGGGGCGTGCGGGGGCTGATAGGGCACACGCAACCGCGTCGGCTGGCAGCGCGCCAGGTGGCTTTGCGGCTGGCGGAAGAGATGCATACGCCCTTGGGCGAGCATGTCGGATGCAGTATGCGCTTTTCTGATCAGACATCGGCGAAAAATTTCATCAAGGTCATGACGGACGGAATTTTGCTGGCGGAGTTGCGCCAGGATCGCTGGTTGTCTGCGTATGATACGCTGATTATTGATGAAGCGCATGAACGTAGCCTGAACATTGATTTTATTCTCGGAACCCTGAAATTACTCAGGCAGCGGCGTCAGGATCTGCAGATTGTTGTCACCTCAGCCACCTTGCAGGTGGAGAAATTCTCGGACTTTTTTGCAGGCGCACCGATTGTAGTGGTGGAAGGTCGGAACTGGCCGGTTGAGACGTACTATCAGCCATTGTTGCCCAAAAAAGACGCCGAGGAGGAAGTGGAGCCGGGTGAAGAACTACTGGCCTCTGCGCTTCGCCAGGCACTGGAGTTCTGTTGGACAGAAGAACGCAAACGCCGCTGGTTGCCGGGTGATGTGCTGGTTTTTTTAAGTACCGAGCGGGAATTGCGGCAATTGCACGCCCAATTGCGTGATCTGGAACCTGCCATTGAGATTTTGCCCCTGTATGCCCGACTTTCCGCCGCCGAGCAACAGAAGGTGTTTGCGCCGCATCAGCAGCGGCGCATTATTCTGGCCACGAATGTGGCAGAAACCTCAATTACCGTACCGGGTATCCGGCATGTGATTGATGCAGGACGGGCACGGATCAGTCGCTATTCCTGGCGCACTAAAGTGCAGCGCTTGCCCATTGAGGCGATTTCCCAGTCTTCGGCAAAGCAACGGCAGGGACGTGCAGGTCGAACGGCGGCGGGTATTTGTGTACGACTCTACAGCGAAGAGGATTTTCGTAATCGCCCGGAATTCACGGACCCGGAAATTCTGCGGACGCATCTGTCGGCGGTGATTTTGCAGATGTATGCGCTGGGGTTGGGTGAGATGGAGTCTTTTCCCTGGCTGGATGCGCCGGATTCTCGGCGTATCAATGATGGCTATCGGCAACTGGAAGTCCTTGAGGCACTGGACCGGCAACGTCAGCTCACGCCGCTCGGCAAGGAACTGGCTCGCTGGCCTGTGGATCCGCAGTTGGCCTGTGTCTTGTGGCGAGCCTGGCAATTGGGCAGTTTACCGGATGCGCTGGCGATTGTGGCGGCACTGGCGATTCAGGAGATTCGCGAACGACCCAGGGAACATGCGGCCTTGGACAATGACCACCA
>JAJXWR010000117.1 GCA_021781515.1 Pseudomonadota bacterium
GACAGAATGCGAGTGATGGTGGTCACGACAGCAACTCCTTGGGATACTTGCTTTGCGGATAATCGTCTTTGATTTGTTTTTTGTACTTGCGCATCCCGTACAGTCGGCAACTGAGGGTATGCACAATCGCGAGCAAGTCTTCGACCATTTCCTGTTCCGGCGATAGCGACTCTTGGTTGACGAACACGAATTCGCAGCCCTGCTCGCGAGCCCGATCCTCCAGCAGATCAAGGAATCGCTTGCGCTTGAAGTTCATACCGCCGCCGACTTCCTTAACTTGCGATGCCAAATCGTCCTTTTGCCCTGCGCTACTGACGCGGCAGTACACCACGGTAAGCCGCTTGTCCGGTGCGCCGCCCAACATCACCCTCACATCCGATTCGTCAAAATAACGCTGGCCGGATGGAAGGCGCTTGGCGGTCAGTCTGCCCTCCCAGCGACGAATCGTACTTGTCGCTCGACCGATACGTTGGGCGAATTCGTATATCCGATATTGCTTGCTCATAGGAAGTAATTATAGATAGGTAGGTATGAGCAAATATCAAGCATCAGTTAATTGCTCTACCGTTACCATCTGTGCAACACTTCAGTTTTAGATCAGAGCCTAGGGATCCAGTGCATTTTTTTCCTGATCTGGAATATTCCCCATGGTGGCGGCAGCCGCCCTGGCCTGCTGCTCATCATTTTTCAGTTGATGTACGTAGCCCTCCGGACCTGCCGACAAGGGATTTAAAGAGGCACCATTGCTGTTATCTGCCTCACTGGGAGGCAGTTTATCCAGTGTATTGATTTTATTTGGATCAATCCATACTTCTGTGGCCCCTGGATGAGACGTCTGGGAATAATGTGTTACCCCATCGGCCTCTTGCCAGCGATACAACCGCACCGGTGCCGCCGTTTGGCTTTTCACTCCAGAAGGGATTACCCCCGTTTTTACACTCCAGAAATAGCCCCCCATCACCACTAACAACAACAACAGCACCACGACGGTCACTCTGCTCATTTTTTTTGCCCGTTTTTTAATTTGCAAGCGAATCTGTCCAGACACCGGATACCGACTGACTATCAGAATACACTATCTACACGGCCTCGCCAGCCGTGACTGTGTGCCACTTCAGAGCAACTCAGAGCAACGTCAGGTCACGCAGGACAGCATTTTTGTTCTTTTCCTGTACTGCATTCCTGAAATTAAATTAAATTAAATTAAATTAAAATTAATAATTACCTTTTATCCGATAGCGCTCGTTCTGCACCGTTCGTCTGCTATACCTGAGCGTACACCCAAGGAATGCAAAGGAGAATGAATGATGCAGCGGTGTCGAGGACAGAACGCTAAGGTACTGAAATGGTACAAAACTGGATTTACCACCTTACTGGCCGGCCTATGCAGTATGGCACAGGCCGTGGATTATAATTTCTCCGGGTTTGCTGACTTTACGGCCGGGGATGTACTGGCGGGAAGTAACCATAACGCCTATAACAACTACAAATGTCCGTGTTTTGTTTCCAATTACGAGTATGGGGGTATCTATCAGAATCATGGCTGGAATGCTTCCAATGAGAGCATGGTCGGCATTCAGCTCAACGCCAAAGTCGATGATCAACTGAGTGGTGTGGTACAGGTGGATGGGCGGGGACTTGACGGCTACCAGACGACGATGGACTGGGCCTACCTGTCCTACAACCTGAACAACCAGTTTACGCTGCAGGCCGGGCGTAAACGGCTGCCTCTCTATATGTATTCAGACTACAACTATATCGGATACGCTTACCCATGGATTCGCCCTCCCGTTGACCTCTATGGCTGGGAAATCTACTCCTATGACGGTGCCAATCTGCAATACAATAATACCTTTGGCGATTGGGCACTGGCCACCAACACGTGGGCGGGCAATGACTCGATTCCGAATGCGCCAGGATTAACCAATATATATAATGGCTATCCCGTTGATACTTCCTGGCGAGACATCCTTGGTACTAGTGTGGATTTCAGCAATGATTATCTGCACTTTCGTGCGGTGTACATGCAAAACTCTGTAACCCAGAACTTACCCAATCCTGGGGTAGCAGCAACGCAGACCCTTGAGACACCAGACACATTGCTTCACGCTTCACGTCAACAAGTCTGGGGACTGGCCTTTAATGCCGACTATAACAACTGGATGTGGAAAAGTGAATATAACTCGGTGCGACGCCCGGAAATGGGATATATAGGTAATTCCTACCTGACCGGTGCAGGCTATAAACTGAAACAAGTTACCTTGATGTATACCTATTCCCAGTACTGGGAATATACCTCCGCCTACACTCTTTACAGTCAGCCCCAACGTGACAACACTCGCAGTGTCGTCCTGCGCTGGGATTTCCACCCGTCAGTCTGTTTCAAACTGGAATATGACCTGGTGAAAGACCACTCTACCAGCTACAACCCCAATGGAACCATAAATACCACTACTAATCCTGATTGGTTTGTCGGTAATAGTCGCATGATTGCTGCATCGTTAGATGCTGTATTTTAAGGGGGCCTCATGAATTCATATCACAAGATTTTCACAGGAATCACACTGGGGTTAAGTGTATTTTGCAGCACAACGGCCGTTGCCGATCTGGTCGTTATCGTCAATCCGGCGAACCACAACCAGTTGACGGAGGCCGATGTACGTAATATTTTTCTCGGCAAGACCCGCAGCTACCCGGATGGAACGACAGCCATTCCCGTAGAACTGGGCAATAACACGCCGGCCAAAAATGAATTCAATAAAGACATCCTGAAAAAAGACGATGCCCAAGTGCGCGCTTACTGGGCCCGAATGGTGTTTACCGGTCGCGCCACCCCCCCAAAAGCCTTGGGTTCTGATGAAGAAGTGATCAACCTGATTGCTTCTAACCCAAATCTGATGGGGTATGTCAGCAGTGAGCACCTTAGCAAGACGGTACGAGTCGCCTACAAGCCCTGAGGTACACTTATACACTCCCCCTGTACAATGTTACAGAGGGAGTGTGTTTTTAACCCTAACAACCAACAGACCGGTTAGCTGTTATTGACTGTTTTTCAGGTGATTGGCCAGGAAGGACCAGGTATCCAGTACGGAATCCGGATTCAGCGATATGGAATCAATGCCCTGCTCCATTAACCACAGTGCCAGATCCGGATGATCCGACGGCCCTTGCCCGCAAATACCGACGTATTTTCCGGCCTGCCGACAACTGTCGATGGCCCGTTTCAACAGGAATTTCACGGCCGGATCACGTTCATCAAACAGATGCGACACAATACCGGAATCCCGGTCCAGCCCCAGTGTCAACTGCGTCAGATCATTGGAACCAATGGAAAACCCATCAAAATGTTCGAGAAAATCATCGGCCAGCAGCGCATTGGTAGGCAACTCGCACATCATGATGACTTTCAGACCATGTTCGCCTCGACGCAAGCCTTTTTCTGCCAGTAGTTCAATAACCCGGCGGGCCTCCCCTGAAGTTCGCACAAAAGGAATCATGATTTCCACGTTAGTGAACCCCATGACCTCCCGCACTTTTTTCAGTGCCCGTACTTCCAGGTCGAAGCAATCGCGGAACGTGTTGGAAATATAACGTGATGCCCCCCGGAAACCCAGCATGGGATTTTCTTCATCCGGTTCATACAGTTTGCCCCCCACCATATTGGCATATTCATTCGACTTGAAATCCGACATCCGGATGATGACACGCTGGGGATAAAAGGCAGCGGCCAGCGTTGATATCCCTTCAACCAGCTTGTCAACATAAAAATCCACCGGGGTGGCATAGCCCATCCAGCGTTCATCCACCGCCTGCTTGATGTCCCGAGGCAGGTGCTCGTAATTGATTAACGCCTTGGGGTGCACGCCAATCATCCGGTTAATGATAAACTCCAGACGTGCCAGTCCAACCCCCTGATTAGGAATCTGCGCCGCTGCAAAAGCCGTATCAGGAATCGCCACATTCAACATGATCTTGAAGGGCAATTTAGGCATGGATTCAATGCTATTGCTCTGTATTTCGAAATCCAGTTGCCCGTCATACACAAATCCGGTGTCACCTTCTGCACAAGAAACGGTCACTCCCTGGCCGTCTTTCAGGACATCCGTCGCATTGCCACAACCCACCAAGGCCGGAACCCCCAGTTCACGCGCAATGATGGCCGCATGACAGGTGCGTCCGCCCCGATTGGTGACAATCGCCGATGCGCGTTTCATCACCGGTTCCCAGTCTGGATCCGTCATGTCCGTCACCAGCACATCCCCCGGACTTACACGCTCCATATCCTTCAAGGAAGTCACAATGCGGACTTCTCCTGCACCAATGCGTTGACCAATGGAACGGCCTTCGCACAACACCCGGCTTTTCTGCTTGAGCAGGTACCGTTCCATGGTGCCGAGCGAACTGCGGCTTTTCACTGTTTCCGGACGTGCCTGCACAATGTAAATCCGTCCATCATCCCCGTCTTTGGCCCATTCTATATCCATCGGCTGCCCATAGTGCTTTTCAATCACCAGTGCCTGGCGCGCCAGCGCTTCAACTTCCTGATCTGTGAGGCAGAAACGTCGCTGCTCCGCCCGGTCTACATCAACCACCAGTGTTGATTTTCCGGTGCGCCCGCTGCTGCCATAAATCATTTTCTGTGCCTTGTTTCCCAGATTCCGCCGCAACACGGCGGGACGCCCTGCTTCGAGGGTAATTTTATGCACATAATATTCATCAGGATTCACACTGCCCTGCACAACCATTTCACCTAGTCCATAGGAGGCGGTAATAAATACCACACCACGGAAACCAGATTCGGTATCAAGGGTAAACATCACACCAGAGGTGCCGGTTTCTGAACGTACCATCCGCTGAATCCCGGCTGACAGCGCCACCGTGCGATGGTCATAGCCCTGGTGTACCCGATAGGCAATCGCCCGGTCATTGAACAGCGAGGCAAAAACTTCTTTGATGGCCAACAGGACGTTATCAATTCCCCGAATATTCAGAAACGTTTCCTGCTGTCCGGCAAACGACGCATCCGGCATGTCTTCTGCCGTGGCCGAAGAACGCACCGCCACCGCCAGTTCAGCCTGACCTTGACTCAATTTTGCATAATTTTCCCGAACGGCCTGTTCCAGACCTGGGGTCAATGGTGTATCAATAATCCAGTCACGGATCTGTTTGCCCTTTTCCGCCAGTTGAATGACATCGTTCACATTTAATGTCGCCAGCGTCTGCTGGATACGCCGGTTTAAGCCACTTTGTTCGAGAAATTCCCGATAGGCCGCTGCTGTGGTTGCAAAACCACCTGGTACGGTCACTCCCGCATCAGTCAGATGGCTAATCATTTCCCCTAGGGACGCATTTTTCCCCCCCACCGTTTCTACATCATTTTTGCCTACATTCTGCAACCAGACCACATACTGTTCCAAGACCATTCTCCTTAAGGACGGGTAGTAAACCTGAGAAAATACGCCGGGATCACCGTCGAATTCATCAATCATCAGAAACAGGCACCAGCAACGCCGCTCTGACTTGGACAGTACAGATGTCCTGTTGCCCAGTCAGAACGAAATTATAGGCCACTGCATGTAGTGTAACTGATGACTGCCGAACCTGCCCACTGGCTACTGATTCGACCGTTCACTGCCGTTGAATGGCAAAAAAGTACAACACATTGAATTTACTTAATTAAGTATATGTAGATGAAGAATAATCCGATCAATACCTACGTCTGCCTATAGATAATATTTATAATCATTATAATCATAGTGAATAGAGGTGGCCAATTCACGGTTATTTGTTTCAGTGTGATCCAGCACCAGAGCTACCGACCGTAAACGGAGGCCGGGCCAACCAGACAATGGTGGTCAATACGAGAAAAATCAGACTGGCCGTTTTAAACACTTCGACCGTTGCTATCATGTAGCTATGGGCACTGAGCAGGGCAAAAATCTGATGTTCAGCCATTGCTGACCCTAAGCCCACCTGACGCAACCCCTGTGTATAGGAGGCGACCACGGGTGACCCTGCGTACAGATGCTCTGCAAGACGAATTCGGTGATAACGCATCCGGTCATCCCAGAGCATCACCACCAGGGCAGTCCCAAAGCTCCCCGACAGTGTCCGGAAAAAATTGGACAGCCCGGAGGCAGCGGCCATACGCTCAGGCTTTATCCCTGAAATGATAATGCTATTGACCGGAATAAAAAAGCAGGCAATACCGGCCCCCTGGAGAATGCGTGGAAGAATCATCACCCGAAACGGCGTTTCCATGTTAAAGGTAGAAAGCCACCAGGTCGTCGTTGCAAACACCAGAAAGGCCAGGCTGGCAATCAACCGCAGATCAACGCGATTCACATTACGCCCCACCACCGGAGAGAGCAACAGTGCCAGAATGCCCACCGGCGCAGTCGCCAGTCCTGCCCAACTGGCGGTATAGCCCATGACCGTTTGCAACCATAAGGGAAACATGACATTCATCGCAAAAAAGCACATGAACCCTAACGATAACACGATAACGCCAATCCCGAAATTCCAGCGGGCCAATAACGTCAAATCCACTATAGGATGCGAGTCGGTCAACTCCCAGACGACAAAAAAACACAAGGCGATAACAGCCAATACCGCCAGCGTGATAATCACCGGGGAACTGAACCAGTCCAGATCATTGCCATTATCCAGCATCAACTGCAGACAGCCCACGCCTACGATCAGCAGAATCAACCCCACTACATCAATGGGCTGACGCATCGTACTGCTTTCCTGATGGCGTAACAGCACCACACAAATAACCGCTGCCACCAGGCCAATGGGAACATTGATATAAAAAATCCACGCCCAATGCCAATTGTCGGTGATATATCCCCCAAGCAGAGGGCCACAGATGGGGGCCACCACCACGGTCACCGACCAGATCGCTAGTGCTATGCCCCGCCGCTGCGGCGGGTAAATACGCAACAACAAGGTCTGAGACAACGGCACCATGGGCCCGGAAACCAGTCCCTGCAAGAACCGGAATAACACCAGTACCGCCAGACTGTGTGCCAGACCACAAAGCGCTGAAGCCAGGGTAAATAACACCACCGATACAATAAATACCCGGACTTCACCAAAACGTCTGGCGATCCAGCCGGTTAAAGGGACGGCAATTGCGGCGGCCAGCCCATACGAAGAAATGACCCAGGTGCCCTGGGTCGGACTGGCCGCCAGATCGCCGGAGATCGTCGGTACGGCGACATTGGCGATAGCAGTATCCAGCACTTCCATGAAGGTCGCCACCGCCAGCGCTATACTAACGACCGCCAGACGCCCCCCGACAATCGGTGGAGGGGACTTTACTGCCGGGGCAATCACAGCCGCTTTCCTTTCGCCACCATACTGTCTTTCGCCACCATGGCATCCGCCGCCCGCTCCGCCTGCTGCAATTGATGCGCATAGATGGCGGTCTGTTGATCCTGCACCACAAACGCCGCATTGGCCAGCAACGACCCGCGCCGGTCATGCGTATCAATGGTCGCCGTCACGGACAAGCCGATACGCAAGGGATAACGTTGTAATTCACTACTGTCCAGGGCAATCCGTACTGGCACCCGTTGTACCACCTTAATCCAGTTGCCGACGGCATTTTGTGGGGGCAGCAACGCAAAAGCACTGCCAGAACCGGCGGACACCCCCACCACCCGACCATGCAAAGCCACCTGATTGCCATACATATCCGTAGTGACCCGCACCGGCTGTCCAATGCGAATGTGCGCCAACTGATTTTCTTTCATGTTGGCATCCACCCATACCGAACCTAAGGGCACAATCGTCATCAGATCATCCATGGTCCGTACACTTTCACCCACCTGAACATGGCGCCGGGTAATCATGCCCTGTACAGGAGCACGGATTTGCGTCCGCTCCCAGTCCAGACGGGCGGCCACATAATCCGCACGGGCTTTACGCAACAAGGGGTGCAAAGCCGGTACACAGGTAATCGCCTGCGACTGGTGTAGCTAG
>JAJXWR010000118.1 GCA_021781515.1 Pseudomonadota bacterium
TCCGAATCGAAACGCCTGGGTGTAAAAATTTATGGGGGCCAAGTGGTTCGTGCTGGCAACATTATCGTGCGCCAGCGTGGCACACAATTCTGGGCCGGCCCCAATGTAGGAATGGGTCGAGATCATACGCTGTTTGCCACTTCAGACGGCCACGTCGAGTTTGTAATCAAAGGGGCCTTGCGACGGCACTACGTTACTGTAGTGGCAGCTGCAGTAGCCTGAATTACCTTCAGTCGGCTCGACTCATCATACCCAAGAGAGCCGTTACATTGGGTATGATGAGTGCAACAAATGTTCAGGCATTTTCTGACAGTATTTTTTTAGTTTGCTGTTCTGCAGTACTCCAGAAACCCGTTAAACAGGGCGGATTGGTATTTCTGCCGGTGAATCAGCAACAATAACTGCCTGTGCAGATTCAGCCCGGGGGTATGCAATCGGTGCAGTTCCTTGCGTTGGCACTCGGCCTGAACACTGTGCAATGAAAGGCAGCCCGCTCCGAATCCATTTTGGACAATCTGCTTGATCGCCTCTGTATGACTAAGTTCCAGAGCAAGGCGAATGCCGGGCAATTTACCCACCACGGCATTGTTAAACACCTCGCGAGTACCCGAACCGCTCTCGCGTAATACCCAATCCAGCGTTGCCAGTTCTTCCAGGTTAATACTGCTTCTGGAGGCCATGGGATGACCGGCTCCGACAAACACCACCAGTTCATCTTGTCGCCAGGGAATCGCCTCAAGCTCGGTACTATGACAATACCCTTCAATAAATCCGAGATCCACCTGAAATTTTTCAAGCGCCTCGATGACACCCCGGGTATTGTCAATGGATAATTTCAGGCGGGCCTGTGGATACTGCCGCATATAACTTCCCATTAACGCCGGCAACAGCGAAGTGCCTATCGTCTGACTGGCACTAATCTGTAATTGCCCGGCGGAAGGATCCTCTGAAGTGGCCAGACGCTCAAGGGCCTGTGTTCTGGCCAACACATCCATAGCCGCCGACAATATCACGCCACCCCGATCATTCAGGCGCAACCGTCGGCCAATCCGATCAAATAACAGACAGCCGAGTTGCCGTTCCAGATCAGCCAATGCCATACTGCTGGCCGACTGTGTCAATCCGACTCGTTCTGCCGCCTTGAGCACGGAGCCGGCCTGAGCAATCGCCGCAAATACTTCCAGTTGTTTCAGTGTCACCCTTAACATTATTGGCAATCCCTATGCGCCTGTGAACAAATGCTGTACATCACAGCCGATTCACCTTTAGAATCACTGCATCTCGACTTCACGCTAATTCAACTTCAGGATACAGGCTGCATGGCTTCTTTGGACTGGCTGGGCTATCTGGCCGCAAGCTGCACCACCTTCTCCTTTGTGCCACAGGCATGGCAAGTGTACCGTACCCGACGTACTCAGGATCTGTCACTGGCCATGTTTTCCATTTTTACCTTCGGTATTATACTGTGGCTGCTTTATGGTCTGGCGTTGCAGCGTGGTCCACTGATATTTTCCAATGCACTCACTGTGGTGTTGGCGGGTTATATTCTGTTGATGAAGTTATTGGAGAAGAAAGACAAGCCTCCGCAATAACCTCTCCCATACGCAATTTCGATTCTGGTTGCACAGCAGTCAGCCAGTCAATCCGTCCAGGTTCCATGACCAGCACCACCGTCGATCCGAGGAGAAAACGCCCCATTTCTTGTCCCTGTGCCAAGGTGGGTACCGTGGTTTGTGGATAATCGGTCTGGCGTATTTCTGCCAGACGCGGGGCAATCCGCCCGGCCCAGACAGTCTCAATACTCGCCACAATCATCGCCCCCACCAGCACAACGGCCATCAGCCCCATGTCAGTGGCAAACAGACACACCACCCGTTCATTTCTGGCAAATAAACGGGGCACCAGCTGTGCCGTCGCTGCATTCACAGAAAACAATTCCCCGGGAACATGAATCATACGGATCAACCGCCCTGCACAGGGCATATGCACCCGGTGATAATCACGGGGAGACAGATAAATGGTCATGAAATTACCGTTTTGCAAGCGCTCAGTCGATTCCTGATCCCCCCCCAGCAATTCGAGTAACGAAAAATCCTGGCCCTTCGCCTGAAAAATACGGCCATTGCTAACCGCTCCTCTCTGGGACACCACACCGTCTGCGGGCGAACACAGCACACGAGCACCCGGCACAGGCAATGGACGGCTCCCCGGTTTAAGCGATCGGGTAAAGAAATCATTAAATGACTGGTAGTCCTCAATGGCTGATCGCTCTGCTTCATCAAGCGTGATCGCAAATTTCTGCATAAACAACCGAATCAGCGACTCCTTGATCAGTGGATGGCGAGACTCTGCCAGGTTACCAGCCCAACGGGACAACAAGCGCTGTGGTAACAGGTACTGCAACAGGACAAACAGTAAATCACGAGATTCATTGGGCATAACAGTACTCATTCTGTTGCAACAGGGGCATGACTCAAGGTCGCCCATTCGGCCCAGGAACCGGGATACGCCCGTATTCTGGGAAAATCCAGCAAACGCCCCAACAACCAGGTGAGCGCAGAACGATGGTGTGCCTGACAATACGTCACCACGTTTTTATCTGGCGTCACCCCCAATTGCGCCAACTCCTGACGCAATTGCGCTAAAGGACGTAAGCGCAAATGCCGTTCCTCATCCAGCGCCCGGGTCCATTCAAAGTTAACCGCACCGGGAATATGTCCAGCACGCTGCGCATACTGTTGATGCCCGTAATATTCTTCGGGACTACGGGCATCCAGCAACACCAGATCCGTACTGCCCAGTTCCGCAAGAATCGACGCAGCGTCCGCAAGAAAATCCGGATTCAGCACAGGTTCCGGGGTCAACACGGGTGCCGGCTGCACGACCGGTTGCTCACAGGCCACCGGAAACCCTTCCGCCAGCCAGGTAATCAAGCCCCCGTTCAAGTAAGAATAGCTAGTCATTCCCAACAGTTCCAGCGTCCAGAGAAACCGCGCCGCCCAGCCACCACCTTCATCGTCATAAGCCACCACATGCGACTCTGGATTAATTCCCACGGAGGCAATAGCCTCCGTCAACTGCTTGACGGGAGGCAACATCCCCGGGAAGGGCCGACGCCCCAGCATCAAGGATTCTGGGGCCAGATGCCGGGCTTGCGGGAGATGCACCTCTTCATAGACATGCGGCCTGGACAAATCCACCAGAATAATTTCTGGTGCCGACAATACCGACCGCAATTGCTCCGGTTGCACCAGTCGCGGCAGAAAGTGACACTCTTGACTACGGTTCACGTGCCCACCTGTTCATGTCTGTAAATTCTTCTGGGTGGCCGCTTGTCTGCGCAAACGCTCAACCCCCTTATGAAAAGCCGGCAAGCTCATGCGGCAGGCCTGTAACTGCCGGGCGGTTGGATTTTTGCCCGCACAATCTGCCAATAACAGACCCAGCGGCCGATCGCCAGCCATGATACTGGCCAGCATACACGGCAACTGTAATAAATCAGTCACCTCATTCGGCAGATGCATCCGGTACCGATCAATACTGGCACTATCCAGCAGCACAAAGCTGGCTTGCTTACTCAGCGAGCCAATGAGCAAATTGCCTGCGGTTGCCCAACGCAACCCGGCCGCTGGCGACTGACTGTCCCAGCCCCGTGCCAGCAGGGTGCGCAAACTGTCACGTTCTGTATTGAACACCATGAGTAATACCCGGGACAAATGCACCCCCTCATGCCAACTTTGCACCAGATGCAACAGTTGCTGATTCAAGTTACCCAGGGAGTTCAGCCGCTCAGTAAAACGCGGCAGAAAATGGTCATCCGGCCCCTGCTCCACCATCGACAAAGGCGAGGGTGTCGTCGACGGTTCTGCAGGCACCTGCCGAGGCATGACCGGCGCTTGCACGGCGGTTTTTTTCAAATCCTCAGTTCTGGGTTGTCCTGCTTCCACCGCCACTTCACTGGTGGTGGCATCACTGGTGGTTTTATTGAGTCGTTCAGCCTTTTTGCCCGGTAATTCGCTACGCAGCACCGGGGGCACCTGATTCAGCGCTTCCCGGGCGACCGGAGCAGCCACCGCCAGCGTATCCTGCAACGTCAACCACCAAGGCAATGTCAAACGCCGCCGTTGGGTATCCGGACAATCCCAGAGCAGGCTGGCCGCCGCTTGCCCGGGAAAACTCGTCGATGCCGCCACCCGCAGCGCATTATTCACCAGATCATTCCACGCCCGCCCGGGTTCCATACGGAATAATCCACTAATAAACCGCAGATGCACCCATGCATGTGAACCCCGAAAACGCAGGGCGGCGGCCGCCTGATTAGCAAACACCACCCACACCTGGGGACGACTGTTAAAGCGTTGCACCATCTCAAAATCGTTGTGCGCCAGACGCACCAGTTCCTGACGGTTGGGCAACTGCTGCGGATCAACGCTGGCTTTCAGTAACTCCATCGGCGTTTGCCATTCAACCCAACGCCGACTGAGTGCGAGTAACGACGAACCAAACACCCGTTTTTCACCATATTCAGGGGTATGCGGCGTTAACAGCAATTGCGCCAGTTCACCCAGTCGCTCCTCCTCATGCCATGCCAGGTGCCAACTGGCCTGATTATATAACAACGCCGCCAACCAAACTTCTTCATAATTACGCTGGTTTTGTAAAATCGCCCAACGCCTGGCCTGTTCCGCCGCCAATACACTCTGACCCAACAGGGCCAGATAACGCGAAGCCTTCTGGATACTGGCCTCTCGGACATTCTCCTGCAACACAGGCATGGCACGTAAAACCGTTCCGACCTGAGCAGTTCCCAATACCTGAACCACTTGCTCCAAGGTTCTGAGCTGGTGCTCACGTCCTGAGGGATTTTTTCTGGATAAAGCGGCCGCACGCTCATAAGCGGCCCGACACAGTTGCTGCACCGCCACCGGATCCTGCGCCAACGACTGCGTCAGATCAGCAACAGACATGTCCTCCCGCTCAAGAATCCTTAAATGCCGCCGCCGGTCTTCTGCCCGAACCGGAAGCGCTTTCTGTGTCCATAAACCCAGATCGTAGTCAGCCACTTGAGCGCCCTACCCCTTTCCAGTTCCGCAGCCCCGTTCAATCGTCCACCGACACACCAGCAGCTCAGCATCCGCTCAGCAAATGGGCATCAGCAACTTATCAAGATATTTATAGTGTAGTACAGGACTCCGGTCTCTCCTTTTTACGTTCACCTGCGCTTTAGTACCCCTTTGCACAGCGGCCTGATCACAAAACACGCCCACACACTATACCGTAAGGCATGGAACCTCGACAAGCCGTTCAAATTCAGGTGCCGGCAGTGCCAGGAATTACTCCGGAGGAAAAACTAAAATCCTGTTCCTTGAAAGATCCCGAAACTGCTGACAAATACAGGTTGCTGCTGAACATTCAGCGCCAATGCCAACGGTACGGGCAGAACGGACCACAACACCCCACTGTTAGTCGTTGTCGCTGCCAGCAAGGTGGTGACCATGCCATTACTGATCTTTCGCAGGGTCTGGGCATTTTTATCCAGCACCAGCAGTGCGCCGCTGTCATTAACCGCCAAGGCCACGGGCTGATCCAGTTCAGCCACCGTTGTACTGCCATCCAGCGAGCCGGGCCGGGTATTCAGTCCGGCCACTGTGGTCACGACGCCGGCGGGGGTCATTTTGCGAATGACATGGTTCAACGTATCAGCGATATACAGATTACCCAATGCATCAATGGCAATCCCCTCGGGTTCATTAAACTGTGCCGCCGTCCCCGTTCCGTCCGCATAGCCAAAAACACCGGCATGGCCTGCCACTGTCGTTACCACCCCTGCTGGCGTTATTTTGCGAATCGTGGAATTCAGGCTGTCGGTAACATAAACATTGCCGTTACTGTCCACCACGACGCCCAACGGCCCATTGAATGCGGCGGCACTGCCCGTACCGTCGGCACTGCCGCCCCCGCCAGCGGTGCCTGCCAACGTGGTCACCACCGCATCCGGAGTGATTTTCCGAATGACATTGTTACCGGTATCCGCCACATACACACTGCCAGATTGATCAATAGCCAAACCGTGTGGATGATTGAAAGCCGCCGCTGTGCCTGTTCCGTTACTGCTGCCAGAATTCAGGGCTTTACCTGCCCAGGTCGCAACCACTCCTTGCAGGCTGATGGTGCGCAGATCATCATTGTCTGTATCTGCCACATAAATGGTATCGCCCGAGTCCACGACAATGCCAGTGGGGTTATTAAAATACGCCTTGCTTCCTGTACCGTCCGCCGTCCCCGCAGGACCATTGATAGCCCCGGCAATCAACGTCAGTCCATACCCTGAAACAGCCGGTGTCGCCGTGCCCGAATTACCAGACGAACAACCCTGCATCAGTATCACAATAACCATGACCGTGATCTGCAACCGACGGTTCATAGTTCAGCCTCCGGTGCTTCAACACTTGCCCAGGGGTAACTGGCAATCCACTGCAGTTTTTTAGCTTTCGGTTGCTGTTTCAGACTATATTCCAGGCAACTCGCCGCACTTCGACTCCCCAGACACAGCGCTGCCCGGATTTTCTCTGCCGGATGTAGCCGCATAAAATGCGCACCTTTACCCCGTTGATGTTGCTGAAAACGCAATTTTACATCGGTACTGATGCCGGTATAAAGATAACCTCCCCGGCATTCCACCATGTACACCCACCAGTCCGCCATTTTTCTATTCCTGTTGCTGCAAAAAATCAGTAGCATTAGCAAAATAATAGCAAAAATCATGCCTCTGGCCGAAAAAACCAGGGAGCACACTGTCGCCTGAAAGCGACACGCCCATTGGCCTGTTCAAGGTCAAGACACTGGACAGGGGGAAACCAGAAGTTGAAGGGCCATTGTTTGCCTTCTGAACATTCGTAAACACGCACTGTAATGCATTCTCTCAACCAATGCGAAAGGATTCAACTGACACTCCCCATGGCTAAGCTAGGGGATTCTCGCAAAGACGGGTTGAAGCTGCCATCATAGACAGTTCAAAACAAACAAACAATCGCACGCTTATATCCTTGCCCTAAACGGCAAGATTTTACGCACAAACTGATAAAGTACAGAACAAAAGTACAGAACAAAAGTGCGTGAGCGGCGAATAATTATTTTGTTCAGTATAAGCCGACCTCTGCAAAACCTCTATAATACAAGGGATCGCACAGACAGGACAGTGCTTAAGGAGCGCAGGAACGTGAAAAGCAAAACCATTAAACACGCCGCCGCCAGCGTTTGTGCCGCCTCAATCGCTGCCGAGTTGCATCTGGCCAGTCAGATTGCCAGAAAACTGTCACTGAGTGCCAAAAATGCCCGGGTGGCCGTATTGCGCGCCGGAAGCCAGGCCGCCAGCCTGAAAGTGATTTCAGATTTTTTCGATGATCTGGCAAATCAGACCATTGTCATTGCCGCCCGTATTAACATTTCTGCCCTGGATATTTCCCGTCTGGCGGTCATGAGCTGGCGTAATCACAAATTCCTGCACTGCGTCGAAAAAGCACAGTTGCTCAACCCACACATGCATTCCGACCCAATGATCCACCAACTGCTGGAAAACAATGAGCACCGCCAGCAACTCCAGGACCGGTACCGCCAAGGGATGCAGCAACTGGTGGGGGAACTGGAAGAAATCCAGCAGTTTATGCGCGCTGCCAATGTTATTTCTGTAACTTCCCGCCTGGAGGCCACACAGACCGGTAGTTTTCAGGCGACCTTGGTACACATGGCCAATACGATCCAGCAGCAATCAGATGCCATTAAAACGCATGTAACCCGTTCACAACGCCTCATGCAGGATATTTACTGAAGTTGTATTTTCTGCTGACCAAAGTGTGAGCGCAAGCCCCTGGCTTTAGCCATGGGGTGAGCGAATGCAGTTTACGTATTTATTTTGTAATAATAATCAGCTATAATTCAACT
>JAJXWR010000119.1 GCA_021781515.1 Pseudomonadota bacterium
AGCGGCCTGCAATGGCTTGGCCAAAGCCAAGCCTCTGGATAAAATTGATCGTTTTTTAAACGCCAGTGATGGACAACAATTGCTGCAATGGCTTCGGCACCGCCCGATGCTGCTGGAATCACCGGCGCACCGCACTGTCGTTACCCATGCCGGCATTCCTCCCTGCTGGGATCTGCAACAAACCCGGGCACTTGCCAGAGAAGTAGAAACTGCATTGCAAAGCGATAATTATCTGAGTCTGCTCGCCCGACTCTATGGGAATAAACCGGACCAATGGAACCCGGAACTGCAAGGCAACGCCAGACTTCGCTGCATCATCAACTATTTGACCCGAATGCGGCTATGCACCCGTGCTGGTAAACTGGAATTTGCTCATAAAGAAGGACTGAATGTACCGCTCCCTGGAGGTTTTGCTGCCTGGTTTGACTGGCCCCATAAAGAATGGGAAGGCAATACACTCTGTTTTGGGCACTGGTCTACCGTGGAACAGGAACGGATTCCCCCAGGACTTTATGCCCTGGATACCGGCTGCGTCTGGGGAGGTCAGTTGACTGCCCTGGAACTAGGCAGTAACACCCTGTTCCATCTGCCCTGTGCCTGGGGAGGCGCTCCGCGTGCGCCGGCACAAACCTGAGCGAGCATAGCTGAAATCCGGTCACTGCAATCGGCTTTTTTTATTTGTGCCGCTGTTTTTATTCACCAGTTGGCAGAATAGGTCTAACCTGATAGGAGATCCCTGAACTGATTCGTTGCTAGAGGATAAGTCTCATGTCGATTTTCAGACACTATCAAAATCGCTACGTACACTCCCGCGAAGAAACCTTGAGTCTGAGTGAATACTTGCAAATCTGTCGCCAGGATCCTGCTGCTTATGCAACCGGTGCCGAACGTTTGCTATTAGCCATCGGTGAACCAGAACTGATTGATACGTCGCGGGATCCGGCATTGTCGCGTATTTTTTCCAACAAAATCATCAAGCGCTACCCTGCTTTTGCCGAGTTCTACGGCATGGAGGACGCCATTGAACAGATTGTTTCCTACTTCCGCCATGCCGCTCAGGGACTGGAAGAGAAAAAACAAATCCTGTATCTACTCGGCCCCGTCGGGGGCGGCAAATCATCACTGGCAGAGCGTCTTAAATCCCTGATGGAACTCACCCCGTTTTATGCACTTGAAAACAGCCCGGTTAATGAATCCCCGCTGGGATTATTTGATCCAGAAGAAGACGCTCAACTCCTGCAGGATGAGTATGGCATCCCAAAACGCTATTTACGTTCGATCATGTCGCCCTGGGCGGTGAAGCGCCTGCACGAGTTTGGTGGCGATATTGAAAAATTCAGGGTTGTCAAACGCAGACCTTCTATTCTCGATCAGATAGCGCTTGCCAAAACCGAACCCGGGGATGAAAACAATCAGGACATTTCCTCACTGGTGGGTAAAGTCGATATCCGGCGTCTGGAAGAATTTGCCCAGAGCGATCCGGATGCCTACGCCTTTTCCGGAGGGCTATGTAAGGCCAATCGCGGGATGCTGGAATTTGTAGAGATGTTTAAAGCGCCGATCAAGGTATTGCATCCCTTACTCACAGCGACGCAGGAAGGCAATTACAATGGAACCGAAGCCATCGGCTCAATCCCTTATGACGGTATTATCCTGGCCCACTCCAATGAGGCTGAATGGCAAAGCTTTCGCAACAACAAGAATAATGAGGCGTTTATTGACCGGATTTACATCGTCAAGGTTCCTTATTGCCTCCGGGTCAGCGAAGAAATCGCCATCTACCGCAAACTACTGGAAAATTCCTCGCTGAACCAAGCTCCCTGTGCGCCGGACACCTTAAAAATGCTGGCACAGTTCTGTGTACTGTCGCGGCTCAAACCTTCAGAAAATTCTTCGCTGTATTCAAAGATGCGCATCTACGACGGAGAAAATCTCAAGGATACGGATCCCAAGGCCAAGTCCTATCAGGAATACCGGGATAGTGCCGGGGTGGATGAAGGGATGAACGGGCTATCAACGCGGTTTGCCTTTAAAATCCTCTCCAGGGTGTTTAACTACGACCACACGGAAATTGCAGCCAACCCGGTGCACCTGTTGCATGTTCTGGAGACCCAGATTGAACAGGAACAGTTTGCCAAAGAAGTTCACGACCGCTATCTGGGGTTCATCAAAGAATATCTGGCTTCCCGTTACGTCGAATTTATCGGCAAGGAAATTCAGACCGCTTATCTGGAATCCTACTCAGAATACGGGCAGAATATTTTTGATCGTTATGTGCTCTATGCTGATTTCTGGATTCAGGATCAGGAATATCGTGACCCGGATACCGGAGAAATACTCAATCGCAAAAGTCTGAATGAAGAACTGGAAAAAATTGAAAAGCCGGCGGGCATCTCCAATCCTAAAGATTTTCGTAATGAAGTGGTCAACTATGTGTTGCGGGCACGCGCCAATCATAATGGACGCAATCCCAGCTGGCTGTCCTATGAAAAATTACGCGCCGTGATTGAAAAGAAGATGTTCTCCAATACTGAAGATTTGCTGCCGGTGATATCGTTCAATCCCAAAGCCTCACGCACCGATCAGCAAAAACATCAGGATTTTGTCAAACGTATGGTCGATCGAGGCTATACCGAAAAACAGGTGCGTTTACTGTCCGAATGGTATTTGCGGGTGCGTAAATCCCAATAGATCATCAGGATCGTTGTGGAGGGTAAAGCATGAGCTATATTATTGACCGTCGTCTGAACGGCAGGGGTCGCAGTGCGATCAATCGCCAGCGGTTTCTTGACCGACACCGGGAACATATTAAAAAAGCCGTTGCGGATGCCGTCACCCGTCGTTCCATTACCGATATGGATCGAGGCGATTCCGTTTCCATTCCCACCCGGGATATTTCTGAACCGGTGTTTCATCACGGCCAGGGGGGGGAACGGCGCCATATTCAGCCAGGAAACCGGGAATTTGTTCAGGGAGACCAGGTCGCCCGTCCTGAAGGTGGTGCGGGCAATGGCAGTGGCCAGGCCTCCAGCCAGGGAGAAGGTGAAGATCAGTTCATGTTCAGTATTTCGGAAGAAGAATTTCTCGATTTCCTCTTCGATGATCTGGAACTGCCCCGGTTGATCAAACGACAACTGACGGGTATTGAAAATTTCCAATGGCAAAAAGCCGGCATTATCCAGAGTGGCTCACCGACTAAAATCAATATTGTCCGCAGCCTGCGCCAGGCTTCGGCACGGCGCATTGCGCTGGGCAGCCCCTACCGTCGGCAGATTCGCTGTCTGGAAGCGCAACTTCAGGCGCTTGAAAAAGATCTGGAGGGGGTCGAACCACTCAGCGACAGACGTGCAACACTGGAGGCTGAGCTGCTGTACCTGCGCTCCCGCCTCAAGCGCATCCCTTTTCTGGATACACTGGATTTACGCTATAACCACCATGTCAAAGTGCCAAAACCCAGTGCACAGGCGGTTATGTTTTGCCTGATGGATGTATCGGGTTCAATGACCCAGGCCACCAAGGATCTGGCCAAACGTTTTTTTATTCTGCTTTATCTGTTTCTCAAACGCAACTATCAGCGGATTGAAGTGGTCTTTATCCGCCACCATACCAGCGCCAGAGAAGTCGATGAACAGGAATTTTTCTATGCCCGTGAAACCGGAGGCACGATCGTCAGCAGCGCCCTGGAATTGATGCACCAGATCATGCAACAACGTTTTCCCGCACAACTGTGGAATATTTATGCGGCACAGGCCTCAGACGGTGATAACTGGAATGATGACTCTCCGTTATGCCAGAAAATCCTGGGCAACCAGATCATGCCATGGGTGCAGTATTATGCCTATATTGAAATCACTCCGCGGGAACACCAGTCACTCTGGCATGCCTATAGCGACCTGAAAGACGAATTTCCTGAGAGCTTTGCCATGCAACAAATCAGTACTGCTGAAGACATCTACCCGGTGTTCCGTTCAT
This sequence comes from Pseudomonadota bacterium, assembly GCA_021781515.1. Lineage (GTDB taxonomy): Bacteria > Pseudomonadota > Gammaproteobacteria > Pseudomonadales > Moraxellaceae > JAJXWR01. The sequence continues at coordinate 3,973 of JAJXWR010000119.1, forward strand.
TATTCAGTCGCTCATCCGTCCAGAATTAGCTGACCAGACAGGGAGACTGAGCCATGACACGCCGTAAACCGCTCTCTAGCAGTTCCGAATGGTCCTTTGATCTGCTGGGACAGTATGACGAAGAAATTGGTCTGCTGGCCCATAAAAAATACGAACTTGATACCTACCCTAATCAGATCGAAGTCATCAGTTCTGAGCAGATGATGGATGCTTATGCCTCCGTGGGGATGCCAATCCATTATAACCATTGGTCGTTTGGCAAGCATTTTGTCTCAGTGGACCAAGCCTATCAACGCGGACAAATGGGACTGGCCTACGAAATCGTCATCAATTCCAACCCCTGTATTGCCTATCTCATGGAAGAAAACACCATGACCATGCAGGCACTGGTGATTGCCCATGCCTGTTATGGGCATAACTCATTTTTCAAGGGCAATTACCTGTTTCGCAGTTGGACTGATGCGGGTGGCATCATCGATTATCTGGTGTTTGCCCGGCGTTACCTGCAACATTGTGAAGAACGTTACGGTAAAACGGAAGTAGAAGTACTGCTGGACTCCTGCCACGCCTTGATGAACTATGGCGTTGACCGTTACAAGCGTCCTTATCCGATCTCAGCGGCCGAAGAACAGCAACGTCAGGAAGAACGTGAAGTTTTACTGCAACAACAGGTTAATTTACTGTGGCGGACTATTCCCCCTAAACAGAACTCCACAGCGGATCTGCAGGATCGACAGCGTTTTCCAGCAGAACCGCAGGAAAACCTGCTGTATTTTATCGAAAAAAATGCACCGTTACTCGAACCATGGCAACGTGAAATCGTCAGGATTGTGCGTAAAATGGCACAATATTTTTATCCTCAGCGCCAGACACAGGTCATGAACGAAGGATGGGCTACCTTCTGGCACTACCAGTTAATGCAGGATCTTTATGATCAGGGGCTGGTTAATGATGGCTTCATGCTGGAATTTCTCACCTCGCATACCTCAGTCGTAGCGCAACCTGCCTATGACAGTCCGTGGTACAATGGCATCAATCCCTATGCACTGGGTTTTGCCATGTACCGGGATATACGCCGCATCTGTGAGGCCCCAAGCCATGAAGATCGCCGCTGGTTTCCCGACTGGGCGGGGACGCCTTGGCTGCAAACCCTCAAAGGGGCCATGCAAAACTTCAAGGACGAAAGTTTCGTGCAACAGTTTCTCAGCCCCAAACTGATCCGGGAGTTTAAATTGTTCAGCGTACTGGATGATCCACAACAAGACCATCTGCTTATTGATGCGATTCATGACGAATCCGGTTACCATAATATCCGCCAGGCCTTGTCCGACCAATACAACCTCAGCATGAACGAACCAAACATCCAGGTGTGGAGTGTCGATCTGCGCGGCAACCGTTCCATGACCCTGCGCCACGAACAACATCAACAGCGCCCTCTGGCACCCGGCAATACTGTCGAGGTACTAAAACATTTATACCGGCTCTGGAAGTTTGATGTCCATCTGGAATCCTGTGACCGGGGACAAATAACGGAATCCTGGCATATCTCTACCACTGGCATTGAGCATAACCCTTGACACGTTCATCAGACGCTGCCCTGGATTTTTTAGGCACTCTCGACTCAGACTGGTCGCACCTGGTGGAACATTGTCCTCCTTACTCCTTCCCTCCCCGAATGGCCTGCACCCCTTACGAGTATCTGATCCGGGCGATAGCGCATCAACATGTGCATCATCATGCGGCGGAAAGCCTGCTAAAAAAACTGGATCTCTGTTTTTCGGGACTACCAGCACCGGCGCAACTGCAGGCGGCAGAGGAATCCACCTTACGCCACTGTGGCTTTTCCGCCAGCAAAGTCCATGCGCTTAAAAGCCTGGCGCAACACGCCCTGAACGGATTAGTTCCGGACAATACGGCCGCCGCCCTGCTCACGGATCAGCAATTACACCAGCAACTGACACTGATCCGGGGCATCGGTGCGTGGACGGTCGATATGCTGCTTATTTTTCATTTGGGACGACCCGATGTTCTGCCTGTAGGAGATTACAGCATCCGTGAAGGCTATTGCCGCCTGAAACATTTGCACCAAGCACCCACCCCCCGAGAACTGGCCTTGATCGGTACAGCATGGCAGCCTTTTCGTACCACTGCCAGTACCTGGCTGTGGCAAGCCGCACGTCTGTTGGCTGCTGAGTAAACCATCTTGAAAATTTATCTGGTGGGCGGAGCGATACGCAATAAATTGTTGGGACTCCCGGTGCATGAAAAAGACTGGGTAGTTATCGGTGCCCGCCCTGAGGAATTGACCCATAAAGGCTACCGTCAAGTGGGCAAGAATTTCCCGGTTTTTTTACATCCCGATACCCAGGAAGAATATGCACTGGCCCGAAGGGAACGTAAAATCGGCCTGGGATATACCGGATTTTCCTGTGAGGCGACACCAGAAGTGTCGCTGGAAGAAGATCTGCGACGCCGTGATTTAAGTATCAATGCCATTGCCGAAGATGCTGACGGGCAACTGATTGACCCCTGTGGTGGCCTCAAAGACCTGCAAAATCGCCTTTTGCGCCACATATCCCCGGCCTTTGTCGAAGATCCACTGCGAGTATTGCGCGTGGCACGTTTTGCCAGCACACTGGCCCCTTCCGGTTTTCGCATAGCGGACGAAACTTTGGAACTTATGCGCCAACTCAGCCGTTCCGGAGAGTTGCTGCAAGTAACTGCAGAACGTATCTGGAAAGAAACCGCCCGGGCGCTGATGACTGAACGACCGGATATTTATTTTCAGACCCTGCGGGAGGCCGAAGCCTTGCCAGTCTGGTTTCCGGAAATCAGTGCCCTGTTTGGCGTACCACAAAATCCGTTCTGGCATCCGGAAATTGATACAGGCCAACATATTCTCCTTAGTTTGCAGCAGACGGCACTGGACAACGCCCCATTGGCCGTTCGTTTTGCAGTGCTGGTTCACGACGTCGGCAAAGCACATACCGCCTCAGAACACCTGCCTCACCATCCCGAACATGGTCAACGGGGCCTGCCTCTGATCCAGCACCTCGCTCAACGATTGCGAGTGCCAGCAGAACTGCGTGATCTGGCGCTGATGGTCGCTCAATTTCATCTGGAACTGCACCGACTGCCACTCAACACTACTGAAACCGTCCAACAACTGTATTCCTTGATCACCCACCTGGACGGTTGGCGACGTCCCCAGCGTCTTCCGTCTTTTGTACAGGCCTGTCGCTGTGATGTACGTGGACGCCTGCATCACGACACTGATCCCTATCCACAAGGGGACACACTCCTGGCTGCCGTTGCTTATCTGCAACAACACTTACCCGATAGTTCTGCGCTAACAACACTGCCAGAATCAGCACGGCCACAATTCGTCGAAACGCACCGGATGAACCAGTTGCAGGCGTGGCTGGCGAATACAAAAATAACCGGGGCCTGAAAATGCATTCAATGAACAAACTGGCACCGTTGAGTCATGCGACATTTATTTTCATGTTTCCATCACCCTCCAAGTGTACAGACACAATGGGGTGCTATTCAGGGGGGTGCCCGTCCTGAACACGTTTTTCAACAGTAAGCTCAAGTTCACGCTTGGCATCATCGAGTTCACGCTGTTTTTTTATGAGTTCAGCTTGTGTTTTTTGGGCAGCAGCAAGCTTCTCGTCGCGCACCTTCAGCACTTCCTGAAGCTCAGCAAGCTCACGTACTTTAGTATCCAACTCCACGGCACTAGCCGCCTTCGCCTTCTTTGATTCCTCTGCAATTACACGAATGCGCTCTTCTTTTAACTGAGATGCAACCTGGTCAGCAATCTGTACATCGAGGTTTCGCTTCGCTGTGACCGCCGGTGAAGAAATCGAGAGAAATGGCCGGTTTAAAAACCGATACTGGCAGGGTCATGTTCCAGTACTTTAGCGGTGTTGTACGATGGTATTGTGTAG
>JAJXWR010000120.1 GCA_021781515.1 Pseudomonadota bacterium
CCTGAATTCTGCCGGTAACGTGAAAGTCAGTAGGTAATATTGACCGGGAACCAGTTTTGCTTGCTGCTTCTCTATCCATTGCTGTGATTCATGGGCCTGACAATGGGGGCAATTGCGATTACCACAAGAATGAGGCAGATAGTGCTCATGGTCACAGGACTGACATTTCAAACGCATCTTGGGTGCTGCGTCGCTGCGACATTGAATAATTGCGTTGAGTGTAGCCAAGTGACTGGGCAACAATTGATCCCTATACTGCCCGAAAAATTCGTTCTGGAATTTTTCAATGATACTGGCAAGGCGAATCATTTGATTCTCCCCCAGCGAACTTCCATCTGTCCCATTACTTTATTAATGCAGTCTCTGGCGTTAGCTGTATTTTGTTCAGTCAGGTGGGTATAGCGAGCGGTGGTTAGTATCGATTGATGACCCAGAATGTTCTGTACGGTCCGCAGATCAACACCTGCTTCAATCAGATGGGTTGCATAACTGTGGCGAAGACTGTGCGGGGTAATTCTTTTTTTAAACCGCATTCAAGGGTCACTAGGCGCAACGCCTGTTGAACACCAACAGCATTCAAATGCGTAGAGGCCATGCCTGCCTGTTTTACCCCATTTTTCCTGCAGGGAAATACCCATACCGGATTGCTCTGCCCAAAATTGACGCAACACGATTAACGTTGTTTCAGGTAGTGGAACAAGCCGATCTTTATTGCCCTTGGCATTGCGAATATGTACTCGCATACGATCGGCATCAATATCACCAACCTGCAGGTTCAAGCATTCCCCTAAACGAAGTCCCAGACTGTAAAGCGTAAAGAAAAACACACGGTAACTGAGTACTCGTGTCGTCATCACTATTTTCTGCATTTGTGCTCGGGTCACAATATCTGGTAGCCGTTGAGTCTTCGAAGATTTCACTAAGTCGGGAATTGGCCACGGTTGCCGTAGTACATGGGTGAAATGGAATCTCAGCCCGTAAAACGCATGTTTTATGCTGCTCTGTGACTCATTTTTATCCAGTTCGATGAAATAATCTCTCCACTGCTCAGGTGTTACAGCTTCAAGGTGATAGCTGAAATGTTCGCCAGCTTTTCGAACCGCTTTGGAATAGGCAGCAATAGTTTTTGGCTGCATCCCATTGAGATTGAAGCAACTAAGCAGTTTTTTGAAATTTAATTCGAATAAAGCAATGAATTTGCTGTCCATAAAAGTAATATTCTCGACGCAGGTTGAAAAAACCCCATGGGGGGTACCGAGAATTTATTTTTATGAGATTACGGCGCGACTCCAAGTGTCTTTTCTCCGCGTAGCGGCTTCGTCCAACATGCAATACATTGGTGAAATTATTTAACATGAAATTCTGTCAATGGATGATTACATGGAGTTATTAACTTGTGAAGCTGTAGAAAACCAAGGACATTGCATCAATTCGTCAAAAAATTCCTGACACAATTAATCTACATGCTATAGCACTGTTTAATCACTAAATACTTCTGGAAAAATAATCATAGAACAAGCAGATAAGGTTTTGTATACAAACAAAAGTGCATATATTGTGATCTATAAAATATTTTATAGATAATTCTAGTGTATTGGTTATTTTTATAATTTTATTCCATGGTGCTGAACGAAGAATTTTAAGACAATGTCTTTTCCATTAAGTTTCCTCATGGATTGCGACGAAGATTTCAGAAAAAACCACTCAAATCGTCAAAAAAGCAGGATTTTTAGCAATTTTTGAGCAAAATTAAAAACAGGATATGCAATACAACATATTGAAATATATTAATTTTATTAGTTTTCGTTCAAGCACTACTTAACGAAACGGAGAAAATTTCTCTGGTGCCAGAGATACTCAGGCATTTGTGAGTCTGCTGGCATTCGCATTACTGGCTTGGCGATTCGTTTCACATGCCCAATACCTCAGCGCATCGCATGTGGTCAATTATTCAAGCCACGCAATCAATCCCCGCAGCAAACCTATTGCCCCCTGACTTTAGTCATGGGGCGTGTCAGCGGTAAAAATAATTATTTTGCAGACGGTGTCCGGTAAAAATGTCTTTTTCCCGGATGCTCTGCATCAAATTGCGGGGGATGGCTTCGGTCGTAAATATTATGGATATGACTGCAAGATTTGAAGCGTCGGTAAGCCCATTGGTAATCGGCTGGGCTGGTGCGTATTACTCGTTCAATGGTACGATTCATTCCAGTGACGGATTCTTTGATATCTTCGCTAAAAAAAGCGGGATCGGCCTCTTCAATCACAAGTTCAAAACCGATGGTGTCCGGGCAACGCCGGGCGTACATGACAATGACGGCACAGTGGGTCCGTTGCCAAAGGCGGGAGGCCAGTACGGTGCTGAGGGTTTCAATACCAAAAAAAGGGGCAGACACACCGCCTTTGGGTTGCGGAACATGGTCTGGTAATACGGCCACAAAACCATTGCGTTTCAAGGCACGCAGTAAAGAACGTACTCCAGAATCATCCGTAGGCACCAGTTCGGCGTTAAGGCGGCTGCGGGCTTCCAGTACAAAGAGATCGACGCCGGGTTCTTTGGTGGGTTTATACATGACGGTTAAGTGTGCATATTGGGCAGTCCAGGCGTTCATGAATTCCCAGTTACCGAAATGTGGTACTAATGCCAGGGTGCCACAGCCTTGTGCCAAGGCGTTGCGGAAGATCTCCTCGCCACGTACTTTGACTATTTTTTCGATGCTGTACTGGGGTGGCATGCCCCAGCACTTGGCAAATTCTAAAAAAGTCATGGCATTGGACTGTAAGCTTTGTACACAGAGTTGATCCAGTTCTTTTTTTGATTTTTCCGGGAAACAGAGATAAAGGTTGCGCCGGGTCACAAAAACCGGGGTCACTTGCGGTAAAATATGCGCCCAATTGCCAATGAGGCGTCCAAGTGCCTGAAGTACGGGGATTGGTAAACGGGCGATCAGGCGCAAGAGCAGTAAATAGAATCTGTCTATAAGGCTTAATGGTAGTGAAGCGGTTTCATTCATTGGCAGGCAATCATGGTGTTATGCAGACACGCCTAGAATAGGGCAAATGGAGGTGGTTTGTCAGGGATCGGAGTGAAAATTTTCCGAGTGTCATACCGCTGTCATGGTCTTATGTTCTCATTGGATGTTTTTTTGTTGATTTTTTGGTGGTTGTCCAGGGAGATTGTGGTTGAGTACACGATGCAGATACTTTAGCCGGGTTATCCTGGCCAGTGGGTTGTTGGCCTCTTTTTTTTCTAGAGCCGATGAATTGGCACTGCCGCAGGTGACGGCGGCGCAGTTTACCTTGATTCGTCAGCATTTATATCCTTTCTCTGCGCCTTACAGCGGGCCATTGAGTGTCACCGCCGGCGGGGACACGCAGGCCACCTATACCGGGGGGATTTATCTGGGATGGCAGGCGCTCTCTAACACGCAGTTTTATCTGGATATTGAAAAATTTGATGGATCAGGTATCAGTCATTCTACGGGATTGGGGTCATTGACAGACGGGGATGCAGAACGGGCTGGTCCACAGGGACTGAGTCAACGGCCCTATACGGCGCGAGCCTATGTGCGTCAATTGATTCCATTGGGCAGCGAACGCCAGACGGTTGAACGGGCGCAGGATCAACTGGCCGGATCAGAAGCCACGGAGCAACTGGAATTCAAGGCGGGTATGCTGGCTTCCAGCGATGATTTCGACCGCAATCGTTATGCTGGAGGCGCCCGAAGCCAGTTTATGAACTGGAGTTTTTTTAATAACACGGCCTGGGATTTTGCGGCGGATACCCGGGGTTATACGGCAGGGTTCATGCTGGGATGGGAGCATCCGCTGTGGGCGTGGCGCAACGGCTGGTATAAAATGCCTGTGATTGCCAATGGGCAGGCTTTGGCGGCATTGGATCAGGCCAGTGAATTTGACAGTGAACTGACCTTGAATCTGCCGCAAGGGCTGGTGATTCGGGCGATGATTTACCGCAACTGGGCAGATATGGGAACTTATGCCACGGCCCTGGCACTGGCGCATGGATCGACGCCGGATATTTTACTGACCCGTAAACCCGATACGACGAAAACGGGTTGGGGACTGAATATGGAACTGCCACTGGCAGATGCAGGGGAGACCGGTCTGTTTTTAAGGGCGGGTTCTAATGATGGTCGTACTGAATCTTTTGCATTTACCGAAATTGACCGGCAAATAAGTGCAGGTATGCAATTATCCGGAGCCCATTGGTATCGCTCCGGGGATCATGTGGGCCTGGCCTATGTGATTGCCGGATTATCTGCGGAACATGCTGCCTATTTGCGAGCAGGGGGGCTAGGCTTCGACCTGGGGGATGGGCGATTGAACTATGCGGCGGAACAGGCGATGGAATGTTATTACCAGGCAAATCTTCCCTATGGTTTCAGCGTGTCACCGGATATTCAGCGGCTTTATAATCCGGGGTTCAATCGGGATCGTGGTCCGATGTGGGTGCTTGGCTTGCGGTTACATCTGCAATACTGAGGTTTCAGGTTTCAGGCAGGCGTGTATTCGTTCCACCTCAGTTCATGCTACCATAACGCCTGTGTAGACGTTTTTCTATGCCTGACTTTTTCTACGCCTATCAATGACCGGAGGACAGAGTGAAATCGATGTGGGTAAATTCAATGCAGCTGAATCTGAAATCAGTGGGGGTCTTGCTCGGTCTGTTATTGATGTTACCGGTATGGGCCGTTGATCCCACTGCAGCAATTAAAATGCGTTTTTCCCATTCCTTCCCCGACGTCCAGATTACTGCCATACAACCAGCAGCGGCACCAGGCTGGTATGTGGTGCAAGCTGATGGGATGTCTCCTGTTTTTATGACCGGGGATGCCCGTTATATGGTACAGGGTGATTTTGTGCGTTTTGATGGAGACCAGATTGTTAATCTTTCGGATCAGGTTCTGCAGAAACAGGCCGTTTCCAGCCTTGCCGCCGTGCCAGCCACTCAGGAAATCATTTTTCCGGCGAAACAGCATACCCGCGCCAGTGTCTATGTATTTACAGATATAGACTGCGGATATTGCCGAAAACTGCATTCTCAGATTGAAGGTTATAACGCCGAGGGCATCGAAGTGCGTTATCTGGCGTGGCCGCGTACCGGGCCCGAGGGGAATGTGGCCCGGCGTATGGGGCAGGTGTGGTGTGCCCAGGATCGTTTACATGCGATTACAGAGGCGTATCTGGGGCATGATGTGAATAAAGCCGCTACCCCGGCCTGTGATTCGTTGATTAAGAAACAGTATGCTCTGGGTGTTAGCCTGGGTGTGGATGGAACTCCTGCGGTTTATTCGGTCAAAGGGGAGCGTTTAGGGGGGTACCTGAGTCCGGCTGACATGGCGCAGGCGTTGGGACTGAGTGGGCACTAGGCGTTGTGCTACACTGCCTGCAGGATGTGTGCAATTGAGCGTCAGATAAAAACAGAGGATGGCAGATCATGCAGTACGGGCAGCAGCCTATACGGGTAGGTATCGTAGGGTTGGGAACAGTGGGTGGCGGTGCATTGCGCCTGCTGAAGGATAATGCCAGCGAAATTGCCAGGCGCACCGGGTGTCCGATTGTTGTCTCGCATGTCGGGGTGCGGCGTGACCGTCCGGAATGTGATACGTCGGGAATTCGGGTGAGCCGGGATGTTTTTGCCGTGGTACGTGATCCTGATGTAGATATTTTGGTGGAAGTGATGGGCGGGACGACCACCGCCCGCGAAGTGGTTACCCAGGCATTGGAGCAGGGTAAGCACGTCGTTACTGCCAATAAGGCGTTGTTGGCAGAACATGGTAATGAGATTTTTGCCCTTGCCGAGGCGAAAGGGCGTTTTGTGGCCTTTGAAGCGGCGGTTGCAGGCGGGGTGCCGATCATTAAAGTACTACGGGAAGGACTGGCGGCTAACCGTATCAATGCAGTGGCTGGTATTATCAATGGCACGGGAAATTTTATTCTTTCCGAAATGCGGCAAAAAGGCAGGGATTTCTATGAAGTTCTCAAGGAAGCACAGGCGATGGGTTATGCAGAAGCGGACCCGGCGTTTGATGTAGAGGGCATAGATGCAGCGCATAAGCTGACCATTCTGGCTTCACTGGCTTTCGGTATCCCGCTACAGTTTAAAAAAGTCTATGCCGAGGGCATAACGCGCCTGACGGCAGCGGATGTGGCTTACGCTGCTGAATTAGGTTATCAGATCAAACATTTAGGGCTGGCGCGTCGCACGGAATTGGGCATTGAATTACGTGTACATCCTACCCTTATTCCTGCTGAGCGTCTAATCAGTAATGTGCATGGGGTTAAAAATGCAGTGCTGGTGCTGGCGGATCCGGTGGGGCCGACGCTCTATTACGGTTCCGGGGCGGGTGCCGGTCCTACGGCGTCTGCCGTGGTTGCTGATCTGGTCGATGTGGCACGGGCCATGCGCAATCAGCCGGTTGGTGCCGGAAGAGCAGGAGTGCCGCATCTGGCTTTTCAGCCGGATGCGCTGGATAATACCCCAATCCTGAACATTGACCAGGTGCATACAGCTTATTATCTGCGTTTGCTGGCCAATGACCGGCCTGGGGTGTTGGCGGATGTAACGGGCATACTCAGTCGCTACAGCATCAGCATTGAGGCTATTCTGCAAAAACCTGCACATGCGGCAGATCATGCGGCAGGCAAGGCACCGATCATCCTGTTGACCAAAGTGGTCTGTGAAGCAGCAATGAATGCGGCTATTGGGGAAATTGAGGCATTGACGGATATACTGGATCATGTCGTGCGTATTCGTCTTGAAACGCTGGATGCCTGAGGTCTGGAGGCCTGAGGTGTAGTTGGGTCGTGTGGTGCTGACCCAGTGTTTAATTCTAATATCTGATTGAAACAGGGTGCTTGTTTATGAGTTTTGGAAATCGCTATACCGGTTTGATTAATAAATACCGGGATCATTTACCCGTGTCGGACGATACCCGGATTATTTCCCTGGGAGAGGGGAACACCCCGCTTATCCGCCTGAAGAACATTCCCAGGCAGTTGGGTAAAGAAGTCGATATTTATGTGAAATATGAGGGTCTCAATCCAACGGGTTCATTCAAGGATCGTGGAATGACCATGGCGGTGACCAAGGCAGTGGAGGCGGGATCTCAGGCCATTATCTGTGCGTCCACCGGCAATACCTCGGCGGCGGCCGCCGCCTATGCCTCCCGAGCCGGAATCCGTGCCTTTGTCCTGATTCCAGAAGGTAAAATTGCGTTGGGGAAACTGGCGCAGGCCATGATGTACGGGGCCATTACGCTGCAAATCCGCGGTAATTTTGATGCAGGGATGGAGCTGGTGAAACAGGTCGCTGAACGTGTCCCCGTCACCATTGTTAATTCCATTAACCCCTACCGCTTACAGGGTCAGAAAACTGCAGCTTTTGAAATTATTGAAGAACTGGGTGCCGCCCCGGACTATCATTGCCTGCCTGTCGGCAATGCTGGCAATATCACGGCCCACTGGATGGGTTATAGTGAATATTTCGATCGGGGGGTGGTGAGCCAGCGGCCGCGTATGTTGGGGTATCAGGCATCAGGTTCGGCACCTTTTTTGCGGGGTGGGCCGGTAGCCGAGCCAGAAACCGTGGCAACGGCGATCCGGATCGGTAACCCGCAGTCCTGGGACAAGGCTTGGGAATTGCAAAAAAAATCCATGGGCTGGTTTGATGAATTGTCTGATACAGAAATTCTGGCGGCACAACGTCTGTTAGCGCAACAGGAAGGGGTGTTCTGTGAGCCGGCATCGGCCGCATCGCTGGCGGGGGCTATGCGGGATGTACGTTCCGGTAAAATTCCGGAAGGCAGCAAAATCGTCTGTACATTG
>JAJXWR010000019.1 GCA_021781515.1 Pseudomonadota bacterium
TTTTATACCACCGTGCCGCTTCCGCAAAATCTCCCTTGCCTTCCTCATAACTGGCACCCAATAAATCCTGAGCCTCTTTATTGCCTTGCTCGGCCAAAGGCGTCAACAACACAATGGCCTCAGCATAATGCTCGGCTTCATAGGCCTGAATGCCTGAATCTAGGTCGGTCAGTGCCACTGAACTACGCATCATGCCCGACAACAGCAGCAAACACAGCACCTGCGAACCTGTGGTCTGCACACATGCTGAACTACTTCTTAACCCGGAAAACACCTGTATCACCCTGATTCCTGTTCAGTCCACCACTAGAACTCCAGTGGGATAACCGTTACAACTCTATGATATACTAATAAAAAGCCATATCCAGTATCAAGCCTTTCAGCCAGGGCTGACGCTCAATACACGACCATGTCTGTCCGCGCAACACTCGGAGCAATGGCGCTTTAGTACCCATCAGCCGTTGCAACGCTGTCATGCCGTCCTGCATTCTCTGATTATCTGCCTGGCGCCGCCGCTGATAACGCTGCAACACCGAAAGATGTGCCAAGGGCAACCGCCGCTGCCGGGCACGTAACAACTCCTCAGCCAGCACCGCCACATCAGCCAACCCCATATTCAATCCCTGGCCGGCCAACGGATGAATGGTATGCGCACTGTCTCCGACAAGCACTGCCTTCATGGCATAATAACTCAACGCATGCCGGGCAACCAGTGGGAAACTGCAGCGTTGGGAAATCTGCTGGATTTGTCCCAGTTCTCTGGCCATGTTTTTTTGCAGTTCAGTGATAAAATCAGCATCCGACAAGCACATCAGCCTAGTCGCCTCTGCTGTCGGTAACGACCAGACTAGGGAATACTGAGCTGCCCCGGAAGCAGCCATCGGCAAAAACGCCAGGGGAAACCCGTGGGTAAACCGTTGCCAGGCCCGGTGCGCATGCGGCCGATTACAGGTCACGACGGCGACGATGGCCTGCTGCTGATAATCATGCCATGTCAGTCCGATACCCAGTTGCTGCCGAACCCAGGATTCTGCGCCATCCGCCGCCACGACCAGCCCGGCCTCCAGCACCTGTCCCTGACTCAATAGCACCTGCACACCAGCGGGTTGCTCCCGCATCTCTCGGGCAGACTCCTGATAAACCTGAATTTCCTGCGCTGCAATGATCTGCCGCAATCCGGAATTTAATTCAGGGATTTCCACTAACCGGCCTAAAGAGGCCCTGCCGGTGTCCTCGGCACGGAAATGCAATGGCACTGGACTATCCGCCTCCTCCACCACCACCTGTCGCCAATCACAATAACGCCGTTGCTCCCACGGAAAACCCAGACGATCGAGTAATTGCACTGAATGCGCTGTCAACGCCACCGTGCGCTTATCCAGTGCTCCACCAGGTTCAGGACCAGCGGTCGGCTCCACCAGTGCCACCGCAAAATCAGCCTCAGCCAGCAGGGCAGCGGCTGTCATTCCCGCACTACTGCCGCCGATAATCACTATGTCGTGTTTCACACGGCCCCCATGGTCATTCGCGCCAGTAAGCGCTTGCTCAGTGGCCACTGATCCAGAACCGACATACCCAGGGACCGAACGAACCGGAGTCCGGGAAATGAGGCAGTCCCCAGACGTACCAACGCATCTGAAAAAGTGCCAATGATCTGCTGATCACGACTACGACTCTGTTGATACTGCTGCAAAAGCGCCAGCGATCCGAGAGGACGTTGCTGATGCCACGCTTCCAGCAACAACTGCGTCAATAACTGCACATCCCGTACACACAGATTAAATCCTTGTCCGGCGACCGGGTGCAGAAAATGCGCTGCATTCCCCAGCACCACCCGTCCCGGCTGTACCTGCTGAGTGGCAATAATTTTTTTCAGGGGATACAGTACGGGCGGTGTTCGTTGCAGTACCCGGCCCTGGCCTGTGCCCAGGTACTGCGTCAATTCATCTGAAAAACGCCGTTCGGAGGCCATTTTTAGCTGTTGCACCCGCTCAGGCGCAGCCGTCCAGATCACTGCCCGGCTCCCATCCAGCCGCGGCAGCACGGCCACTACTTCGCCCGGTGCAAACCGCTCAATCGCCAATCCGGGAACCGGCGAGGAAAGGCGAATATTACAAACCAGCGCACTTTGTGCGTAATCTACTACATCGACCGGAATACCCATGGCCTGACGCAGGCGGGAATGGGCACCATCTGCCGCCACCAGCAAGGACGTTGTGACCGGAGCCTGTCCGGCCACGTGCAACGTAGTACGTTCTGCCTGCATCTCGATACTTTGGACCGAACAGGAAAAACGCAGTTGTATTCCCGGACACTGCATCGCCGCCCGCAGCAATTCCTGGCCTAAACTGGCGTTCTCCACCACGTACCCCAGTGCATCCACCCCCTCCTCATCGGCATTGAGACGGAAGCGTCCCCAGCCCCGGCGTTCCGATGCCACGATATCGCTGATTGTCGCACTATGCGCCTCAATAACGTTCCCTAACTGCAGATCCCTGAACAGCGCAGCAGTCGTTCTGGACAACGCCGTGGACCGGCCATCAAAACTGTTTACCGACCCTTGCACCAGCATTTCCTGCGCCAGTTCCTCCAGCAGCAACACCCGCAAGGTCGACTGACGTGCGAGGCTCAAGGCCAGCAACAGCCCCACCATGCCACCACCGACTATAACCACATCCGGCACATTATCCGTTGCAGAATGCGTCATGCCCCCTCCTGACGTAGCGCTTCAATATCAGCAATCTGTTTGGGAGCCCCTTGGGTCAACACCTCATGCCCTGAACGTAAGACCAGAACATCATCTTCAATCCGAATACCAATCCCCCGCCAACGGGCATCGACCGGTGCATCTGCCGCAATATAAAGCCCGGGTTCCACCGTCAGCACCATTCCGGGTTCCAGCACCCGCCACACCTGATCGACCCGATAATCCCCCACATCATGCACATCCATGCCTAACCAGTGCCCCGTCCGGTGCATAAAAAACGGTTTGTAGGCCTGCTGCTCCAACAATCCATCTAATGTACCGCTCAACAGACCCACCTCCAGTAAACCCTGGGTAATGACCTTCACTGCCCGGTCATGCGGATCATTCCAGTGCCTGTCTGGAAGCACTCCGGCAATTGCCTCCAGTTGGGCCTGCAGCACAATTTCATAAAGTGCCCGTTGCTCCCCAGTAAAACGGCGACCCACGGGGAACGTTCGGGTAATATCTGCAGCATAACATTCAAATTCAGCACCGGCATCCACCAGCACCAGTTCCCCTTCCTGCAACTGATGCCGGTTTTCCACATAATGTAATATACAACCTCGCTCCCCCCCACCAACGATACTGTTATAAGCGGGGGCCTGGCAGCCAGAACGCAGGAACTCATGCATCAATTCCGCTTCCAGCTCATATTCATACATCCCGGGGCGACAATAACGCATCACCCGTTCATGCGCCTTTACCGAAATGGCGGCCGCACGCCGCATACGTTTCAGTTCCTCAGGGCTCTTGAACAGCCTGAGATCATGCAGATAATGCTCCAGCATCAATAATTCCACCGGAGCCCTGGCACCAGAACGTGAACGCGACCGGAGTGTATTCAGCCAGCCAATAACCCGCCGGTCAAACAGCGGTCGCTGCCCGAGCGCATAATACAGGCGATCACACTGTGCCATCAACTCTGGCAAACGTTCATCCAGTTCCGTAACTAAAAATGCCTGATCTGCACCATAGCACTCCACCGCACCGGCCAAACCGGCCCGGTATCCATTCCAGATTTCCATCTCCCGATCCCGGGGTCGGCAAAATAGAACATATTCGCCCTCAGGACGCCCGGGAATCAGGCAAAGCACGGATTCCGGCTCGGCAAACCCACTCAGATAAAAAAAATCGCTGTCCTGACGGTAACGAAACTCCGTATCCCGATTGCGCAACAACTGCTCAGCCGCCGGAACAATGGCCATTGCTCCGTGTCCCATCATATTCATCAACGCCTTGCGGCGTTCCGCCACTTCCTGAAGCATCTGTGCATCCACTACAGGCTCTCCCCTGTCGTTTGGGAGGCGGTCATCGATACAAAAATCATAAGCACCGTCACCTTGAGAAACTCTTCAATCTCCATCAGCGAAAAATCCGCACGTTCTTCAATCTGCTCCGGATCAACCCTGGAAATTTCCGTGATAGCTATCAATGCTTCACGTACTTCCGGCTCAAGATCCTTGTCTTTTATTGCTTTTAGTGCCGTTCCCACGCCGACCAGAAATCCCTGGCACCAATGCGCCAGTTCTTCTATCCTGCACCTCAGCGGTTCCTCCTCCGGAATCCCTGGGTAATAAGCAAAGTCTGTCGCCTGTAGCTGTTCCTGAATGCACTGGTACAAGTTGAGCAGACGTTGCTCTCCTTCCGCATCCACAATAACCGCCGACACCATGTGCGCCTGCACCATTCTCAACAACAGCGCCGGTGACAGTTTCTTGCCCCCCGCCAGCACTCCGGAAATCAGGCCATGCAATTCTCCTGGAGTAACCGTCGTTGCCTGCCCTTCCAGCCATTGCGCCCAGTCTTCCCAGCACAGACCCGCTCCCCATCGCTCCATTGCATTCTTCAATTGCATTCACCGATTGCATTCACCGATTGACCCCACCTGAAGTAACACTCTACTATACTCCATATCCACCCTGATTACTGCCCCATGGCCCGAAGCCTATGACTACATTACCTCGCCCCACCGAAGCAGCCGGCACCATTGCTCTGCAGAACAGCGTTGAAAAACGTCTGGAACAAGTGCTGGAAAAACTACTTCAGATCACTGCGGAGAACCGTAAATTACGCCAAAGAGAAGCCTCCCTGCAACAGGAAAATAACGAATTGCAAAGAAAAAATGAATTGGCCAAAGCCCGGGTTGAAGCCATCATCCTGCGCCTGCGCGCATTGGAACAGCAACAGGAATCCTGAACATGTCCGTCACCAACACCCTGGAAATTTACATACTTGACAAGCCGTTCCGCGTCAACTGCCCTCCAGAAGAACAGGAAATACTGCGTGCCTCAGCCAGTCTGCTGGATAAAAAAATGCGTGAAGTCCGTACTCACAGCCGAATTTCCGGCCTGGAAAGGATTGCCGTCATCGTCGCCCTGAACCTCAGCCGCGAATTACTGACGCAGACAGGCGGTACTGCCACTGTCGATCAGGACGCTATCTATCAACACTGGCTCAATCGCATGGACAGCACATTATCTGCAATTGACCTTAAGGAGCCTCTTTCCTGAAGGAAAAATTGCGCTATAATAAGATTGTTCCCTGGGGTGTTTGCCAGCTGGTTGCGTCCCCTGAGCCGATATTTACAAAACGGGATTTCCTAGTGCCTGCGGTGTGCATGTCCGACTCGTTCGGAAAGCCTGATGCAGGATCAGAACTCCCACCTTGGACCTCTGGGTTCAAGGGTCCAGACTAGCAGCGGCATCCTGGAGAACGCTCTGTTTTACCGCATTCACATCGCCTTGATAGCACTGTCCCTATTGCAGGTTCCATGTGACTACCCCAACAGACAAACGCCGGCAATTACGTTCGCACCTGCGTCAGCAACGACGGGCGTTGACTGCCACACAACAGCACCATGCTTCGCGGCATTGCCTGCAGCGTTGTAACCGCCTGCCGATGGTATTTCGGGCGCAATACGTTGCTTTTTATTGCGCAACCGACGGCGAGGTGCAACTGGATGCTTATCGTCTGCGGGGGGCACACCGAATCTTTCTGCCCTGTGTGCAGGCATCAAGCAATCTGTTATTATTTCGACACTGTACGCCACGAACTCGGCTACGACCCAACCGTTTTCAGATCCCCGAACCCGTCCGCACTCGCCCGGTGGCCGCATGGACACTGGATCTCGTATTTGTCCCTCTGGTCGGTTTTGACCTACAGGGGAATCGCCTCGGTATGGGTGGTGGATTTTATGACCGTTTGTTCGCCGACCTGAACCGACGTCCACGACGCCCTTGGCTCATTGGTCTGGCACATGATTGTCAACAAACCGGGCAGTTTGTTCCGGCCCCTTGGGATTTGCCGCTAGATGCCCTGGTCACTCCAAGCCGCTTTCTCCGCTTTTCGCAGCATCGAAGTGCTATAAGGCACAGGGGCGATCCGCTTAAAACGATTTTGGATTAGCTGATTTCGGGCATTACCTTGCCGGGAATCCCGGAGATTTCTAATTCACAAGTAAACCATCTTCACAAGCCACAGAGAACAGCCGACGCACTCGTGACACAGGCCAAGAGTGCGTCTGGTGTTAATGCAGGCCCTGAACAAAACTGGAAACCGCCTGAATGTCTTCATCCGACAAACGAGAGGCCACCGTTTGCATTGGCCCAGGATCACTCGGCCGATCAGAATCATTGCGCCGATAGGCCGGAGCATTCAGATCATGCCGTCCCGCTGCACGAAAAGCCGTGAGCTGTGCTGAAACATAATCTGCATGCTGTCCCGCCAAATGCGGAAAACCGGCAGCCGGCATTCCCTGTCCGGAAGGGCCGTGGCAACTGGCACAAGCCTGCACGCCCGCCGCTACATTGCCACCACGCCAGAGCCGCTGACCCCGATCCAGATACTCTTGTTTCGTATACCCGGTACCGGCCTTCTGTCCAGAAAAGAAGGCTGCGAGATTGGCCATATCCTGATCAGTCAAGCCTGCCGCCATCCCGTTCATAATGGCATTCTGACGTTTCCCTGCCTTGAAATCGGACAACTGCTTGATAATATACCGCTGCCCCTGTCCTGCCAGTCTGGGGAACGTCGGGGCCACACTATTGCCATCTGCACCATGACAGGCAGCACACATCGCTGATTTCGCCTGCCCGGCAGCAGCATCCCCAACCAGCGGAGCCGCCATCACCTCCGCAGACAAACCCGCACCCAATAACAATGTCACTATCGACGAAACTATCGACTTGATCATGGAAGTTTTCCCGAATGTCCTGAATGTCTCTGAACCTGCAACAGTGCTGGTTAGTGAGCGTTATACTGGATTGCCTTTTTCAGTTCTTCGTCAGTACACTCAGAACAGGTACCCATGGCCGGCATGGCCTTGAAACCATTCTTAGCATGCTGGAACAGTACTGCCTCCCCCTGCTTCAGACGTGGAGCCCATGCGGCCTTGTCACCATGCTTGGGTGCTCCTGCCACACCGGAACCATGACAGGCCACACAGTGCATGTTATACACCTGCTCTCCCTTCATGGCTGCGTGTACCAGTCCCGCTGCGCTTGTCATCATCACTGCCAAAATCAATCTTTTCACGTTATACACTCCAGAAATTACCTGACATAAAAAACTACACGTTTTTGCGGGCCCGTTCAAATGAAGACCTGCTGTTTTACTAAAGACACCATGCGCCACTGCAACACTATGCTTTAGTCCCGGCTAATGATTATATACCAGGATCTGCTTCGGCGGTATGTGAACATGTTATCCTTAAGGTTCAGTTTGTGTTTGCCTGTCGGCAGTACCGTACCGCCTACCGCACTGCCACTACCGCACCCTTTGGAATCTGTTACCATGCCCAACCTTCCCCCACTTCAGTTTCTGCATTCTACCCGGTTCCTGACCAGTGCTGCCCGCTATACGCAGTGCCCGCCTGATTCCGGAGCCGAAGTGGCATTTGCTGGACGCTCCAATGCGGGAAAATCCAGCGCTATTAATGCATTGACTCAACAAAAACAACTTGCCCGCAGTTCAAGAACACCGGGACGAACCCGGTTGATCAATTTTTTCCAGATCGGAGAGAGTGATACTCTCCGTCTGGTCGACTTGCCCGGGTACGGTTACGCCGCCGTTGCACATGACACTAAAGCCCAATGGGCTGAGGAACTCAGCCAGTACCTGTTGAACCGCAGAAGCCTGAACGGACTGATTCTGCTCATGGACATCCGCCATCCCTGTCAATCAAAGGACATGCACCTGCTGCAATGGGCAGAACAACGCGCCTTAGCCGTGCATATTCTCCTCACAAAAGCCGACAAACTGAACCGCGGACCGGCATTAACCGCCCTGCGCAACACCCAGCAACAACTACAGTCCACTCTCTTGCACCCGTTCAGTATTCAACTGTTCTCTTCGACACAGCGTACTGGCCTGGACGAATGTATCAATGTCGTGCGCAACTGGGTACAACCAACTGATAGTGAAAACAATTAAAATACATATACCAGAAATCATTCCCACTGAGCCTGCGCATTTGGCCCTGTGGCGGGTCGGATTCTAGCGCAACCATTCTTGACATAGAGTGACCTGTATCAATTACCACTTCGCTTCGGGGTTAATTAAAATTTAAACCCGTCGCTTTGGCGTACGCACTATACTGTTGGCGTTAGTGCTGTTGTTCATGGCGATTACCACTCCTTGTTTTTTATATGCTGGTATAAACCCCATCGGATCACAATCCGGTTGCACCTTCACTGGAAACGCACCACCCGAATAAACAGGATGCCCGTGTTCATTGTCCCATGCACAGTCCCATGCAAAATTCCATGCACAGTCCCATGCAAAAACCATTTTGGTTTTTTAATAAAGTGGCTGATCAGTATAATGAATATACTGCTGTTTCTGCTGAGCGCACCGCAGGCTGACGCCTTTCAGGTACTGCGCTTTGACAACGATTCTCCATCAGTTTCTGCAGAACACCGTTATACACTCTGGCTGCAACAGTTTAATGACCTGAAAAATCACAACTACCGCTTTGTCAGCCTGGCCGGGCTCCAGCAATCAACCACACGCTCTGCCTCCGATTCGTCATCACTTCTGCTGATCGTCGTAGATCATCCTGACCAGAATTTTTTTTATCAGGGCTACCCCCTGTTCAAGCTGTTGCATATCCCGGTTGTTCTTTGTGTGTCTGCTCAGACAATGCGCCCCGGCAACAACCGTTTGACCTGGAACCATCTGGAACAGATGCTGTCTTCGGGACTGGTTGAACTGGCTAATGCAGGTTTCGCACTGGATCAGACAATAATCGCCGATCCTCAAGGAGACAGACAGCCGGCGGCCACTACTCGCCGCTTCCGCATGATCCAGAATCGCTATGAAACGGAAGAAGAGTACCGCCATCGCATAGAAAACGACCTGCAACGCAACAACCTGCTCTTTGAACAACGCATCGGCTACCGTTTTCATCTGGTCAGCTGGCCGGCAGGTGCTTACAACCTGACCACCCTGCAACTGGCACGTCAGCTAAATCTGACGACCAGTCTGGATGAGGATGCAAATACCAACCTGTCTCCAACCGCCAGGGTACTGCATCAGCTGACTGTTAGTCCTAGCCGCTCTGCCTGGGAACTGATTCAGCAACTTGCCAAAGATTCGCTCACTATAAAACCCAACTCCCCACGTCGGGTGATGCATGTCAATCTCGATTACCTCTATGACGCCAACGCACAACAGGAACAGAGCAATATTGCACACTTGCTGGAGCGAATCAATGCCATGGAAATCAATACGGTGTATTTGCAGGCTTTTGCTGATCCTGACGGCAACGGTGCGGCAGATGCCGTGTATTTTCCCAATCATCAGCTACCGGTTCGCCAGGATCTGTTTAATCACGTCGCCTGGATGATTCATAGCCACACACCGGTTCAGCAGGTTTATGCCTGGATGCCTCTCCTCGCCTGGCAACTCCCCGAACGTAATCCAGAAGCACATGACCAGGTCGTTACCTTACCCAGCCGACCCAATCATGTAGACATGGGCTATCCTCGACTTTCGCCGTTCTCCAAAACAGCGCATCAACTCATTGCCTCCATTTATGAAGATCTGGCCCGCTATGCCTTTTTTAATGGCTTATTGTTCCATGACGATGCCACCTTATCGGATTATGAAGATGACAGTGCCGCGGCTCATGTTTTTTACAAGCAGATGCATTTACCTGTTTCTGTAGCGGCCATTCGGCAAAATCCCCAGGAAATGGAGCGCTGGACGCTACTCAAAACCATGACACTGGATCAACTGGCACTGGATATGGCCAATCGGGTACGGCAGGAACATCCCACCCTCCACACCGCCCGGAATCTTTATGCACAAGTCGTTCTACATCCTGAAGCAGAGACCTGGTATGCCCAGTCGCTCAAACGTACCCTGCAGGATTTTGATTATGCGGCGATAGAAGCCATGCCCTATATGGAAAATGCGCCGGATCACTCCTATTTTTATCACGATTTGCTGGAACGGGTAAAAGCAGCACCCCATGGACTGGAAAAAACGGTATTTGAACTCCAGACCAAAGACTGGAGAAGTGGCGGCACCCCCATTGCCACAACCATTCTGGCACAGACAGTCTGCATGCTCTACGGATGGGGAGTACAAAACCTAGGCTATATCCCGGACGACCAGTTTCGTAACAATCCCGACCCGCAAGTGCTACGCCCGGCGCTAGAACACCACTGCCCGCTGACCCCGCCCCACTGACCGCCTGCGACTGAGCCTCAGTGCGCTGCACCCCAGTTGTCAGCCCAGGCACAGGCCACTTCCAGAGGCACTCGCAGCTGACAGGCCTGTTGCATGGCCTGACGTACCCAACCAGCGACGGTCACACAAGATTCTGTGGGCACTTCCAGTACCAACTCATCGTGTACCTGTAAGACCATCGCCACTTGTGAACACTGCTCAGCTTCTAGTCTGGCCGCTACGGCCAGCATGGCTTTTTTCATGATGTCTGCCGCACTGCCCTGCATGGGAGCATTCACTGCAGCCCGCAATACTGCTGCTTTTTGTGGGACGGGCATTGCTGAAACATCCGGAACATACAAGCGCCGTCCAAGAACAGTTTCCACATACCCCTGGTGGATGGCCTGCTGCCGCACGTTTTCCATATACGCCTGAACTCCGGGGTATTTAAGGAAGTAGCGTTCAATACAGCCTTCTGCTTCATTGCGACTCATGCCGGTCTGGCGTGCCAGACCAAAAGCCGACATCCCGTAAATCAAACCAAAATTAATGGCTTTGGCCGCCCGACGCTGCGCATCGGTCACCTCCGCTTCTCTCAGACCAAAAATATCCGCAGCCGTTGTTCTATGAACATCCCCGCCTTCAGAAAACGCCTTTAGTAATCCGCTATCCCCGGAATAATGCGCCATAATGCGCAATTCGATCTGTGAATAATCAGCAGCCATCATCTGATAACCGGCAGGCGCAATAAACGCTGTGCGTATTCGACGCCCTTCTGCTGAACGTACTGGAATATTCTGCAAATTGGGTTCGGACGATGACAAACGACCGGTGGAGGTCCCCGTCGGGTTATAGGTGGTATGAATACGCCCAGTCTCTGGCCGCAGCAGATCCGGAAATTTCTGCGTATAGGTCGAGCGTAGTTTAGCCAAACGCCGGTACTCCAGGCACAGTTCCGGTAACGGGTGCTGACCCACCAGCTGTTCCAGCGTTTCTTCAGACGTAGAACGTTGACCGGTTGCTGTTTTTCGCCCCACCTTCAACCCAAGACGGTCGTACAGTATAGTCGCCAGCTGCTGCGGCGAATCCGGATTAAATACCTCTCCGGCCAATTGCAGGATGTTGACCTTTAACTGCTCGATGCGCTCACTCAACTCTGTATTCTGCTGCCGGAGCGCTGCCACACTCAGCAAGGCCCCATGCGCTTCCATTTTATACAATAGCTGCAACACCGGCAGATCCAGTTCAACGAGCAGTTGTTGAACGGCGGGTTGTTGTGCCAGTTCCTTAAACAGTTCGTCCGCTAGGGTCATAGTGGCCAGTGCCAGGCCTTGCTGTTTCTGTAACTGCTCGGTTTCTGACAGCTTTCTGGTCTTGTCCAGCCACCGGTTATCCCATCCACAACGCCGCGCTGCCTGCACACCGATATCCAGTGGCTGGCGAACATCCAGCGCATACAGAGTCAACCTGACATCCATAAACAGTCCACCCAGTGTCCACCCGCACCGACCTAGCCAATGCCGCAGCAACTTACTGTCTTCACAGATTTTGGCAACAGACGCTTCTGCGAACCATTCCTGTAACTCTGTTCGCCAGGATACGGAGGCGGCACTGCGTTGTCGCAGATAGACAGCGTGTTCCTGACAGACGAACAACACGCCTTCTGACAACTCACCCTCCGGATCCTGCAGCAACCGCACGACTACCGGCGTCGTCCATGAGCGCAACACCGTCAGAAATTCCAGCGTTATTTCATTGAAAACCTGTGGGCTATTTTCAGGTTCCGCAACGGCTCCAGCGGTCACTGCGAAACCTGTTTCAGGAGGCAGTTCATCCGATGGGCGGCTTTCCCGCTGCAGTGCCGCCAGTTCCTGTTTAAATTCAAGCCGTTGATACCAATGCAACAGCGCCTCACGATCTCTGGGCTGCCGTTGCAACTGCTGCCAGCAGACAGGCAAAGGCACCTGCAACTGCAGTTGCGCCAATTGTCGGGACAATAACAGATTCTGGCGATGTTCTCGTAATCGCTCTCCCACCTTGCCAGACATGCTCTCAATATGTGCCAGCAATTCCTCCCAACTGGGGTAGCTCTGAATCAGTTTCCGGGCTGTTTTATCACCAATACCAGGGACACCGGGAATATTATCGGAGGCATCCCCCAATAATCCCAGGTATTCGGTAAAGCGCTGTGGCGGAACCCCCCATTTCTCCTGCACTTCAGTAACACCGTATATTTTTTCTTGTGCAGGATTAAAAATCCGGATAAACGGCTGCACCAACTGAGTCAAATCTTTGTCGCTTGAAGCGATTAAAACATGACACTGCTCATTGGCCGCCTGGGTGGCCAATGTGCCCAGCACATCATCTGCTTCGACACCCGCCTCAATGAGCAGCGGAAACCCTTCCGCACGCAATACCGCCTGCAGCGGTTCAATCTGCAAGCGTAACAAATCCGGCATTGATGGGCGGTGCGCCTTGTAGTGCGGGTATTGTGCATGCCTGAACGTCGGCCCCGGTGCATCAAAAATCAGGGCCACACGTGCCGGATTATGCAGAGTTATCAGACGCAATACCATATTCAGCACCCCACGGATGGCCCCGGTGGGCTGTCCATCGGCCGTGCTTAGGGCAGGCAACGCATGAAAGGCCCGATACAAGAAACCCGAACCATCAACCAGCAGGAGAATATCCTGAACCGGTAGAGTCACAGCAGCAACAGAGGGCATAGCAAACAACCGATAGGGCAGTGGGAATCGACCATTGTGCAGTCTCTGCACTGATTAGGCAATAGAAGTCTGTTTTCTGACGTTTTGCTTAGAATTATTTATTGTATTTTGGTGATTTTTAAAAAAAATTATTATAAACAGAAGTCAGGTATGGATTTAAACTAGGGCTTACGATCGGCGATTTATACACAGGACTGTGAATGAGATTCTCAGGCATCTGCACACTCATTGCCATGGCGCTGGAACATGAAGCCAGTACCCGGGAACTTGAGCTGAAAATGGTGATGCGCCTTGCGCCCCTGCAACGGTCTCCGTCTTCATTGCCCGCTGATGTCGAACATTTAATGGGATTTATCCGGGCGTACATTAGCCATGTTCCACGCCTGATGCAGGCACTGGAAGAAACCGCCCGTACCTGCGGTCTGTCGATGCGCATTGCGCCACTGCTTGATCTGATGGAAGATTTTTTGTTACAGGGTTCCGCCCAGATTCCCGATCAGCGCCGACTGGCGGAAATTCTCGATGAATCTTATCTGGTTCATCGACTGATTGACAACATCAATCAGGGGTATCAGGAACGCTTTGGTGCCCCCTTGGTAGAACTGAACATGACCTCGGCCAATCTGATCGTCCATGCACTGATTGGTGAGCCTTTTGCTACGGAACTGGATACGCTGGCAAAAGATGCAGCCTGCGGATTATTGCCTGCCACTTGTAGTGTCGGCCAACCGCTGTACCGGTCATGGACTGCACAGTGGCTGCGCTGTACACAGTTTTATCAGTTGACGCATCTGCAACCGGAGCAGTCGCTGATCTGGTGTGTGCCTGCGGGACAGTAAGGTGTGCGCCAACGCTCGCCAACCAACCAAGCCAGGCGATGAATTTACATCTATCGGCTGAGGAGTGGATTTTTTGACAGAAAAGTCTGTACTGTGGTGCTGTGTTCTTGGTTCAGGATTGCCGATTCATGTTCGCTGACTCTACTACAACCGCCGTACCGCTCGACCTGAACGTCTGGTATGTTATGGCGCAATCGCTGGAAATTCCCGCTTGGTGCTGGAATTCCCAGGGGAAGTTTTTGTGGTCAAATGCGCTGTTTCAGGAAAACCACCTGAATCAGGTCGAAACCGAACGTCTGTGGCAGGGCATTAGCCAGGGATCTCCGCATAAAATCCGGGTTTTCCTGCGGGACGAGGCCGGCATACCACACGCCCATGACGTAGCGATGCGTTGTATTGCCAGTGCCCCCGCTGATGCCAGCACGAACCGGTGGCTGCTTATTGCTTATCCCGTCCTGTACCGCAACCATCCCTTTGAAGTGCTGAACCACCACCTCATCAGTACGTTGCGCGAGAAAAATGGACTGGTGGCGGAATTGCAACGCACCACCAGCCAACTGACCTCCATTATTGCCGTTCAGTCGCAACTGGTTCAAGTTGAACTGGACTTGGATCGCTTTGCCCATCTGGTCATAGAACGACTCTGTGAACTGACTTCAGCGCATTCAGCGGCCATCATGCTTCTGGAAAACCAGACCTTGAATACCATTGCCTCGTGCGGGCTTGAGACAACGGCACTACAGTTCCCGCTGACAGGAACCCTGGCTGAGCATTGTCTGCATAGTGGGCAACTGGTGTTCAGCAGCAATGTGGATCTGGATTTCCGGGTACAACGCCACTGGTTACCCACCGATGCCGGCTCGCTGCTCATGGCCCCCGTCTTTCATAGTGGGAAGGCCGTTGGCGTAGTGCGCCTGACTTCCGCACGCCATCAGCTGTTTTCCACCCATGATCAGCAGACACTGCTACTGATGGCGGGCATGCTGGGATCGGCGTTGGCACATCAGCAGGATTTCGAACTCAGTTCTCGTCTTATCGATCAACGCACCCATGCGTTGCACGAACTGCAACAGGAGATTCAGCGTCGGGAACAGACGGAACAAATTCTGATGCGCACCATGGAGCGTACACAGGCGATCCTGGAAACCTCTCACGAAGGATTCCTCAGCTTTGATGCGCAACTAAACATTACCGGATTAAACGCTGAGGCGGCACTCATGCTCGGTGCAGACAAAGCCGCGCTGATGGGTGCCAGTTTAGGCCATCAAATCCTTCAGGATCCGTTCCTTAGTCGTCTGCGCCTGGGAATCACGCAGTTTCGCAAACATGGCCGCTGGCCCTGGCTAAAACGCCGAATGGAACTAACGCTGCAGCGGCGGCATGGTTTGTCCTTTGTCGCAGAAGTCAGCTTTAGTGCCACAGGTTCTCAGGAACAACCAGAATTCCATGCGTTCCTGCACGATATTACGCATCGCAAACGGGCTGAAGAATTGCTGATGCAACAACAACAGATGCTCCGTTCCATTACGGACAACCTGCCTGCTGTCGTCGCTTATCTGGATATGGAAGGGCGTTACCGCTACGTCAATGAACATGCCAGACGCCTGCTGACTACTGGAAATACCAGCCTGGAGGGACAGCCTGCCCTGCAGTTGCTTGGCCCCTCTGCCCCTAAACCCATCAGCCTTTGCCTGCAACAGGCACAGGAAGAGGGACTCAGTCGCACAGAAGCCAGCCTTCCGACACAGGCCGGCTCTCGACGTTTTGAGTTCCGCTGTATTGCCCAGCGCAATCTGGATGGAGTTGTTGAAGGCTTTCATCTGATCGCCTGGGATATTGAAGAACGCTGGCAAGAAGAACTGCGTCTGCGTGAAGCCGCCACACGGGACACCTTGACCGGCGCTCTGAACCGCCAGGGATTTTTACAGGAACTGGACACGGCACTGAACCTGCATCCCGCTCCCCGACACGCCTTGCTGTACCTTGATCTCGATACCTTTAAAATGATCAATGATGTGCATGGCCATTTCATGGGGGACGAAGTTCTGCAAGTATTCACCGGCCGGTTACGCATGTGTGTTCGTGAAGGCGATGCCATTGGTCGCATTGGTGGGGATGAATTCCTGGTGTTGTTACGCCATGTTGAGCATTTGCGCACTGCTGAACGTATAGCCAATGATATTCTCAGCGCCATGCGCGAACCATGGAGCATTCAAGGCACCAACCTCACCATGACCACCAGTATCGGACTGACACTGCACCGTCAGAATGAAAGTGCTCCTGACCTGATTGCCCGTGCCGATGAGGCCCTGTATCAGGCCAAAGCTGCAGGCCGCAATACCTTTTGTCGGTTGTGATCCCAGAAGGCACCCACCGTGCTATGGCGTAGTGGTTCACCTGTATTTTTCAAATGCCAACAATGCAACCCGAAGCGTTGCGTTACAAAGGGCAGTTAGCGCCGCATCACTACTACAATTTATGATTTAATGGCGACTACCTTTAATTCGTTAACCAATTGAGGTGTCTTTGGTCGTTTAGCCGATGGTTCAGTCGCAGATTCCCCTTCTGGGCAGGCATCCGCCTGATAGGCACAGACGACGCAGCGAACACGTGAATACTCACCTTCCCGCCACTGTTGTATGACATCCATCCGTTGACAGGACGGGCAAACCGCCCCCGCTATAAACCGTCGCACTACTGACATGTTGCCTCACTTATCCTACACTAAATAACGCTTGCTAAATCCCAGAGGCCATTGTGGCCGTTGCCGCCATGCGTTGTAGCATTTTCTGTAAAATTATCGATAATCTGGGGGACGCCGGGGTGAGCTGGCGTTTAGCCCGACAACTCCATAAAGCAGGCATCGAGTGTACGCTGCTCATTGATCAGTTGGCGACATTGGCACAACTCGTCCCGGAAATCAATATCAACCTGTCCCGACAAATACAGTCGGGAATCCATATTCACCACTGGACACAACCCACTGATCCTCTGGCATTGCTGGATCACTCCCTGTGGATTGAGTGCTTTGCCTGTGGTTGGGGAGAACCAGTATGGCAGGCACTGGCGCAGTGTGACACCCCGCCCCGGTTGTATCTCCTTGATTACCTGGGCACTGAAGCCTGGGTATCTGGCTGTCATGCACTGGATTCCATTCATCCGCGCACCGGCCTCAGACAACGTTTCTGGATCCCGGGATTTTCCAGAGACACCGGGGGATTACTGCGCGAGTCAGCAATGGAAACGCTTCCCGTCGCTAAGGAGCGCCCTGCTGATCTGCCACTTCCCGCATCCGACCGGCTGATTTCCCTGTTTTGCTATGCACAGGCACCACTGGCCGGTTTACTGGAGTACTTGCTCCACGAGGACTATTCAACCACGCTCGTGGTATTTCCAGGCCCGTCCTGGCAAGCCTTAGATCAGGCCTGTCAGACGTTGCACCTGCCGACACTGTCCCTGACAGCACCAACCCAGTGTGCGGCGCTTTGTATGCAACCACTCCCCCTGCTACATCCCACTCGTTATGATCAGTTATTGCAACAATGCGATCTCAACCTCGTGCGCGGTGAAGATTCTTTCATTCGGGCGCACTGGGCCGGTCGGCCATTACTGTGGCACGCCTACCCTCAACCGGAAAATGCCCATTTAGCCAAAGTCTGCGGCTGGCTGGCTCAACGCCCCATCAGTCCGGCGTTCAGGCACCTGCAGCAGGTTTTTAATCAGGGCAATGCAACACGTCATGATTATGCCAACGCTTTTAAGGAACTAGAGGCAGAATCCGCCTGTGTCTGTGCATTCCGTCAACAACTGTTGCAGCAGACTTCACTCGTCGAACGTTTATTGGCCGATACCGGATTGTTCCAATAATTTTCCAGCCTTATTTATTATTGCCAGTATTTGCTATGCTGAATAAACTCTCAAGATCAGGTCATTCATGAACAAACCCATAAACCCTGAACAGCTCCTGCATTTATCGACGCTGATTTTGCGCGGCCTGGTGGACGGCGGATCGGCCAGGCACCTCGCCGAATACCTGTGCGAGGAAGCTGAATTGCTGTTACAGGGCTTTGCCGTCGGGATCATGACACTGGATGCCAACGCAAAATTGCAACTCTATGCCGCCTCCAAGCAGGGGCAACGCCTGCAAGCCCAGTTTGAGGCCACCACTGCCGCTGTGCAAGGCTGTAATCGCTGCGCTGTGACCCAGTATCAGCATGCTTTGGTGGTGCAGGACACGGCCTTGGATACAGCCTGCACCCCCTGTTATCTGACCGGCTGGCAAGGCCCCTGGTCCTGTTGGTCCTATCCGATCCTTGACCGCAATTCAATTGTTGGCTGCCTGCGCATTACCTGTACCACCCATCAGAAGCCCACTGCCAATGAAGCATCAGCACTGGATAATCTGGCCTCTATTGCAGGGATGTTGCTGTGTTTTCAGCGCAGCCAGCAACAACAGCGGCTACAGGAACAATCCCTGCGGCGCTTCGCTGATTTTCAGGGGATGCTGGCGCATGCCAACGCTCTGGTGGCTAATGCCAGCAATACCACGACTTTTTTACAGGAAATCTGTGACTGCCTGACGCGTTTTGCCCATTTGCGTCTGGTCTGGATTTGTAGACCGGATGCCAACGGGGTTTTTCAGATTCTGGCGGCTTCTGGCACCACCGGATATCTGGATGGCATTTTTATCAGTTCCCGGGCTGACCTTCCTGAAGGGGGTGGCAGTGTAGGGATTACCTGGCGTGAGGCCGTCAGCATGTATGTCGACTCCATCTCCGCCAATCCCCAGCAGGCCCCCTGGCTGCAACGGGTCATGGAATGGGGATTGAATTCCAGTGCCGCATTGCCGGTCTTTCGCAATAAAAAAATTTGGGCGGTGCTCGTCGCTATTCATTCAGAATCCAATGTCTTTGACCGGGCACTTCGCGAAGTGCTGGAAGAACTCGCCAGAAATTTATCCCGCGGTCTGGATCGTCTGGCCTTACGTGAAAGTGAAACCCGGCTGAATGCCCTGCAAAAACACCTGTTAGACAGTACCCAGGTCGGCATGACCATGGTGCGTAATCGCCATTTCATTCTGACTAATTCCTGCTTTGCCCGCATGCTAGGCTATGAATCGGCCGAGGAGCTGAATGGACGTTCGGCCCACATTATCTATCCGGATCCGGAGACCTACCAGAAACTGGGTGAACTTTACATCAATCAACCCACCAACACTAAACCGCAGGCGTTCTTTGAATTTAACTTGCGCCATAAAGACAACTCTGTCTCCCCGTTTGAAGTCACCTACACCCTGAATGAAGACAGCGAAGGCCCTTTTTCCATCTGGACCATCATGGATATCAGCGAACGTGTCCGTCGCAACCAGGAACTAAACTCCTACCGGGATCAACTACTACGCTATGCCGAACGTATCCACGGCATGTTGTATAAATTCCGCCTCGGCCCCGATGGGGCCATGTCTTTCCCGATTGCTTTGGGGGCAGTGCAGTTAATGCTGGGCGAGTCTGCGCAAACACTACAAAAAAGTGCCGAACCTGCCTTTGCCCGTCTGCATCCGGAAGACTATTTTTTTGTGGCCAGTTCCATCCAGATATCCGCCCGGGACATGACGCCCTGGCATCTGGAATGCCGCCTGATCATGCCGGAAGGACAAACGGTGTGGCGTTCCGGGTTTTCCGTACCGGAAAAGGAAGAGGACGGGGGGGTTGTCTGGTATGGTTTTATCACCGATATCACCGAGCAAAAACGGGTTCAGGAAGCACTGATCTCCAGTGAAGCACAACAACGGGCATTATTTGTGGCTTCCCCCGTCGCCATGGCCGTAGTCGATGGCATCTCACTGACCGTTCAGTCGGTCAATCCGGCCTGGGAGCAGTTACTGTTGCGCAACGCCAGTTCCCTGGTGGGTCGCACGTTACTGCAATCCGGTTTATGGGCCAAAGTAGTGGACGAGAGCCTGGTATTTCAGTCAACACCTCCCGCCGCCACTACCACTACGACCACCACTACCGCTACTTGCCCCCTGGAAATGCAGTTGTTGCGCGGTGATGGACAGCCCATTCTCTGTCGGGTTTCTACGGCACGTACCGGCCAGACGCCACGTTCTCCGGTGCTGATGATTGCTGAAGATATCACCCTGCAACGAGCAATTGAACAGGAAATTTCCAGTCTCAATCTGGATCTGGAAAACCGGGTTCAACAACGCACCATGGAACTGGAAGCCAGCAACGACGCCCTACAAGAAAGTTTAGTCGAATTACAGGTCACACAAAAACAACTGGTTGAAGTCGAAAAACTGTCGGCCCTTGGCCGTCTGGTGGCTGGTGTCGCCCACGAAATCAATACCCCGGTTGGCAATGGCCTGCTGGCCGCCACCAATATCCATCATCTGGTGCAAGAACTCAAAAGCAACAGCCAGCAGGGCCTCAAACGCAGTCTTTTTGAAAACTTTCTACACCAGTCTGAAGACGCCGCTGCTATCGTCGTGCGCAATTTACAAAAAGCCGCTGAACTGATCACTACCTTCAAACAAGTGGCCGTCGATCAGAACCTGCACAGCAACTGCCGCCAGTTTGCTCTGCTTCAACTGATTCAAGATCACCTAAGCCTACTGCATCCCCGGCTCAAAGTCCTGCCCGTCAGGCTTCATGTCGATGTGCCCGAATCCATTGAACTGCATAGTTATCCCGGTCCTTTGGGTCAAATCATCACCAACATGATCAATAATGCCCTGGATCATGCCTTTGAAAATCAACCCCCGCAACAAGACATCTGGATTACTGGCAGACCTTGCGACACCGACTGGGTGGAACTCCAGTTTCGTGATAACGGCCGCGGCATCCCCGATACCGACATGAGCCATATTTTTGAACCTTTTTTTACTACGCGGCTCGGACGGGGCGGTTCCGGGCTGGGCCTGCATATCTGCCACAATGCCGCCCTGGCCCTCGGTGGCCGCTTCCATGTCAGCAGCACGCATGGAGAAGGTTCCTGTTTTACCCTGAAAATCCCGCTTGAAGCACCGCAGTCGCCTGCGGCCGCCTCCGAATATTCTGCACCACTATAGAAAAATTTGATCTTTAAATAGCGTATTATTCTTGGTGATAGGGAATACTTAATTCATGCACCGCATCAATCATGAGCTTCGCCCGATCGGGATCCACCCATTGTTCAATGCCGTGCCCCAGGTTAAAGACATGTCCTGAACCCGCACCGTACTCTGCCAGTACCCGGGCGACCTGCTGACGAATAACCGGGGCTTCGGCATACAGAACCGCAGGGTCCAGATTACCTTGTAGCGCACAACGTCCCGCTATCTGTTTCCGGGCTTGCCCCAAGTGCACTGTCCAGTCCACTCCCAGTGCATCACAGCCGGTCATCGCCATCTGTTCCAGCCACAACCCGCCGCCTTTGCTAAACAGAATCACCGGCACCTTGCGGCCTTCGTGGTGTCGATCCAGCTGCGCCAACACCTTGTGCATAAAGGCCAGCGAAAATCGCTGGTATTCCGTATGCGCCAACACGCCGCCCCACGTATCAAAAATCTGTACGGCCTGCACACCCGCCGCAATCTGCGCATTGAGGTACCGACTGACCGCCACGCTCAGTTTATCGAGCAACAGTTCCAGCACCTCCGGCTGTTGATACATCAGGGTCTTGATCTTGCGAAAATCTCGGGAAGACCCGCCCTGTAACATATAGCAGGCCAATGTCCATGGAGAACCTGAAAAACCGATTAATGGAACTTTACCGGCCAACGCCGAACGAATCAGGCGCACCGCCTCTAACACATAATTCAGGTCCCGTTCCACCTGTAATTCAGGCAAGTCAAGAATGTCTTTTTCGGTCTCCAGCGGCTGCTGAAACCGCGGCCCCTCGCCTTCCGTGAAATAAAGACCCAGACCCAGCGCATCCGGTATCGTCAGGATATCCGAAAAAAGTATCGCCGCATCCAAAGGAAAACGCTCCAGTGGTTGCAAGGTAACTTCACAGGCCAGTTCCGGGGTTTTGCACAGATCAAGGAAACTCCCAGCACGGGTTCGGCTGCTGCGATATTCTGGCAGATAGCGACCGGCCTGACGCATCATCCATACGGGAGTCCATGGGACGGGCAACCCTTGCAAGGCGCGTAAAAAACAATCATTTTTCAGTTCGGCCATTTCGCTTTTCCTCAATTAACCCAGGAGCCAGTGGTCGTCTATCCGACTGACCATCGGCACAGAATTTTAAAAATGCCAGAATACCCGGCTCCAGTTGCGCACGATAACGACTCAATGCCTCAACATGCCCCGCTCCATGAACTCTCCAGCGCCACACCGGGGGGTGCGCCCGTCGATACAACCGATCCAGATTATCTACCGGCACCACGTTGTCCCTGTCGCCCTGCAGCAACAAGACGGGCACCCTGATCCGCGCCACCGTATCCTCAGGGTCAGGTCCACCGGACACCAGCAAGGGGACCAACCCAGACAGCATCCAGCCCAACGTACCGGTGGCCTGCAGTTTCTCCTCGGCCACCCCACGCCACGAAGCAAAAGCTGAATCGGCAATCACGCCTCGTACTGAAGGCAGCGTCCCGGTGCCGGCAACGATCAAGGCCAGGGATCCCCCTAAACTCTGACCGAGGAGAAACACCGGCCCGGCCGCCTGCACCTCTGGCCAGGTCGCTATTTTTTGCAACAGTATCCGGGTATCGTTGAGAATCGCCTGCCGATCCGGCCGTCCCGTGGAGGTCCCATACCCCCGATAGTCCCATACCACCACGTTATAACCATCCCGGGTCAACCAGAACACCTGCTGCACATGGGCCGTGAGGTTGGCCGCATTCCCGTGCAATTGCACTATGGTACCCAATGGATGCACCGCTGTTGCAGCAGGCCCAGTGGCAGGTAACCACCAGACATGCAGAAAAATACCCGGAGCCGTCTGCACCCAGCGCTCTTGGTGTACGATCCGGGAAGCAGCCAGATACTGTTTATTATCGGGATAAAAATACAGACGGTCTGCACACCCCCCCAATAGCAACAAGGCGGCAGCGGCCGCCAGGCAGCCGCCAATCCAGTCCCTCAACCGACTACAACCCCAGGTAATTGACAATGGCCTTGGCGGCCTCACGGCCTTCCCATATTGCTGTCACCACCAGATCAGAGCCGCGCACCATATCCCCACCGGCAAATATTTTGGCTTGTGATGTCTGAAACGGGTAAGGCGACTGTTCTGCCGCCTGTACTCGCCCCCCTGCATCACACTTAACGCCCGCTGCCGCCAACCACGCTGGCGGGCTGGGTCTAAAACCAAACGCAATAAGCACCGCCTCTGCTGGTAATAACTGTTCTGAACCAGGAATAGCCTCCGGACTCTGGCGTCCACGATTATCCGGCGCACCCAGACGCGTTTCTACGACTTTAACACCGGTTACTTTGTGCCCATCACCAATAATTTCTATCGGCTGCCGGTTAAAGAGAAATTCGACGCCTTCTTCCCGGGCATTACGAACTTCGCGCCGTGAACCCGGCATGTTTTCTTCATCTCGCCGGTATACACAGGTAACCTGTGCTGCGCCCTGGCGAATTGCGCTACGGTTGCAGTCCATCGCCGTATCGCCGCCACCAAGTACGACCACCCGCTGGCCTTGGAGACTGGTATAAGGCAACACAGAACGTCCGGTAATATTCATGTGTTTTTGCACATTACCGATCAGATAATCCAGTGCGGGATAAACACCGTTCAGCCCTTCCCCTGGGAATCCTCCCTGCATGGCGGTATAAGCACCGAGCCCGAGAAACACCGCATCATAATCCTGCAATAATGACGAAAATTCCAGGTCTGCACCAACTTCTGTGTTCAAACGGAATTCTATGCCCATCGTCTGGAATATTTCCCGGCGCTGAAGCATGACTTTTTTTTCCATCTTGAACTCTGGAATACCAAAAGTCAGCAGGCCCCCAATCTCGGCATGTCGGTCAAATACCACCGGACGCACCCCATGCCGCACCAGCACATCAGCACAAGCCAAACCGGCAGGACCGGCACCAATAACAGCCACTTTTTTATCAGACCATTGCACTTGCGACATGTCCGGTCGCCATCCCAATGCAAAGGCACTATCGACAATATATTTTTCAGCCTGTCCAATGGTTACTGCTCCAAAACCATCATTCAAGGTACAGGCACCCTCACACAATCGATCCTGCGGACACACTCGGCCACACACCTCAGGCAAGGAATTCGTCTGATGGCACAACTCCGCCGCCTGAAAAAGGTTGCCTTCTGACACCAGTTTCAGCCAGTCCGGAATATAATTGTGCACCGGACACTTCCATTCACAATAAGGATTGCCACAACCCAAGCAACGATGCGCCTGATGCGCCAGCGGTACAGGTTCAACCGCCTGATAAATTTCCGCAAAACTGGAACAGCGAATGTCCAGACTTTTTTTCTCAGGATCCTGACGTTCCACATCAAGAAACTGAAAATCATTGTGTAAACGTTCTTTCATTATCAATTCCTTCAAAAGCTACATGGGGTTACGCCGGGTATTCTCCAGCAGTTCTTTCATACTGGCCGCCTTGGGCTTGACCAGCCAGAACCGGCGAATGACTTCATCAAATCGCCTGAGCAACGAATGGCCCCATGCACTATCGGTTTCACCGACATAGTCCTCCAGCACTTCCCGCAAATGGTGCCGATGCGCTTCCATCGGTTCCGTGCTCACCCGATGCAGATCAATGAGTTCATGATTACAACGATCAAAAAAATCATTATCCAAGTCAAGCACATAAGCAAAACCTCCGGTCATGCCTGCACCAAAGTTCAATCCTGTGCGTCCCAATACCGTGACCAGTCCACCGGTCATGTATTCACAGCAATGGTCACCGGCACCTTCAATGACGGCATGACAACCAGAATTGCGTACCGCAAATCGTTCTCCCGCCGTACCGGCCACATACAGCCGCCCACCGGTCGCCCCATACAGACAGGTATTGCCAATGATGGCCGTCTCCTGCGAGGCGAAGGGCGAGCCTTGGGGAGGAACAATGACTATTTTACCGCCCGCCATGCCTTTGCCGACGTAATCATTGGCATCTCCCTGCAGGTAAATGTGCAGCCCACCGGCATTCCATACCCCCAGGCTTTGACCCGCTGTCCCCATCAGACGCAACACGATGGGGTGATCAATCATGCCCAGATCACCATAATGCCGGGCAATTTCCCCGGAAATACGGGCACCAATGGAACGGTCACAATTGCAGACATCAAAATAGTACTCACCGCCGCTTTTGCTTCGGATGGCCGGCAGTACTGCACTGATCATGGTCTCCGCCAGTACTCCCCGATCAAAAGGTTCATTACGGGCCACCTGACAAAACTGCGGTTTGTCTGATAACAGATGATTGCCGAGCAAAGGCCGCAGATTCAGTTTCTGCTGTTTTGCAGTATTTCCGGGTAAAATTTCCAGCAGATCAGTACGCCCGATCAACTCTTCCAGACGACGCACACCAAGATGCGCCAGCCATTGCCGGGTTTCGGTAGCGACAAAACGGAAAAAATTCATCAACATTTCCGGTTCACCGATAAAATGACCGTCGCGCAAGTCCTGGCGTTGCGTCGCCACCCCAGTTGCGCAGTTATTCAGATGGCATATCCGCAAATACTTGCAACCCAAGGCCACCATCGGCGTGGTCCCAAAACCAAAGGATTCCGCCCCCAAAATAGCGGCTTTAATCACGTCCAGACCGGTTTTCAGGCCCCCATCCGTTTGCACCCGGACCCTGTCCCGCAGATTATTGGCACGCAAGGCTTGCTGCGCTTCCGCCAGGCCCAGTTCCCACGGCGATCCTGCATAATGAATAGAACTCAGAGGAGAAGCAGCAGTTCCCCCATCGTACCCGGAAATAGTGATTAGATCTGCATAGGCTTTCGCTACCCCCGCCGCAATCGTACCCACCCCAGGTTCTGACACCAGCTTGACGGATACCAGCGCCTGAGGGTTCACTTGTTTCAAATCAAATATCAGTTGTGCCAAATCTTCGATCGAATAGATATCGTGATGTGGCGGCGGTGAAATCAGCGTCACCCCAGGCACAGAATAGCGCAGACGCGCAATCAACGCATTGACTTTGCCCCCGGGCAACTGCCCTCCCTCTCCCGGTTTGGCCCCTTGGGCAATCTTGATCTGTAGCACTTCCGCCGACATCAGATAAGCGGGTGTTACCCCAAAACGACCCGATGCCACCTGTTTGATTTTTGAGTTGCGCAAGGTGCCATAGCGCGCCGGATCTTCCCCGCCTTCCCCAGAATTAGACCGGCCTCCCAGGGTGTTCATGGCAATCGCAATCGATTCATGCGCCTCCGGAGATAACGCACCCAAAGACATGCCTGCCGAATCAAACCGCGGCAAAATAGCTTCGACGGGTTCGACTTCATTAATATCCAGCGGTTGGGTGGTTTTCAGTTGAAAGAGGTCACGTAATGTCGTTACTGGCCGTTGATTGACCCCCCGGGCATAACGTTCATAATGCGCATAATCGCCAGTACGCACGGCCTGATGCAGATCGGCGATCACCTCCGGATTGAAGGCATGATATTCCAGCCCATGAACGTATTTGAGCAATCCGCCAGCGTCCACAGACACCCGGGCTCGGCTGGCACGTTGCACCAGTTCCCGCTGGTCACGCTCCAACTCTTCAAATCCAGCGCCGGCAATCCGGCTGGGTACACCCCTGAAACACAGTTCAACGACTTCTACCGCCAACCCCACGGCTTCAAACAGTTGTGCCCCCCGATAAGAAGCCACGGTCGAGATACCCATTTTTGAAAGGATTTTCAGCAACCCTTTATTGATTCCCTTACGATAGCCGGACTGAAGTTCCAGAACATCGCCCTGCAACTCTCCCACCCGCACCATTTCTGCTATGACATCAAAGGCCAGATAAGGATAAATGGCCGTTGCCCCAAAACCAATCAAGGTCGCAAAATGATGTGGATCACGGGCGACACCGGTTTCAATCACCAGGTTCGCATCACATCGCAAGCCACAATGACTCAGGTGATGATGCACCGCTCCCGTTGCCAACAGGGCATGCACCGGCACCAGACCTGGTTGCCAGTGGCGATCGGTAAGAATCAACACCGTAATGCCGGCACGAACCGCCTGTTCAGCCGCCTCGCACAGCGATCGCAACGCCTGCGGCAACGTCAGGGTATCGGCATAATGCAACGACAGTTTCTGATGCCTATAGCCGACTTCCGTCTGTCGCACAATTGCATCAAACTTACAATGCGCCAGGACTGGCGACGCCAGTACCATACGGTTCGCATGCTGCGGGTCCTGTTCAAAGACATTCATCTCTGCCCCTAAACAGGTTTCCAGCGACATAACGATTGATTCCCGCAGCGGATCAATCGGTGGATTGGTTACCTGCGCAAACTGTTGGCGAAAATAATCTGCCAGATGCCGAACCCGCTGCGATAATACGGCCATCGGCGTATCATCCCCCATCGAACCTACCGCTTCCTGAGCGGCTTCCGCCAACGGTCGGATAATCTGATCCCGTTCCTCTGTCGTTACCAGAAACAGCTTTTGCAGACTATGCACCTGCTCGGGAATCAGTTCAGGCAACAAGCGGGCTTCCGCTTCTTCATCATGCTCAATTCTTAAGGCATTACTCTGTAACCATAGCTGATAAGGCTGCGCACCCTTGAGCCGGACATCAATATCCGCCGTACGCAACACCTCACCCGTCAACGTGTCTATCGCCAACATCTGGCCAGGACCCACCCGCCCTTTGGCAATGACTTCATCCGGTTTATACCCCCAGACACCGATTTCAGACGCCAGCGTAATATAACCCTGCCGCGTCATGACCCAGCGCGCCGGACGCAACCCGTTACGATCCAGCATGCACACTGCATAACGTCCATCCGTGGTGACAATACCGGCCGGGCCATCCCAGGCTTCCATATGTTTAGAGTTGTATTCATAGAAAGCCCGCAGCCCCGAATCCATGGTTTCTACATTCTGCCACGCCGGTGGCACCATCATCCGCAACGCCCGGAACAGATCCATCCCTCCCTGAATCAGCAATTCCAGCATATTATCCATGGTGGAAGAATCCGAGCCGTGCAGATTGACAATTGGCTTTATCTGTTCAATGCCCGGCAACAAGGGATTTTTAAACTTCGGTGCCCGGGCCTGTGCCCAATTGCGATTACCACTGATCGTATTGATTTCGCCATTATGCGCCAGCATCCGAAAGGGATGCGCCAGTGGCCAACGCGGCAGCGTATTCGTTGAAAACCGCTGATGAAACACCACGATAGACGCTTTCAGCCGTTGATCCGCCAAATCCAGAAAGAACTTCTGCAGATCCGCCGGCATGACCAGCCCCTTGTACACCAAGGTACGCGTCGATAGGGATGGAATATAGAAATATGTATCCTCCGCCAGTTTCTGTTCCGCCCTTCGCCGGGCCAGATACAGACAACGATTCAGGGCATCCACATCATCGAGTTCGGTTTCCACCACAATCTGCTCAAAATGCGGCAGCGATGCCCGAGCCATCTCACCACACACCGCCGGATTGACTGGCAACAACCTCCAGCCCACCACCTGCAGGCCTTCCTTGCGCAACTCATGTTCCAGAACCTGCCGTGCCACCAGTGCCTTGTGGGTATCCGGATTAAGGAATACCGTCCCCACCGCAAAGTGCTCACGCAACCGCACGCCCCACAATTCTTGCGCAATCGCCCGGAAAAACTCCTGTGGCATCGTCAACATCAAACCACAGCCATCGCCCGTCTTGCCATCTCCGGCAATAGCTCCACGGTGCGTCATGCAACTCAGCGAATGAATGGCCGTTTTTACCAGATCATGCGACGCTTCACCCCGCACATGGGCAATGAGGCCAAAACCACAATTATCACGAACATCATCAAGGCTGTAGAGGCCACCTGTAAAAGGAGCTTGCTGCATGGGGCACCCTTATGGGACTGAGAGTTGAATGAAAGACTCAAAACGAGCACTAAGCCAAAAAAGACCTCCCATTCTAGAAGATAAGCGTTGATTTAACAACCAGACCGCCGACGCTAATCTGCAATAATACGGTTGATTGTACGTTCTAATGGTTGAATAAGCCTATGGAATGGTTATTTACTGAACCATCCGTTGCATTGACCCCACATATCCAGCGTTTTAAAGGAGATAGGTGCAGGGGCCGCCTGTCGGCCTTTGCGCCATAACGCCGCTCAGACTGGTGGATCGCAGGACGGCTTCTGGAAGATCACCCACCGCCTTTACTGCGTCAATCAACGTGGCCTTCTCGGCAGCAGTCAATGTATTCAAATCACCGTCCCTAAAATACAGCAGGGCTTTCAGGCATTCACTGGGTTGAAAACTCTTGCCAAAAAGCAGACGAGCCGAAGCCAGTCCCTGCGACAAGCATAGTCCCTTACTGATCAGCGCCGCCACATCCCGATAATCTTTAGCCTCAGCACGCTGCAGTATCACTTTCACCTTGGTGGCCAGCAGATCTTCAAAAGAAGCCACTTGCAACGCCACCGGCGTCAATAAAAACAACAACCAAGCCCACGACTGCAACATTCGTTGTTGCGTCCGATTCAAGTGCCGGTTACAGAGCAGTGCGCATTTTTGCATAACAGGTAAACTGGAGACCACTATTTGCTTAAAATACAGTGAATAATATAGATATATTTTACTGTAGTCTATTTTTTAACCATTCGCTCTCACTTTTTAATTGATCCGCTATTCATGGTGAAAACCATAGAGATTCAACCCGTTTTCCTCAGCATTTTTTCCCAAGCCCCTTGCAGTCTGCGGACGCTGGGAGTCTAATTGTTGACCGGATTTGTTGGAGTGCCTGCCTATGCCTTCCTTTGACATTGTTTCTGAAGTCGAACTCTATGAAGTGGCCAATGCGGTCACCAATACCCAAAAAGAAGTGGCAACCCGCTTTGACTTTCGTGGTGCTGAGGTCAAGGTTGAACTCAATGAGAAGAACCAGACCCTGCAACTCAGTGCCGAATCTGATTTTCAGGTGGAACAACTGCGCAGTATGCTGGAGAATCATTTACTGAAACGCAAGGTAGATGCTCAGGTACTGGATGCGCAGTCTTTACAGGCCTCTGGCAAAAAAATCACGCAGCAGATTCTCCTGAAAAACGGGCTGGATCAGGACACTGCAAAAAAAATTGTCAAACTGCTTAAAGAAAACAGCTTCAAGGCACAAGCCTCTATCATGGGAGATAAAATCCGGGTGACCGACAAGAAAAGAGATTCTCTGCAGACGGTTATTGCTTTTTTGCAACAACAGAGCCTGGGTCGCCCCCTGCAATTTAACAACTTCAAGGATTGACTTATGAGTTTTCAGAATGCCCTGACCCGCAACCTAAGCCGACTGTCTTTTGTTCCGGCTTCGTTACGTCCCAGCATTATCTCCCGTCTTTTTGGAAAAGTCGTGCCTTTCGTGGGCACAGCAGGATTATTGTATGAATCATTAACCTCAGAAGAAGTTGTGGTCAGTGTACGCAATCGACGTCCGGTGCAGAACCATATCAAGGGAGTGCATGCGGCAGCGGTGGCGCTATTGGCAGAAACGGCCAGCGGTTTCGTGGTCGGCATGAATCTCCCGGATGATCGCCTGCCGTTGATTAAAAGTCTGAAAGTGGATTTTGTCAAACGCAGCACCGGGAGTATGCGCGCCGTGGCGCGGCTGACACCTGAACAAATTGAACTGATCCGGACGCAGCCCAAAGGCGATGTACTGGTGGAAACTGAAGTGACCGACGAAAGTGGCGATGCACCGGTTCGTTGTGAAATGCTCTGGGCGTGGATTCCCAAGAAAAAAACGGAGCGGCCGTCTAGCTGATCGACCGTCTAGGGAACATTGTTCTTACAATGTTCCTTTTTATTTACAATGTTCCTTTTTATTTACAATGTTCCATAGCTGAGCAATAAGGCACCGTCAGCCTGGAAAACGGTATGGACGGATGTTTTAGTCAACCACAGTCCCATCGGCTGAAAATGTTGCATGCTCAGGTGTGCAATGAGCCCATGTCCCAAAGGAATCGGCGCATGGGTATAGCGTTGCATCTGCTGTACCGCCTGACTATAGGGAATATGTAGCCGCTGCATCAATTGCTGGCGAAAACTGTTGCCCAACATCCATGAGGCACTGCGAGCCAGCATACTGGAGGTTGACAGTGCATAATCTAAGTTCTGGAAATACATTTCGCCCTTAGTGGCATCAAATACCGGAGTAGCTTCCACATAAATCTGGGCGGCGAGTGGTTGTTCCAGCGTCAGCCCGAGAACCGCCTTGTCCTGATGCCCATAAAACTGTATCTGGCGAATCAGCACCGTATGGCCATTCACCGGCATGGCATGCCCGGCCACTGACATATTGATTAACTCATTGGCTCGTGTTAGCGGTAAATCAATACTCAGCAGCAGATGAAATCCCGGTGCGGCACTCCAGGGCTTGAGGTCCGGCAAGGCTGGAACTGGCTGCACGGCGGGGCGATCCCCGAGCACCTCCGGGCGGGCTTTTAGCTGCATGTTCATGGCCAGCAGATACCCATGCCCCTCCATGCCGTTGACGGCCATCGCCTGAGGATGGAGCAAGAGCCACAGGCCATGCCCAAGATCCACCGGCTGATTCAGAGTGGGCCAGACGCCCGCCAGCGCTGTACGCAACCCTCCCTGTCCCAGGCCCTGCTGTAGTGCATCCTGTACGGCTGCGCGGACTTTATCCCTGATCACCGGCATATCCAGTAAAGCCCCTAGATCCACATGCAGGGCGGTCAGTCTGCACGGCTGCAACCAGTGGAGTTTCCAGTCGCCAGGGCTAACCACCAGGCCATTCACGCCAGCAACAATGTCACCTTCCACCGCCATGGCCACCCGGGGCTGCGGCTCATTGACGCCACAACTGAGCAATCCCATCTGCCCCAATGGCCCCTGGAGTTGGCTCTGTACCGCAAAACTGGCAGTGATATTGGCAATAAAATGCTGTTTGATGATTTTCAGATCCAGATCATCCACCGTCATCTGGTATTTGGTAACCGCCTGGGCTTTCATCGCCAGGACGCCTGGAAAGTTAAACGCAGAATTGACCTGCCCGGACAATAGAGGCTTCGGCAGCTGCTGCAACATGTCCGCCCGGAGTTTTAACAGGTTCAGACTCACAGGCACCTGAATTTCGGAAAACGGCGTTACCGGCAAGAGGACCGGATTGGGGTCATCCGGCGGCGGCTGCAGCGGTGCCGTGGCACATCCTGCGAGCAGCGGGAGTATAACCACTACAACCACCCTGAAAAAAAACCATGATACCTGCGTTACCACACTCGCCATTCCTGCCTCATCCCACTCGGAAACCCTTTGCTATAACGTGCATTACCTGGGAAACAACCGGTCAGCGACAAAGGGGTTGCGCTGACGTTCCTCTGCAAAACTTGACATCGGGCCATGCCCCGGCACAAAACGTACGTCGGCTCCTAAGGGAAATAGTTTGTCACGAATGGAGCGAATCAATGTAGGGCCATCACCACCTGGAAAATCACTGCGACCGACCGATCCCGCAAACAACACATCACCGACCCAGGCCACGCCTTGATTGCGATGAAAAAAAACCACATGCCCCGGGGTATGTCCCGGACAATGCAGGATTTCCAGGGTTTCCTTGCCGAGCGTCACCTGATCGGCATCGTCAAGCCAGCGATCCGGCTGAAATTTTACTGCCGCCGGAAACCCATAGTTTCTCGCCGCCTCAGGCACCAGATCCAGCCAGTAGTCATCTCCCTGATGCGGCCCCTCAATAGGCCAATGACCTTGTTGATGCAAGGAACCCACGGCACCCACGTGATCGATATGGCCGTGGGTCACCCACAATTTTTCCAGTTTCAGGCCGCGTTTACGCACCTGTTCCAGCAAGCGCTCACTTTCCCCTCCGGCATCAATCAATGCCGCCTGCCCCGTCTGATCACACCAGATCAGCGTGCAATTTTGCTGAAAAGGCGTAACCGGGATGATTTGATACTGTAACATCTAAAACCTCTTTTACTGTAAACACCGGGGCTTAACTTCCCGTTGCCGTTTCTACTCCGTCCACCTGACTGCCATAGTGCATAAGGCGTTGATAACG
Source organism: Pseudomonadota bacterium (assembly GCA_021781515.1). Taxonomy (GTDB): domain Bacteria; phylum Pseudomonadota; class Gammaproteobacteria; order Pseudomonadales; family Moraxellaceae; genus JAJXWR01. Next base: position 33,146 of record JAJXWR010000019.1, read on the forward strand.
CCGTTCCAGCAAAAGTTGAGTATCCATTCCACGCAGCTTTTTCAATTGCCGCACCAGGCTGTTGCGCACAATATCAGCCATTCCGTCCACTTGACGATGCGCTCCTCCCAGTGGTTCTGCAATAATTTCATCCACAAAACCCAACACCTTCAGCCGTTGGGCCGTCAACCCCATGGCCTCTGCCGCCTCAGGGGCTTTTTCTGCGGTTTTCCAGAGAATTGAGGCGCATCCTTCAGGGGAGATAACCGCATAGGTACTGTAAGACAACATCAGCAACACGTCCCCAACCCCAATCGCCAATGCCCCACCGGAGCCCCCTTCACCAATCACCGTGCAGATGATCGGTGTCTTAAGCCGTGACATGACCGCCAGATTACGGGCAATCGCTTCTGACTGTCCTCGCTCTTCGGCATCAATACCCGGATAAGCGCCTGGCGTATCGATAAACGTCAGCACCGGCAGCTTGAAGCGCTCGGCCATTTCAAACAACCGCAGGGCCTTGCGATACCCTTCAGGTTTGGGCATCCCGAAATTTCGCCAGACTTTTTCCTTGATATCCCGGCCTTTCTGATGCCCGACCAGCATCACCGGTTCGCCCATCAACCGGGCTGTGCCGCCAATAATCGCCGGATCGTCGCCAAACACCCGATCGCCATGATATTCATCGAAGTCGGTAAAAATTCGCTCAATATAATCCCGGGTATAGGGGCGTAAGGGATGTCTTGACAGCTGCGAAACCTGCCATGGTGTCAGTTTACTGAATATCTCCTGGGTCAGTCGTATCGACTTTTCTTCAATACGCAGTATTTCTTCAGAAATATTAAGGCCCGTCCCCTCACCCAATTGCCGCAGCCCCTCAATTTTGGTCTGCAACTCAGCAATAGGCTGTTCAAAATCCAGAAAATTCGGATTCACTCCCCGTTCTCCCTCAAGATCATACCTCCGTTCCGCCCACAGCGCTACTTACCCTGGAATCCACTTGGCCCACAAGATCGCACCGCTGCAACAACACCACATCCAATGCCTGACAACGTTCGCTAAACCAGGCGGATGCCAGCCATTCCCGTTCGTTGGGCCGCGAATGGCTTAACACATCGGTTGAATCATAGTAGCCCGGATGACACATAATCAAGCCCCCAGTGCGCAATGTCCTCAGCCAGTTATTCATGGCGCTGGGGAAGTGTTCAGGGACAAAGTCATAGACCCCGGCAAAATCACTATTCATGGCCGCCGCAGCGGGCAGGCAACGCCCGCCCAGTTGATCAATGATCCAGGCTTTGCCACCACGAAAAATGGCGGGATGGGTCTGCCGCAAGGGCAACAGGCGTCCATAACGCTGCTGCACGACCTCCAGCATCACCTGACGAATCACCGGCAACTGATGCACATGCTGATGTCCGTCAATAAAATCCGGACAATGGCCAAATGCCTGTTCAAAATCCTGTAACTGCTGTAGCCATTGTGACCTCAGAAAACCTGCATCCCATTGCCGGGATAACGACAACCACCATACCTGCGGCAAACTAAAGCGACGGTCATTAGAACTGAACGTATGCGTCAGATTAAAATGCAGCCCCCGGGCCATCGCCGGCAGTTGACTTAAAGAATGCGCCGCCTCCTTCAAGGCCGGGGACGTGGTCATGACGCTGGTGCCTGACAAACGGCCCCGTTGACCTAACTCCAGAATGCCGCGGTCAATCGCCGCTGACTGAGCAAAATCATCCGCAATGAGCCAGAAAGAGCGCATGACCTACCTCCCGTGTCCCTGTCCGTTCCCGGACACGCCAGTGCGGGTCGCCGGCACCGGCGACGTTGCAAAGGCCCATCTTCTGGAAACTACAAAGGTCAATGCGGCCACCGCCACCAGTACGATGGCCAGTGACACATAGTACGGCAGAAACGCACAGTAGCGTAACAAACTGGCAAACAGCAGTTGATTCAGTAAAAACGACCCCAAGGCTACGGCAAAAAACCGTGGCAGCGTCCGCCCATGCCGCTCCCGTGCTGTGAAGGTAAAATACCGATGCCCGGCATAGCTGACCCAAAAAGCCACAGCAAACGCCAGTATATTGGCATACAAGGGGCGAATCGCCCCGACACTGACCAGAACGATGACGCTGAGATAATGCACCGCCGCCGCACTCCCACCCACCACGCTAAAGCGCAGAACCTGCCTAGCGGCCATCTCGGACATCTGCGGTTAGGCGGCTCAACGGGCTGTGATCCCGCTGATTACCGATCAAATAAGGTGGCCGTTGCTTGACTTCGGTATAGACCCGTGCCAGGTATTCGCCTAACACCCCCACCGAGAGTAACTGTATGCCCGAAAAAAACATAATGCTGGTTACAATTGTCGCATAACCGGGGACGTCCTTACCAAACAGCAAGGTAGAGACTACAATGATCATCCCGTAGGCCAAGGCTCCCAGGGACACCAGTGTCCCGATCGCACTCCATATTCTCAGTGGCAAATTGGTAAAGGCCGTCAAGCCGGTAAACGCCAGACGGAACAGGGCAGCCATCCCGAACGTACTGTCACCGGCGATACGTTCGTCAGGCACATAAGGAATCGCCAGCGATCTGAAACCCACCCAAGCATACATTCCTTTCATAAAACGATTCCGTTCGGGTAACTGACGTAAGGCCTCAACCACCCGGCGATCAAGAATACGGAAGTCACCTGCATCGGGAGTAATTTCCACCTCCGACCCCTGGGACATCAGCGCATAAAACATCCGGGTACCGTGGCGTTTTAACCAGGATTCATTGTCCCGGGAATCGCGCACGGCATATACCATGTCATAACCTTGCAACCATTTCTGGAAGAATTCCGGAAGAACTGCCAGTGGATGCTGAAAATCCGCATCCATCAGAATAACGGCATCGCCGCGTACCACATCCAGCCCTGCAGTCAACGCCGCTTCCTTACCAAAGTTACGCGACAGACTCAGGTAGTGCACCGGCCAGGCATCCGGCAGACTCAGCATCAGTTGCTCGGTATGATCCGGACTCCCGTCATTGACCACGATAATTTCATAGTTATCCACCAAGGCCGCCAACTGCTGCATCAGTGCAGGCAACAGCCGCTGCAGATTTTCGGCTTCCCGGTACGCCGGCAATACCACTGAAAGTCTCGCCTGCCTTGGTATTACATAACGTTC
>JAJXWR010000020.1 GCA_021781515.1 Pseudomonadota bacterium
CGATAGAGGCGATCATTGGATGTCCTGCGGAAGCATTTGTGCAGGTAACTGGTCCGGTAGATAAACCCGACCGTAGAACTGATGCAGGTACATGTGTGATTCTACCACCAAGTGCGCATCATGGTATAGGTAACGGTGATGGTCATAACCGCTATGCGCCGGTAGTATCACCGTTGTTTTTCCCATCGCCTGGCGTAGCGGATAGGGACGCTGGCCTTGCCAGGTCACTGCGAAAATTTTTCCGGTCACTGGGTCACTAAATTCATGCAGGCGGATGCCTTGCGGGTTCTTGTACTCGAAACGGGTATAGGTGGTATGGTAACTGGCGTTGAGTGCGGTGGCAGTTCTCTGCGTGGTCATTTGCAGTTCGTGTACGGATTGTCCCAGACCGGCCAGTGCATGGCTGGAACTCCAGCCGCCTAACAGGAGGAGAAACTGCGCAGTACGCATGGCAGAAACCTCAGGGTTGACGCAGCAACTGCTGCAATGCTTCGATTCTTTTTTCCTTGAGCGCCACCAAACGCCGACTTTCCTTGAGGAGTTGTTCTAGCGCCATGCGCCGTTGCATCAATTCTTTACGTTCCAGTTCCAGACGATCCAGTTCTTCTTCACTCAATACGACAGCATCATCTTCTGGTACTGTTTCTGGCACTGTGTTTTTCGGTACTGACGTAGTGTGGTGCGCTGCGTCTGGGGTTGAACCAACGGTTGCAGCCGTTGCAAGGGCGTGTAACCGCATCAGCGGTGCCGGATGCGCTTTTTTGGCAATAGCCCACTCATGGTGAGCGATAGTAGCAAAACCCAGGGCGAATACGCTACAAAAAACCAGGAAAAAAAACCGCCAGGAACCCATACGAACAATCCTTCACGCATAAACCAACTCATTTAATGGTAACTCATCCCGAAAAACCTGCATTCCTTAACAGCGAGATATCGCAAAGTCGCTCACAGTATTCATATTGGTTCATGAATCGTGTTCAATCGTCATTGTCGTCCTCCGCAGGTTCTATACCCATCTTCTTCAGTCGGTAGCGTAACGATCTGAAGGTCATTCCCAGTTTGCGCGCCGCCAGCGTCCGGTTCCAGTGGCTGTCTTCCAGTGCCTGTAAAATGGCGGTTCTTTCAATTTCCTGCAGGTACTCTTCCAGGGGCAGGGAATCCGGTCGGGATGCCTCAGTGGATTCGGCAGTTACACAGCTTTTGGACAATTGTAAATGTTCAGGTAAAATGAAGCGTTGATCAGAAAGCGTCATGGCACGTTCGAGTATATTCTGTAATTCACGCACGTTGCCAGGAAATTCATAACATTGTAAGGCTTGTTCAGCACCCTGGCTTAGTTGTGGTGGCGGAATAGACCAGTCTATGGCGATACGTTCGAGAATCTTCTGACTCAGCAGGCTGATGTCTTCCTGACGTTCCCGTAAGGGGGGAACCAGAATGGGGATGACGTGTAGCCGGTAGAACAAGTCCTGACGGAATCGGCCTTCCTGAACTTCGAGTTGAATGTTTTTGTGCGTGGCAGAGATTATCCGTACATTAACTGGAATTTCCTGAGCCGATCCCACAGGACGTACTGATTTTTCCTGGAGGGCACGCAGTAGTTTGACCTGCATTCCCAGTGGCAGATCAGCCACTTCGTCGAGAAAGAGTGTGCCTTGATCCGCCGCCTGAAACAGACCGGATTTATCTTCGCTGGCACCGGTAAAACTGCCGCGTTTATGCCCGAAAAATTCGCTTTCCATCAGTTCGGCAGGAATGGCTCCACAGTTGACGGCGACAAAAGCATGGGTGTTGCGGGCACTGATCTGATGAATGTTGCGGGCCACCCGCTCCTTGCCGCTGCCAGATTCGCCGCTGATAAACACAGGTGCCTGCCCACGGGCCACTTTATCCACGGTTTCCCGTAACTGTTGCATGGCGGGTGAATTTCCCATCAGCGGTGAGTGGCGGGTGACGGTCGTATCGGGTCGTTGCAGTGCGGATTGAACCAGGGTGCGTAATCGGCTGAGTTCAACGGGTTTGGTCACAAAATCAAAGGCACCGGATTTCAGGGCCGTAATTGCCAGATCCATACTGCCAAAAGCGGTAATGACTGCGACCGGCAGATACGGCTGGTTTTTTTGCAGATGCTGAATCAACTCCATCCCTTGGCCATCAGGTAATTTCATGTCAGTGAGCACTAGATCAAAACGTTCAAGCTGCAGCAGGCGGTAAGCGGCTTTGAGGCTTTGTGCGGTAGAGATCTGCAGTTTCATCCGGGACAAGGTGATTTCAAGCAGTTCACAGATATCCGGTTCGTCATCAACAATCAGTACGTGGGTCATGGTGTGGGACTTTAAGTCGAAAGGCTGATACGGTCCGGATGGGCGAAGGTAATCCGGAAACTGCAGCCGCGCAGGTCAGGCATGTAGTCCAGGCGCGCCAGATTTGCCTGACACAGTTCCCGGGCAATGTACAGCCCGAGTCCAGTGCCCTGCGGTTCAGTAGTGTAAAAGGGTTCAAACAGGCGCATGCTCTGTTCCTCATCAATCCCGGGCCCGGCATCCGTCAGTTGCAGATAAGGTTGATCAGATTCGAGTACGCCGGTTTCAATCCAGAGGCGGTTGGAACCACAGCGTCTTGAATAGCGTAGACCATTACTGCACAAATTAAAAATGACTTGATAAAGTTGTTCAGGATCAAAACGTATCCAGAGATCTGTAGCAGGGAGGGTGTGCTGGATTTCCAGAGGTTCAGCGTATTGTTGTTGCAATTCTTTGATAAAGGCCAGAAGCCAGTGGTGCAGATTCAGATGTTCAGCCCGGGATTTTTGCCTGCGGGACAACTGCAGGATATTTTCAATAATCCGGTTCATGCGTCGGACATGTTGATTGAGAATCTGCAGCAATCGTTGGTCTTCCTGTGTTAATCCGGCAGATTCTTCCAGCAATTGGCCGGCATGACTGATCGCAGCTAGCGGATTGCGCAATTCATGAGCAATGCTGGCCGTAAAGCGCCCCAGGGAAGCCAGTTTAAGTTGTTGCGCCTGTTGCCTGAGTTGACTGTGGTCTTCCAGGTAGATCAGCGTCAGGTTTCCGCCTAAGGGGTCGGGCAAGTCAAGGGTGCTGAAGGTACTACTGATTTCCGGAGATCCGGGGCGATTCTGGAAGGGCTCGGGTCGAAATGTCCGGGCACGCATCCATTGCGCCAGGTATTGACTGAGTTTGGGCGCAAAATGCGGGGTCAGTTGCTGCAATTGTATAGGAGAATCCAGGCCTAATAAGCGACTGGCGGCATCATTGGCCAGCAGGATCTGCTGTTCTTGATTGACGGCGAGCATTCCGGTGCGCATTCGCTGAATAATGGCTGTACTCAGTTGCCGCATCTGCGATAGTTGTCGTTCTTGTGCCAGTGCAAGGGCTTCGCTTTGGCGCAGACGCGAAGTAAGCGCTTGCGACAAAAAGGCAATACCAAAAAAACTGAGGCACAGCAGGGCGGTTGCATTTAACTCATGCCAGGACAGGCCATGCAGCAGAATCTGTGAGGTTTCTTCGTACAACAGCCCAATGGTGGCCACGGCAGAGATAAAAATGCCTAAGCGTCCGCGCAGCAGGATATTACCGGCAGCGGTAGTGACCACCAACAGCACTGGCAGATTTGAGGTGATGCCGCCACTGGTATGAATAAATAGCGTCAGAACAATCACATCAATAAGTATAAAACACAGCGAACGTACGGGCTGGGGGGCTATGCTGTCCTTGTTGCCCAATACGCAGAGGATATTGGCAATCAAGTAAATTTCAGCCAACGAATGAAACTGTTGCGGGTCTTCCTGGCCTAATAAGGGATGTTCCACACTCATTAATTGGAGGAGCAGCAACAGGCCCGATAATATCAGGCGATACCAGACGTAGATATTCAGCAGCTGCGCATCGGCTTTTGAAGTTAGCGTAGTCGTTTCCGTCGCCGCCGCATTTAGCATTAAATGGCTCCAGTGTCAACCGGGTAGCACTCGCTTTGGATGTGATCATGTCAGCGAATCGCTGGTCAGACCAGCGTGGTACTGTCTTTAGGATTTTATCTATAGGCTTTAGGATTTCATGCGTTGTACTGTATTTGGTCACTGAAACTGTTTTTCCGGATCAATTGCGTTGATCCCGGCAAGAGGGACTACAGTAATACTGACCTTGTGAGTACAGGCAATCCTGTTGCGCTCGGAAGGTTCCGCATCTGGCGCAAGGAACCATAGGGATTGACTGATCACTGGAATGGGCTGAGGGTGGTGGAGCCGGCGGCGGAGAAAAGGTTGTTCCAGAGCCGAACAACAGCGGGCGTAGCCATTTCCATAACATCCAGAGTACAAAAAATTCAAACAGGATTCTGAACATGCCAGGCCCTCAGTAGGTCGAGTTGGCGAAAATGAGCAGGTGCCTCTTGTAGTGATTCTACTCTGGATTCGCAGGTTCAGGGAACTGCCGTTCAGTTATTTTTTGTGGGTGTTGCGGTTATTGCCAATCCCCCCTGAGCCAATGTTTAAGGTGTGTAAGCAAGGGGGGGGCATTGCACTGGCGGTTGGGCAACGCCACTAGCGCTTCACAGGGTATGCACGAAACGTTCACGGGCAAAGCGGATGCGTGGATAATACACGCCGTCATCGGCACGTTTGCCGGCTCCGATCACCATGATTGGCAGTGCATGGTCGTCCAGTTTAAGCAAGCGGCCTACGCGCCTTTCATCAAAGCCTTCCATAGGGCAGGAATCGTATCCGTGTGCACGCAATGCCAACATCAGGTTTTCGGCGGCCAAGGCGGTGCTTTTGGTGGCCCAGAGACGCATTTCTTCGGTGGAACAGGGGCCTCGGGGCACTGAGCGCAGACGACTGGAAACGCCAGCCACACTGCGGCGGAATCGACCCAGGCTGTCCAGAGGTCCTTGGTTATAAACAAAAGGAACGAGGAAGCGGTAGTATTGTTGCACCATTTTTGGAATCGGTTGAATGGGAAACTGTTCCAGATTCATACGGGCATGTTCGCGCCAGGAATCGATCCGAGCCACCACGACAATAAGTTCAGCGGCCGTGCTGGCGGCATTCTGGTTCATGCAGAAGTCCACCAGCGCTTTTCTGGTTTCAGGCGTACGAATGATATAAAAATCCCAGGGTTGCAGGTTGGAAGAATTGGGGGCCAGCAGGGCCATGTCCAGGCAGTCGTCAAGAACGGCCTGAGGGATTGGATCGGTGGTAAAGCGACGGACGGAGCGGCGACTTAAAACAACTTGACGAAAGGCTTCTGTGTCGATTGACTCAGGGGCCGGTTCATAATAGCGGGCAGTTTGCGACATGGTTCGTGATCCTTGTGGCTTGTGGCTTGTGGGTGGTAATGTGCATACCCTAAAGTATAATTCGACAGTTGTCAAACTGTTGCAATCAAGGGATATCTTGTGTATAGTTCAGAACTAAACAAATTTAAGCGCAGAGATCTCCGTATTCCTGGTAATAATGTGGGCAATCAATGGGTATCCGCAAATGAAAAAAACTCAGAGAAAATTGTTGGCAATATGTTGTCAGCTCACTGTTTTTTGTCTGCCTGTCGGTTTGGTGGCCTGTGTGACGGCACCACAGACCACGGTAAAAAAAACAACCGGTGACCTACAGTATCAACTCCCTGTGGGGCTGGCGGCAAATCCTCAGGTGCAGTGGGGGAAAAACCCGGAAAAAGCCTGGTGGCATGCCTATGGTTCTCGTGAAATCGATCAGGAAGTAGCGATTGCGCTGAAAAACAATCCTGGACTTGAGGAACAGGCGTGGGCCCTACGTCAGCAGTATGAGCAATATTTATCCAGTCGGGGTTCGTTACTGTTCCCGCAAGTGTCCGCCAGTTCCAGTGCCAACCGGGAAAAACTTTTTTTTGGCCCGGGTCTGCTCTTAGGTCCATTTAATTTGTACAACGCTGGAGTCAATGTCAGTTATGGGATTGATTTATTCGGTGCCTCGCGGTATGCCCTCCAGTCGGCACTTTCCCGTATTGATAGTCAGCGTTACCAGTATGCGGCAGCCTCGCAAACCTTGGTCGCCAATGTCATCACTGCCAGTTTTAATCGGGCTTATGCACAGGTACAGTTGCAGACTACAGAAAACTTGTTGCATGAACAACAGGATTATTTACACCTGTTGCAACAGCAACAGCAGGCCGGGGCGGTCAGTGACGACCAAGTGGCTGATCAGCAGGCGGTGTTATTGGGTACCGCCGCAGTTTTACCCGGATTGAAGAAGGCCGAAGTGCAGGCACTGCATCAACTGAATTTATTGCTGGGCCGCTCTCCGGATACACCGACCGAGAATCTGAGCTTGCAGGCGTTGCAGATTCCCCAAGGCATTCCCGTCAGTGTGCCCTCGCAACTGTTACAGCAACGCCCGGATTTGCGTGCCACCGAAGCCTTATGGCAGGCGGCAGCGGCGGATGTGGGAGTCGCTAAAGCCAATTTGTATCCACAAATACGGTTGACCGCCAATTACGCATCAACCGCCGTGTCTCCTTCACAGCTTTTCTCTGCAAAATCCATGGTGTGGGGCCTAGGTGGTGGAATTACTGCGCCGATTTTTGACGGAGGTGCATTGCGTGCAGAAAAAAGGGCTGCCATTGATGCATTCAATGCCGCAGGGGTGAGTTACCGGCAAACGGTATTGCGTGCGTTTCAGGATGTGGCTGACAGTCTACAGGCGCTGCAACAGGATGCTGAGGCGGAGCAGTTGCGACTTCAGGCCTTGCAGGCAGCACAGCACAGTTTACAGTTGAGTCAGGCGCGTTATCAGGCCGGGGCAGAAGCGTTGACCAGGGTATTGTTGCAGCAACAGACGGTGACCACGGCGGAGCAGTCGCTGGTAACGGCGCATGCCATGCATTTGGCGGATTCAGTGGCGTTGTATCAGGCCATTGGTGGTCAGTGGGGGAGTTCCTGAGTGGTCGGGTAATGCCTTCACGGACGGAGCCTGCCTAGGCAAACCCGGTGGTGTTGGATGGTGAACCCGTAGTGAATCGCCAACAATGCCAGCGGGCAGATTCAGTGGCCGACTGCTGGACTGCTGCGAGAGACAGGAACGATAGTATCCGTTAATTCATGGAAAAATCAATTAGCCCAGTAGGCGGAGTGGCCTTATGATACGACGTATGGTAGTGATGTTATTGTGTTTTTTTCTGGTGGTCGGCGTGCTGGGGGGCTATAAGGCATTACAGATCAAAGCCATGATGAAAAAATTTGCAGCCATGAAACCGCCGCCGGTGCCGGTAGCGGTCACGGTGTTGCAACCGCTGCTCTGGCAAGACAGTTTGAGTACCGTGGGGACGTTAAGAGCGTTGCATGGGGTTGATCTGAGCAGTGAGGCTACGGGGTTGGTTACCCGGGTCGCCATCGAATCCGGTGACCGGGTGCAAAAAGGGGCGATGCTGGTCCAACTGGATGACCGGGAAGAACGGGCTCAGCGGGATCAGCTGAATGCCAGCGTCGAACTGGCGAGATTGACATTGCGACGTGATCAGGTACAACTGGCAGCGCATGCGATTGCGCAGGCAGCAGTTGATGCAGATCAGGCGGATTTGGCGGCTAAAACGGCGCAGTTTAAAGCTATGGACGTTGTCGTCGACAAAAAAATGATCAAAGCCCCTTTCAGTGGGCAGATCGGGCTGGTGACGGTGAATCCGGGACAGTACATTAATCCCGGTGACAAGATCGCCAGTTTACAGATGCTGGATCCGTTGCTGGTCGATTTTAATATACCCCAAGGTGCTGTGGTGAACATTAGCGCAGGTGCGCATGTCAATGTACAGGTGGATGCAGCCTCGGGGCAGGTGATGGATGCCGTGATCACGGCGCTGGATTCACATGCCGATACAGTCAGTCGCAATGTGCAGGTAGAAGCTACGTTGACGGGCCGTAACAGTCAGGTATTACCGGGGATGTTTGCCAGAGTGTCACTGGCAACCGGAGCGCCGCGCACGTTGCTGACATTGCCGCAAACGGCGCTGGTGTATCATCCGTACGGCACCGTGGTTTTTGTGACCGAGCACCCGGTTCAACAAGGGCAGACTGCCGTGGTGCATCAGGTATTTGTGGTGCCAGGGCCTGTCGCCGGAGACCGTGTGGCTATTGTGCAGGGATTACGTCCGGGTGAAACGGTGGTCAGTTCAGGGGGACAGCTGTTGAAAAATGGAGACGTTGTCAGCGTGGATAATCGGCATAGCCCATCGATGGATGCACATCCATCCACCCCCAATGAGGAGTAAATTGCGTCATGAGCCGTTTTACCGATCTGTTCATACGCCGTCCGGTACTGGCCACCACGCTGAGTCTGTTGATTCTGGTGTTGGGGTTACGTTCCATCAATCTGTTGCCCGTCAGGGAATTTCCCCGAACCGATAACGCCGTGATCAAGGTGACGACCATTTATACCGGTGCTGATCCTGATCTGGTCGCAGGGTTTATCACGACACCGCTGGAAAATTCGATTGCCCAGGCGGAGGGTATTGATGACATGACCTCAGTCAGTACCCAGGGATCGAGCGTGATTACCGTGAATTTACGGCTGAACTATGACCCCAACAAGGCACTGACCGAAGTCATGACGCAGGTCAATTCGGTGTTGAACCAGTTGCCTCAGGGGACCTTGCAGCCGACCATGAATATTTCGGTGGGTGATACGCTGGATTCTATGTATATCGGGTTTTACAGCGATGTATTACCGACGAATCAGATTACTGATTATCTGATTCGGGTGGTGCAACCGAAACTCCAGGCGGTTGATGGGGTGCAGTTGGCGGAAATACTGGGTAAGCGGCAGTTTGCCATGCGGATCTGGATGGATCCGGCCCGTTTGCAAGCCTATGGACTCAGTGCCAGTGACGTGTACGCTGCACTGGCCACCAATAATTACATTTCTGCCGCCGGACGCACGGACGGAAACAGTGTGACTGTAAACCTGACAGCACACACTGGCCTGAGTAGTCTGGATGAGTTCCGGCGGATGATTGTCCGTCAGTCGAATGGGCAACTCGTACGCTTGCAGGACGTCGCCAACGTTAGCCTGGGATCTGAAGATTATGATACCCGGGTAGGATTTGATGGGCAAAAAGCAGTTTATATCGGTATAAAAGTCGCACCGACGGCTAATTTGTTGACAGTGGTTGATGCCGTGCGTAAAACCATGCCGGGGATTATTGTGCAACTTCCCAAAGGCTTGCACGGTAATATCGTTTATGATGCGACTAAATATGTCAATAGTGCAATCCGTGAAGTGGTATCAACGCTGGCGGAAGCATTATTGATTGTCACGGTGGTCATTTTTCTGTTTTTAGGGTCAATCCGTTCAGTGGTAATTCCGGTCATTGCCATGCCGCTGTCATTGGTCGGTGGGCTGTTCATCATGTTGATGTTTGGTTATAGCATCAATTTGATGACACTACTGGCACTGGTACTGGCGATTGGCCTGGTGGTCGATGATGCCATTATTATTGTGGAAAATGTGCATCGGCATCTGGAAGAGGGGCTGAGTCCCTTTCAGGCGGCCATCAAGGGGGCGCGTGAACTGGCGGGGCCCATTATTTCAATCTCTGTGGTGCTGATTGCTGTGTATGTGCCTATAGGGTTTATGGGGGGGTTGACCGGGGCATTGTTCACGGAATTTGCTTTTACGCTGGCCGGCACCGTAGGCGTTTCAGCGATTGTGGCGCTTACCTTGTCGCCGATGATGTGTTCACGGTTTTTAAAAACCCAGCACAGTACGGATGCTCAGCGGCGTGAAGCAGGATTGTCGCATCGACTGGACGTGCTTTTTGATCGTCTCCGCCAGAAATATCAACGCAGCTTGCAGGTTTCCCTGACCTCCTTGCCGGTGGTTTCAGTGTTTGGTGTACTCGTGGTTTTATTGATGATCGTTCTTTTCATGATGTCCAAAAAAGAACTGGCTCCTCAGGAAGATCAAGGGGTATTGATCACATTAGCTACGGGAGCGCCTAATGCGACAATCGGTCAGTCGGAAGAAGTGGCTAGACAGATCAATCAGATATTTACATCTTTCCCGGAAGAAGAGCATGTATTTCAGCTGACCGGCGTCTCTGGACTGAATTCCGGTATTGCCGGCATGGTGCTGAAACCCTGGGATAAACGGCATCGCACTCCAACCGATATTCAGCCGGAACTACAGGGGAAATTACAACGTATTGTTGGTGCCAAGGTATTTGCCTTTCAGCCACCGTCTCTGCCAGGTGGGGGCGGCGGCTTGCCGGTTCAGTTTGTCATACAGACCACCGATAATTTCCAGCGCTTGGCAGAAGTGTCCGGATCGTTTATGCAACAAGCGATGGCAACGCATAAATTCATGTTTCTTGATAATGATCTGAAATATGATAAGCCCGCTGTGGATATTGATGTCGACCGGGCTCGGGTAGCCCAGATGGGCTTAGGGATGCGGGATGTCGGTATCGCCTTACAGTCGGCATTAAGCGCCGGCTACGTCAATTATTTCAATCTGGACGGACGGTCTTATAAAGTGATCCCCCAGATGCAACGTTCAGGGCGGCTCAACCCCAGTCAACTCCTGGATTACAGCCTGACTGCTCCTGGAGGTCAGATGGTGCAACTGGCCTCCTTAGTGCATTTGCAGACCAAGGTCATCCCCGAGTCGATCAATCATTTTCAGCAGTCGAACTCAGCAACGATTTCGGGAATGGCCTTGCCGGGAGTGACCATGGGAGATGCTTTGACGGCACTCCAGGGCGCTGCCCGGACACTGCCAGATGGTTATGGCGTTGACTATGGAGGGCAGTCCCGGCAGTTCATGCAGGAAAACAATGCCTTGGTCATGACCTTTGTATTTGCCCTGATTATTATTTTTCTGGCATTATCGGCGCAGTTCGAGAGTTTTCGTGACCCATTGATTGTTCTGGTAACGGTGCCATTATCAATCTGTGGAGCCATGATTTTTATTTTCCTGGGCTGGAAAGGCGCCAGTCTGAACATTTATTCGGAAGTGGGGCTGGTGACGTTGATTGGGTTAATCAGCAAACATGGCATCCTGATCGTTGAATTTGCCAATAAATTACAGGACCAAGGTCTGAGCAAACAGCAGGCAGTAGCTGAAGCGGCTGGAATTCGCTTACGTCCTATTTTAATGACGACAGCATCCATGGTGGTGGGGGTATTGCCTCTGATTATGGCCTCCGGTGCAGGGGCGATAGGTCGTTATAATATGGGGCTTGTGATTGCCAGTGGCATTGCCATTGGCACGCTGTTTACCCTGTACGTGGTTCCGGCTATTTATCTGATGGTTGCCGGTAATCATGGTCAGACGTTGCAGCATCAGCAGGACAGTGAATTACAGGCACTGGAGAATCCAACGACCCCGTTGTCCTGAAGGCCGAAGATTGGAAGGGTGGAGCGGGTAACGGACAATATTGTTTTCTGGCTGATAGTCCGGCATAGCGTCGCACTCTTGGGCGACGTTGCAGCATTCGTAACGAATTTGCCGCCATCCCCGCACTGAGCCAGGAATGGCTGAGTTTTTATCAGCAACAGAGGCGATCTACTGAGATTTCTGGGGCTGAGTACCAGCAAGGCTCCTTCTGCCAGGCTGAGATTGTCTTTGCAGTCCGACACTGGCTTGCCATGCAACCAGACGAACAACGCCTTCCGGTGAAGGTGTTGTTCACACCGGGGCACTGTTGAAAATTGCGAAAGCATCAATGCGTTGGCACGGCAGGACTGGCCATGGATCGCATAACAGGACATTGCCGGATAAGTACGGTTTTCCGCAAACATACCCCCTTGAGAGAAATCAGTAACAGGTGTTAAGACCAGCGATAGGCTGATCGTCATCGTTTCCAAAATTAATGAAGTGATCCTTTTCGTAGTCATGCCGGGTTGATCCCTGTTTCTGCCAGAGATGTCCGAAAATTTCTCTGGAACGGTGTGGCGAGGTCGATGATGATCCTGATTAATAAAATAATCAAAAAATTCAGTTATATATAATTGAGAAAATGGCTTTTGTAAATTTTCCAGTGCGCTCCTGCAGGAACGGTATGTTATGCATTATGTAGTTTAAGGGTTTCATCTGCAGATAATGGTTCTGTTTTACTAATGTGATTTAGCTGTCTTTCAGGAAGAATAGCTGTTAGCAGAAATCTGTTGTTGTAGTCACAAGAATAGGCAAGGTTAATCATAAAAATTATTTACGGATTTAATAATTAAAAAGATTGCATGATCTGAAATTATTCATTATCCTTTATGGCGTTGTTGTGGTAAAAATAATAGCGTTGCTTTTTACAGATGGCGATTTATTTATCGATTTGAAGATTAGAGAGGGTGGTTAATGGATACCGACATTCAGAGTCTTTCTTTTGAAGAATTAGAAAATCTTGCCGGAGAAGTGCAGCAGGTGCTTGCTCAGCGTAAAGACCAGGAAGTCAGAAAAGCAAAAGAAGAGATCCTGCGTATTGCCAAGGAGCATGGTCTGAAGATTTTTTTTGAAGAAATGGGCGTGATGAAACGGGGGCGCAGGACAGGCGTGGGACCGAGTAAATTTTATGTTAATCCGGAAAATTCAGCGGAGACATGGGTTGGCCGTGGTAAGCGTCCAAAATGGCTGAAAACCTTGGTGGATGCCGGGCATTCCGTTGATGACTACCTGAGTTGCTGAAAAATTCGGTTTAATATACAGGAATGCGGTGGCTAATCTGAAAAGATGTGCGATGTGTAGCCGTGGACCGGGTTGGGCGGCTTTTTGCGTACATGATAATGCAGCGGTTCTGGAAAAGCCCAAGGATGTATGAAACCCAAGGATGTATGAAACCCAAGAACCGTAATATTCACGGTTCTTGGGTTTTCAATTTGCTGGTAAATCAGTGCATGGTTTCTGGTATTAGAATTTAAGTTTCAATGCGGTTTGATAGACCATATCGTTGTGTTTTATTCCTGCGGGAATAGTGCTGTCGTACTCGTGCTGCAATCCAGCACTTAAAGTCAGAGCGCTATTTATATCGACACCCAGTTCTAGCACATCATAAATGTTGTAGTTGTTCCAGTCGGAAAATTTGGGCTGATAGCGCAGGCTGGCCAGAATATGCGCCTGTGGGCTGATCTGGCGTTTATAGGTGATCCCTGCATTACCCCGCCAGTAATCCTGTGTATTAAATGCCTGGGATTGCCATTCGTGTAAACCGTCGAGGCTGAGATACAAGGCGCGTTGCTCTGGCTCATAATCCAGGGTTAAACGGACGCCGGCGGCGGCCTGGGTACGATTGGCTAAAAAACGTTCATCATCTTGTAAATAATCAAGGAAGGCTTCTGCGGCGAGCCCGTGCTTGAATTCATCGGTATAATGGGCATCGGCCCAACCGGTGTTGACCACTTGCTGATGATCTGCACGGATTTTGGAAAATTCACCAGTGACTGACATCAGCGTGGTGTTGGCCAGGTAGTCTATCCGGCCACCTGTGGTCAGTGAGTTTTCTGTGGTATTGCCGGTAAACCCGTTAAGTGCTGCTTCGACCTGGCCTGAGCCACCAGCGGCTGGAAGCGCAATACTGTTGCTATCCACGGTTTCAAGGGCATGGCTGATCAATGGGAATGTTATTGTCAATAGTGCTATGATTTTGTTCATAAAAAAATGCCTGTATCGTTAAAGCCGGCCTGAGTGGCCGTTGCAGGCCGATTATAAAGTAATGGGAAGGTTTTGCAATCCGGGAAAATGAGATTGCTCTGTTTCCCGGATAATCACGGTGTGCTTACCAGAGTGTTACCGATGGCAGGCGATCAGGAACGGTCTTTTCTTTCGGATGGATAAAAAAATCTAAAAAAGGCTATTATATAGCGCAGGCTGGGGTGCGTGTCAGGCGACTGATAGCACTATTGAGTGAAGGGGAGACAGGAGCATCGCCGAAGACAGGTGGTTGTTTCCGGTACAAGGCATGAATGTGAGCAAGACGAAAGGATTACCTTGGGGGCTGCTGTGTCTGTGGGCAGGTATGGTGCTTCTCCTGACTTTGTTGCGACAATGGCCTGCCCGATGGTTGGTGTCGTCGTTGGCGGCACACAGTGGTATTGCAATGCACGCCACGGGTGGGGACATCTGGCATGGTAGCCTGGAACTGGATAATCTGGACACGCCGGTTGCTGCGGAATGGAATTGTCATATTCATGGGCTGGCGCTGCGTTGCCATCTGGGGATTGATGCTGGTGGTGTCGGTGGGGGGGATATTCAACTGACCCTGCGACGTTCGCAGTGGACGTTGCAGCAGGCGCATCTGGTGTTGCCCGCCACGTTACTTATGCAACATATCAGCGGCTTACAACTGGTTGCACCGGTAGTTGTTGAGCAGTTGAGTGGTGTAGGCGATTGGGAAGCTCCTGATCACTGGCAGTTGCGTGGCGGGCTACACTATGCAGGGGGAATGACGGCGGTGGATATGCAGGGGCAACACTACAGTTTGCAACTGCCAGCCGTTGACTTAAAGCCGCAGCATACGGCACAGGGGCTGATGTGGACATTGACGGAGGGGTCTGAGTTGTTGCTGGGGCGGGTGACACTGATGCCGGGGAGAATGTATCAGGTTGAACTGGCGCAGCGTCTGCTGGCACTGTCGCCATTGTTTCAGGGACGGGCACTGACACCGGATCGAATTGATGTTCGGGTGCAGGATCATTGGTAAAATGCCAAGGCGGTCGTGTAGTAACCAGCAACAGGAAAATGAAGGAAATGGATGAATGTCAGTGAGTTGGTAAAGAAAGCGGCTACATGGCCGTTGACAGTGGTTTTTTGATGATAGCTATTTATAGAGGAAGTGAGAATCAGGCCGCCAGTGGGCGGGTGCTATCCCTACTCTCCGATGGGCGAGTTTTCTTGCGAATAACTGATGAATCGCATCTCCGGTGTCTTGTTAAATAATTGGCGAATACTGGTGGCTTTTCTGGCAGTGGCCATTATGGTGAACCAGACAACCCGTCTGGCGTTACGCCTTGGTCATTTGTGGACGCCAGCATTGAGTATTGCTCACTCGGAAGACCACAATAATGCGGCGCAGCCGCCGCCTGCCGGGGATTCGGCGGCATTGGCGCAATTGCTGCAGAGCAATTGGTGGGGACAGGCTCAGTTGCAGGCGGCAGACGCCGGTTCTCACCAGAATACCACCTTACCGCTGGAGTTAAAGGGGGTGTTCCAGACCTTGGGTAATAAAACTGCGATGGATGAGAGCGGTGCCCTGATCAACCAGACTGGGCAAACGCAGCTGAAAATTTATCATGTCGGCGATGATCTGGGTGGCGGCACACTGGTGTCTGTGGGTCAACGCGACGTTCAGATTCGGCGTCCGGATGGACATCTGGAATCTTTAATCATTACGCAGCACCCACCGTTGTTGCTGGCGGTAGGCGGAAATTCTCCGGTGAGCGCTCGTGCTTCCCGGCATGACCATTCGTTACATGATCATTCGTTACATGACAAGAACTAAGGGCTTTTAAACGTGTTGAGAAAAAAAATTCGAGGATGGGCGTTAACGGCACTATTGCTGTCAAGTTTACCCCTGGCGGAGGCGGCACCCACTTGGCGAGTGAATCTGAAGGAAGCTGATATTTCGGCACTGGTGTCTGAAGTGGCGGAGATTACCGGAAAAAATTTCATTGTTGATCCGCGTGTCAAAGGAACAGTGACGGTGATTTCCACGCAGCCGATGAGTCAGGATCAGGTGTATGAACTGTTTCTCGGTGTGCTGGATGTCAATGGTTACAGTGCGGTGCCTGCCGGGAATTCTATTAAAATTGTTCCGGATATCAATGGTAGAACCGGAGGCGTACCGGTGGACATGACCGGGGTGGCGCACGGAGAGTCACTGGAAACCCGAGTGATATTGCTCAATAATACCAACGCCGTGGATCTGGTTCCGGTGTTGCGGCCCATGATGCCACAGTTTGCGCACCTGGCGGCGGTGCCTACAGTGAATGCCCTGATTTTGAGTGATCGGGCGAACAATGTTGAAACGATGCAGCGAATTATTGATGCTCTGGAAGGTCAGGGTCGTGAGCAGCTTCGCACGATTGATCTGAAAAATGCGCAGGTGGCAGACGTGGTGAATATGTTGAAAGCCCTGACACCGGTGGGTCCGCAAGGACAGGGGGCACATATTCTCTCGCGTCTGCAGATCATTGAGGATGACCGGACGAACCGCATGATTGCCCGTGGGGATGGGGCGGCGATAGACCGGTTGCAGGCACTGGTCGCTACACTGGATATCCCGGCGGCAAATTCAGGAGATATTGAAGTTTTTCGCCTGCGACATGCCTCGGCCAAAGAAGTCGCTGACGTATTGAACAAAATGGTCAGTAATACGGGAGGGGGAGCGCCGCAGGGAGCGGTGGGCGCAGTGCGGGCCAACCCTTCCAAGCTGGGTGGCCCGGCGACGATCGTGGCGGACAAAGAACAGAATGCCGTCGTGGTGAGTGCCGATGGTCGGGTGATGCGAGAGATTGAACATGTTGTCAAGGATCTGGATGCCCGACGTGCCGAAGTGCTGATCCGTGCGGCTATTGTAGAAATTAGCGGCACCAATGGCAATCAGTTGGGTATTCAGTGGGCAGGTGGATCGCCTTCTTCAGGCATTGGTACCATTTCCTTCAGTAATGCCGGTACCAGCCTGAATTCAGCGATTCTGGGCTATTTGAGCAGCTATGGGGCGGCTGCCACTCCTTATGGCAGTACCTACGGTACCAATAATACGATGGCAACCAGTGGCGTAGGCAGTGCTGCTTCCAATATTACGCTGTCAGACGGAGCGACCGTTGCTTTCGGTCGGGAAATTCATCGGGCCAACGGTCAAAGCTCCTTCTATGGGGCCTTGTTGGAAGCATTGGCCACGGCCAGTAATGCCAATTTACTGTCGGCACCTTCGGTGTTAACTCTGGATAATCAGGAAGCAAAAATTGTGGTGGGTGAAAATGTACCGTTTATTACCGGTGCCAGTACCAGTGCGGTGTCCGGAACGAATAATCCATTCCAGACCATTGAACGTAAAGATGTCGGAATTACTCTGAAAGTCGTGCCACATATCTCGGACGGAGGAGAAGTGCGCCTGGAAGTCGATCAGGAGGTATCAGCGATTCAGCCGTCGGTCAGTTCCATTCATGCGGCGGATTTGATTACCAGTACCCGTAATATCAAATCAACCGTATTGGTGCGCAATCAGCAGACGATTGTACTCGGGGGGCTGATGCAAAATGATACCACCAATTCGGAAAGTAAAGTGCCGTTCCTTGGCGATCTGCCGCTGATCGGTTGGTTATTCAAGGCAACCGGCCATGATGTCAACAAGACCAATCTGCTGGTTTTTCTGACACCGACGATTATTTCCGATGAACAGGGCGTCGATAAGGTTACTCAGGACGCCTATAAAGATATCAGATTGTTCCAGATGGGCTTGTGGGGGGATCGGCTGGGGGTATTACCGGATCACATGGAGCAAGTGTATACCGGGGTTCGCCATGAAGCGATGCCGCCTCCGTCGGTTCCAGCCAGTCAGCCGAGTAAACACTGACATGATGCGGGTGACAGCAAAAGGTTGGAGAGAAGGGAGGTATGGGCGTTTGATTATCTTGATCGGCTCTGTGTGGCTGGCAGGGTGCTCAGGGCAGGGGGTTGATAACCCGATTGCCTTTGCCAACATCCTCTCTCCTGGTATCGGTGCCATCAGTGGTTTGAGTGGTGGCGTGGCCGGTTGGGGGCCATTACAGGGGGTTGTCATCGCTGGAGGCCCTTCATACAATCCGTTGGCCAATGCGCTTATTACCGCCTATGGTTCGCCGGGGGATTCAACGGTCACTCCAACGGTACAGGCCTGTGCAAGTGCCACCAGTAACAGTTCCGGCCAGTTTATCCTGCCGATCGGCAATTGTCCGGTGCAGGGAGGCTTTGTCTGGCTGAGTGTGCTGACCGTTGATGCCACGGGGAATTTTGCGGCACTGGCCTCATTGTGGACTCCGGCCACGAATACCCTGATTGTTAATTTGACCCCGTTGACGACACTGATAACGACGGGGGTGTACGGCGCTAATCCGGTGGCGGGAATGGCGGCACTGGAGGTGGAATTTCAGAATCAGTTGTTGCTTCAGGGAGCCCAGGCGGTGTCGGCTACAGCCGAGACGCAGATCTGGACGAATCTGCAGGCGCTGGAGAATGCCGTACGTAATGATCTGGCGGATGTGGCGTTATCGGATATGTCCTATGTCCTATGGGGCCAGGTGGATGTGTTCATGACGCCATTGACCCTGAATTTTGAAGGACTGGATGCGCTATACAGTAGTGTGGTGGTTCCAAGTGTTTCGCCGGTGCTCAATTCGGTGGTACTGGAGGGAACGGCTCAGTCCGGTGGCAACGGTTCGGTATTGCTGTCCATTGAAGCAAATGTGAGTGCGCAAGGCTCTGCTGGGGCACTGGTATCGGTGGCCCGAGGCGCTGCAGTGTCTGCGTTACAACAGGGGCAAGCCAACCCACAGGCGGTATTGACGGCACTGCTGGCGGCGCATCAATGGGAATTGAATTATCAGGACAGCGCCGGACATCAGGCCAGTTGTGCCGGGGTCAGCATCACGGCTGCAGGAGTGATTAGTGGCAGCAATTGCCTGGTGGAAGGAGTGGTAGGACAAACGTTGACGGGTCAAGTAACACAAGGAGCGGTCAACATGAGCGTAGGCGTGCTGACATTGAACGGTGCCATGAGTGTGGCGGCAGGGGCAGGAACGGGTACGGACACAGCGAAGAACGCTGGGACATGGACATTGCAACCGATGTCCTGATCGCTTTTTAAGCCACTGTTCGGTATGAAAAACTGAATGTAAAGGATTTGTTGGCTGATGGAAAACGACCATGATGTACCGGCAGAACTGCTTCAGTCCTTGCCTCGCTGCACTAAAATAAGATTACCCTATTTGTTTGCCTGTATTTTTATGATTACCTTCGTGGCCGGGGTGTGTTTATATCTAGTTAACGTGATTTATAACCGGTGTCTCGATGAAGAGCTTTTAAAAAAAACGGGGGTTGCGGTTGAGGCACAAGTAATAGGCTTAACTATTAGCAGTGGCAGGAGAGGATCCCTCTATTACGAGGTGACCTACAAATATACGCCTCTGGCCGCTAATTCAAGAAAATCAACGCCTCAGATCAATACCAGCCAGACGGATAAACTAAAGTTTCTGCCTCTAAAAACCGGACAATATGTACCAATATTGTATGCCCCGGCACGTCCGGGTGTAGCGGATCTGAACTTCAATGATGTGATTCACCAATCAAATCCCTTCCAGATGATGTCAGCCGTGGCATGGGTGATCGCTATTGTCGTGGCCGGAGGTGTTTTTACCTTTGTACCTGGATTGCTGCTGTATCTCCGGGAGAAACGCCTGGTTCAATGGGGGTGTGCTGTGTCAGCAAACATTCTCAAGACGGAAACTGTTAAGGGAAATCGACCTGTTATTTCTGTGTCTTATCAGTTTGTTGATCAACACGGCAATACAGTTCAAGGACTTAAAAACATTCCAGCTGAAGGACAGCCAGGGTACGAATTGTTCCATCGGTATTTTGACAATCCGAAGGAGCTCCCCGTGGCCCTTTATGATCCTGAAAATAACTTCAGGAACATACTTTACCCTTCGCGGTTTGTGTGCTGCTACCGGGCAAAAAATTCGCTGTGAATGAATGCCAATTGGTCTTCGGGAAAAATCACAGTAGTGCTACTGGTTGCGCAGGCCGTTTACATTTACAATGGCAGGGTTGTTAGCGGTCATGGTCGTCCGCCCTTTTTATGTGACAAACAGGAGTTTGCGTTTATGATGCGGCGTAATTCGTTTGTACTGCTTTGTCCCCTGTTGATGGCATGTTCTGCGCATGCCAATGGCATCCGTGCAACACTGGATGGTGTGTCATTGCCCATTACCAGTTATCAGTCCGCTGAGGCGGTCATGGGTCCAGGTAACAAAGGCAGTAATGAGCAGAGAAATCACAGGGATGTAGAACCGGCCACTATTGGATTTTCAGTGCCTTGTTCGCAGCTTCCAGATGGTTTGCGAAAAGGCGGTGCCAGAAATCTGGTCATAACCACTGCAGATGATGTTTTTGCCATGGATTATCCCCATGTGGTGAGTGCGGTCGGGAAGGACAACGATTGTCATACCAAAATCAGTTATAAGCATTTGACCCTGACTCCTATCCCGGGCGGCAAAAGCAGATAATACACAAGGCAATGCATTGAATCTTTGGTATTGCTGGCGTTTCTGGAGTATTTGAACATCGTTCTGGACGCTCTTTGCATTAGCCACGCAGATGTTCACCAAGGTGCTGCAGGAAACCGGCTGCCTCTTTGCCCGTCACGCAACGGTGATCAAAACTCAGGGACAAGGGTAACAGATGGCGTTTTTTGCCGACGGGGGACAAGCGCCCGGCACCGACGATAGCGACTTGGGGAGGGCTGACCATGGGGGTGGCATGACGGCCACCAAACATCCCAAAACTGCTGAGGGTGATGGTGGCACCGGAATGATCAGCGATGCTCAAAGTGCGTTGTTCGGCTTTCTGGCGCAGGAGTTCTACATCGGCTTCCCACTGTTGGCGTTCGTGTGGGCCGCCTGGCAGGACTGGGACAATCAGTCCATAGGGCATGGCCATGGCCAGGCCAATGCGTACCTCAGTGTGGAGTTTTCGGGCGAGTGGATGCGTTTGCAGCCAGGCATTCAAGGCAGGTTCGGCTTTGCAGGCCTGATAGACGGCCTCCAGTAGCCGTGCCAGCAGATGTTTGCGTTTATGCAGGATTACTTCATCAAAAATACTGACACGGGCAACATGCCGCCAAGCGTGCGTCATGGCGTGTGCCATTTCGCGACGCAAACCCTGTAGCGGTTCATAACCTTCGTCGGTTAACGGGCGCTGGCGGCCGATGATCAAGGTGTCACCGCAATACCCGGAACCGGAAGGTGAGAGTTCCCCGACTACTGAAACTGAAGGAGGCGTTTCCGGGTGAACTGGGGGCAAGGACTCGCTGACATTGGCGGCAAGGTAATCCAGCAGTACGGTTCCAACCGCAATCACATCACCAGCATTGCCGTAGCAATGCTGAACACTGCCGGCTTCGGGCGCAGGAATATCCACCAGCGCTTTAGCGGTTTCAACACTGAGCAGCGGTGTTCCTTGAACAATCTGTTGACCTGGCTGAACGTACCATTGCACCAGTTCTGCTTCTTTTAATCCTTCGCCAAGGTCAGGTAAGGTCAAGTGTTTCATTCGCTACTCCTCTGGGCTGTTGTTCAACTAATCCAGCATATGCACTACCCGGGTTATAATGTCCTCTACAGAAGGTAAATAATGCGATTCCATGCGGGCGTAAGGCATGATGGTATCAAATCCTGCCAGACGGCTGACTGGTGCCTGTAATTCAGAAAAAAGTTCCTCGCTAAGCATGGCGGCAATTTCTGCGCCGAGGCCACCACTTAAAGCCGCTTCATGAACGATTAGCGCTCGGCCTGTCGCCTGTACGGAAGCGATCAGGGTTTCCCGGTCTAGCGGCTTTAGGGTTGCTACATCGATGACTTCGGCTTCAATACCTTGCTTACTCAGACGAAGTGCTGCATCAAGGCAGTCCTGAACACAGGCACCCCAACTGATCAGGCTGATGTCATCACCCAGGCGGCGGATCAACGCACGTTCCAGTGGCAACTGCAGGCCATCATCTGGGCAAAACTGTTTGTGCGATCGATAAAGCCGTTCAGGTTCCAGAACAATAACCGGATCGGGATCAGCAATGGCGGCCAGAAGTAGTTGATACGCAAGGCGCGGTGAGGAGGGGCAGATGATTTTCAGGCCAGGAATATGGGTAAGCATGGCTTCAGTGGATTCGGAGTGATGCTCGGGTGCATGAATGCCGCCCCCATGCGGCACGCGTAAGGTCATGGGGCAGGTCAATCGGCCCCGGGTACGGTTGCGCAGACGGGCGGCATGCGATACCAGATGTTCGAGTGCGGCATAGATGAAACCCATGAACTGAATTTCCGCAACCGGACGGAATCCCTGGCTGGCCAGACCGATCGATACCCCGGCAATCAGGCTCTCTGCCAACGGGGTATCAAGCACTCGCTGGCGGCCAAAACGCTGCTGCAGCCCTTGGGTAGCACGAAATACGCCACCGTTAAGCCCTACATCTTCGCCCAGCACAATCACCTGGGGATCCCGTTGCATCGCATGGTGCAAGGCCAGATTCACCGCTTCAATCAGCGTCAGGTCACTCATGTCGGCGCTCTCCTCGGGCCAGTAAGGCTTGGCGCTGAGCCTTGAGTTCTTCAGGCAGGTGCGCATAAAGAAAATCGAACATGGTTGCCGGATCGGGTGCAGGCAGTCGCAAATACTGTTCTACAGTCTGCTCAATTTCGTTTTTTTGTTGTTGTTCTAGCGCTGCTTCACGGCTGTCATTCCAGGCACAGAATCGATCCATCAGAATACGCAGGCGTAGCAGCGGTTCTTCCATGCGTGCCTGCTCCAGACGTTCTGGGGTACAGTATCGTCGCATATCATCGGCTGTGGTATGGTCGCAAAGCCGATAGGTGACGGCTTCAATTAACGACGGCCCTTTGCCCTGACGTGCCCGTTCCAGTGCCTCGTTGACGACTGTCATGACGGCAAAGACGTCATTGCCGTCGACCTGGATACCGGGAATTCCGGCAGCGACCGCTTTTTGTGCCAAGGTCGCCGCAGCGGTCTGGGTGGAACGTGGCACAGAAATCGCCCACTGGTTATTGTTGATGACGACAACCAGTGGCAGATGCCAGGTGCCGGCCAGATTGAGCGGTTCATAGAAATCACCACGACTGGTGGCTCCGTCACCACAAGTCGTGACCACCGCCTGGGCGATGTGACGCAAGCGTAAAGCGACCGCCATACCGGCTGCATGACTGATCTGTGTGGCAATGGGGATACAAAAAGGCAGGTCGTTGCGTGCCTTGGCAAAATCATTGCCTTTCTCATCACCTCCCCAAAATTGTAAAATCTCCAGCATCGATACCCCGCGCAACAACTGGGTACCGTGATCCCGGTAGTATGGCGCAAACAGGTCGGTTTCCTGCATCACCAGTCCGATACCGGTGCTGACGGCTTCCTGACCCAGTCCGGAGGCGTAGGTTCCCAACTGGCCGGTGCGTTGTAGCGACACAGCACGCTGATCAAAGCGCCGGGTTAGCCAGAGTTGCTGATAAATTTGTTGCAGACGTTCCGGTTGCAACAACGGTGGAGGACAAGAGGGATTGATCTGTCCGTTGCTGTCGACAAACTGAATATAGGGAACCTCTACCGATAAGGTATGCAGAAACGTCATTCCACTTCCCCTTAAGGCCGCAATTCAAGAGACACGGCACTGTATTTAGTGTAGCGACAATTACGCTAGCCAAGGAGCCAGTACAGGCAGCGGACGCAGAAATACGATAGGCGGTTAGTGAGCGTTTAGTTGTAACGAACTGCATTTGATCGCAGCAAACCGGAAATAAATGTAACTGACATCCGCCACAAGGCGGTTGGTCAGCAGAAATTAGAAGCGCCGAGGCCAGCGCCGGGCGACATGTTTAACCCGCAAGATTTCCACCACGCCCCCGCGCATTCGGTACGGGATGATGTAGTTGGGGTGAATCACTAGTTCGCGTGTGCCAATTAAACGCCCAGGTCGCCCCATGCCGGGGAATCCGGCTAAGCTGTTGGTCTTTCGCTTGTATTTGAGTGCAAAGGACTTTGTCCGTTCGGCGTTATCTTTCTCGATGTACTCCACGATGGTGACGAGGTTGGCCAGTGCTGTTTTGGTCCACTTAACCGCCATATTTTGCGAAGAAAGAATTGACTTCGTCGGCATTTGCGAACTCGCTCCGATCTGCTTCAGCAATACCTTGCTCGATGTCCTGGATTTGCCAAGCCTCGACATCGACGTACTCACGGAGCGCAGCCACCGTGATTGCGATTTTATTTCGGTCAGTGACCTGAGTAAGTTTTTCAAGTCGGCCGGAAGGCGGACGGTTTGCAGTGGCCGTCAATTGCAGTTATTTCTGGCTCAAAATCGATTCAAATGCAAGTCGCTACATTTGGTCTTCAGGACGGTGCAATAGCGCTTCCAGATCGGGTGCAAAAGCGGCAATTACCCCAAGCTGCTTCATGGTCCAATAGTGTCCGGCAACAGCACGTTGCACCAGCATGGTTTTTGGTGAAGGATGAAAAGCATTCCAGTAATCCAGATGCTGTCTGGCCAGTTGCATGACTTCTTGATGGAGTGTGGCCGTTGCAAAATTAAACGGTGAAGCAGAAAACCCTTGCATCAACAGGCGGGACCAGGCATTGTAGAATGCGTCGGGCAATGTCGGGTGTCGGTCGGTATTGCGGACGCCGAGCTGGATGAGCAAGGTATCCATTTGGGTGTAAGCGCCCCCTAACGAGGCCAAGCTGAGGCGTCTTAATAGGTCGACCACTTCAGGCTCGATCGTTTTAATGCAGCCAAAATCGTAGATCACAATTTTGCCATCCGGGCGGAATGCGAAATTGCCAGGGTGCGGGTCGCAATGCACGGCATGCAGATGGTAAATCTGCTGGCCTATGGCGGCAAACAGCCGGTGCCCCAATTGATTTACCAGCCGCTGATCATAGCCGGAGTGCGGTAGTTGCTGGAGCGAATCGCCGGGTTCATAACTCATGGTGAGGAGGCGCCGAGTGGATAATTCCGGCAGTACCCTGGGAATGACAATGAAAGGATCGTGGGCATGAAAATGGCGCATGGTCTCTGCATTCCGGGCTTCTAGGACATAATCCAGTTCGTGCAGCAGTGAGCGGCGAATCTCCTGAAAGATACTGTCCAGTACCTGTTTTTCAATGTTGAGCAAACCAACCATTTTCAGGGCCATGCGCAAGTGTTTCAGATCCGAATCCACACAGGCATCGACACCCGGGTATTGGACTTTGATAACCACTTCTTCACCAGTCAACGTGCGGGCACGGTGCACCTGGCCGATTGAGGCCGAGGCAAAAGGTGTGGGGTCAATGTACAGAAAACACTGCTCAAGCGGACGTTGGAGTTCCTGGCGCATCTGTGAACGAATTACTGCAAAAGGCAGTGGTTGCGATTCTTTTTGCAAGGTTGCCAGAGCATCCGCAATTTCTTTGGGAAACAGATCCTTGAACTGAGAGGCAATTTGCCCCACTTTCATAACGGCACCCTTCATTTCCCCCAGGGTGCCAACGAGACGTTTGCCTATTTCTGCATACAGCGATTGACGTTCTGTTTCTTGGTTATCTTGACCGACGACCCAGGATTTTACCTTGTTTCGTGCGATTGTACTGGCAATTGACGCCGACATCCCTGCCAGACGCATCAGGCGACGAGCAGGTGTAGTGGTCGTAAGCCCGCCTGCATTGGCTTCGTCCGGAGTTTTTTCATTCACGGCACTACCTCCAGAATCACGTCTTCTGTGGAGGGTAACGTATTCTGCAGCTTCAGGCAAATAATCAGCACGCAGCGCTGCGTTTCAGCAAACACGACAGGCCGTGGCAAAATCCAGACGCAGACCGCGTGGATACAGGCTGTCAGGATTTCCGTAACCGATATTCACCAGCATCTGACTACTCCATTGACCCTCTGGAAAAAAACGCTGATCCAGTGCCGTACGATCGAAGCCGGTCATTGGTCCACAGTCCAGCCCCAGGGAACGGGCGGCCATGATCAGATAAGCCGCTTGCAAGGAACTGTTCTGTAGACCGGCCCGTTCAGCCAGTGCCGGGTTGTTGGCGAAGACCGACCGGGCATCGAAGGCAGGAAAAAGCTGCGGGAGGTAATCATAAAACTGTAGGTCGCTAGCAACAATGACTGTTAAGGGGGCTTGCTGCGTTTGTGCAATATTGCCTTGCATCAGGGCTTCACACAGTAGTTTTTTGTTTTCCGGGCTTTGTACAAAGACAAAACGTGCTGGAGAGGCATTAAATGCAGTAGGTGCCCATTTAAGCAGATCATAAAGCTTTGCGACAGTATCTGCAGGCAAGGCTTCATTACGAAAACCATGGTAGGTTCGGGCCTGAAAAAACAGTTGATCCAGTGCCTGGGGATTGAGTGATGTCATTAAATGTTCTCCGGTGGTGTTGGTGATGGACTCTGTATTGAATAACGCATTAGGGTAAATCAAAAAAAATAAAGTGTGCTTGCGACAGCACTTGTAGCGAAGGGACAGAGCAGTCACTGAGCGCCAGTCCGTCGCCAGCCTGTAGCGTCAAATCCCCGGTGTGCAATTGGCCGGAAATCAGTTGTAACCAGGCGTGACGTCCAGACCGTTCAGGTAATTCATGGTTTCCGGGGCTTAAATAGCCTTGGTAGACGCAGGCCTGCTGGCCCAAGGGAAAACTTTGCTCACGCCCTTGTGGAGAGGCGATCAGTTGTAGCCCTTCGTGCAGCGGAAATTCCCTTTGCCGGTAAAAAGGTTCGGTTCCGGGGTGTTCTGGGTGTAACCAGATTTGTAGGAGGTGCACCGGTTCATCGCCATGATTGAACTCACTATGGGTAATGCCGTTACCGGCACTGAGCATTTGCCACTCACCCGCATGAAGCGTACTGCGATGCCCCATATTGTCCCGGTGGCTTAAGGTTCCCTGCAGCATACAGGTGAGAATCTCCATATTACGGTGGCCATGCGTGTCGAATCCACTGTGGGGAGCGATTCGGTCCTCATTGATGACGCGTAGTACGGAATGTCCCATCTGTTCCGGATCGTAATAGGAACCAAAAGAAAAACTGTGCCAGGTATCCAGCCAGCCATAATTCAGATGTCCTCGTTGTGTTGCCGGTCGATGTGTTAACATAAACATGTCCCCTTGTGCAAAATTGAAAACATGGATTAGAGTTTAATTTGTTGCTGAAAATTTGATAGACTGGAATAACGGGAAATACTGTTGCTGAGAGTACAACAATGGATTTGCGGGATGTAGAAGTATTTTTTCGGGTCATTGAAGAAGGTAGTTTAACCTCTGCAGCGCTGCGGTTGGGGCGTCCAAAATCATCGGTCAGTCGGGCATTGGTGCGATTGGAGGAGGATTTAGGGGTGCGGTTATTAATGCGCACTACCCGGAAAATTCATTTGAGTGATGCAGGAAAATCATTGCATACGCACTTGCAGAGTGTTTTTTCCGAGTTGCTCGAAGCCGAAGCCGAAGTACGGGAACGTCAGGAAGTTCCTCAGGGGCACTTAAGGGTGACCATGCCGGTAGAATTGGGATTGTGGTTCATGGGGCCGGTGATCGCCGAGTTTATGTTGTTACATCCAAAAGTCGTTCTCGATGTGGATCTGTCCGCCAGACTGGTTAATCTGGTGGAAGAGGGATTTGATCTGGGGTTGCGCATTGGTGAATTTGCTGATTCCAGTTTAGTGGGGCGTAAACTGGGAATGATGAGCCGCATCTGGGTAGCGAGCCCGGAGTATCTGGTACGTTGCGGTCGGCCATTGCAACCTGAAGATCTGGGACAACATGAAGTGATATTGTTCCGGCATAGTCAGGAAAACCACGTTCGTATGGTACATGCACCCACTCAACGCAGTTTTCCGGTGACGGCGCAGGGACGATTAACCGTGAGCAACTTAAGTCTGGGGGTTCACGCCGCAGTCGCCGGGTTGGGTCTGGGGCTGGTGCCCCCCTATCTGTGTGAGCGGGAGTTGTCCACGGGGGCATTGGTTCAGGTGTTGAATGACTATTTTTGTTGCGATGGTGGGCTCTATGCGATGTTCCCCTCGCGGCAGCACCTGCCTTCTGTTACGCGCGTTTTTCTGGAATTTATTGCAGAAAAAGTGCAGGCCCAAGAGGCTTTTCAGAAATATTCCTAATCTTTCAGAGGCGTTCCCGGTAGAATTTGATGGTTTTTGAACCAGCCAGCCGCTAATTCCACCATTCCAAAGATGGTTTGATGTGGACAGCCCGCCGGGCCGTGCGCCCGCAGGGTTTGTATTTCTACGATATTCTGGTTTTCATCAAGAAAAGCGACATCGGCATCAAAAGAGGTATAGTCCATGCCCAGACAGATCAATCCGGGTACTGGCAATTTAAACCAGATGCCTTCATTGCCATTAAACGAGTGGCGATTGTTTTGAGCGTTAAAAAAATCCCCGGATTCCGTGGCTACATCCAGTTCCAGCAGGTTACTGTCCAGGTGGGCCTGCTGATGCTGCATGTGGCGATCCGGCAGGCTACAGGCACACAGTAGTACTGGCAGGAACAGCAAAAGCCAGTTCGGGATGGTAGGCATCAGGCAGGGGCTCGCAGATAACGTCTTGATCCGGCAATAGAGGTGAAAAATTAAATTAATTATAAACTGAAATCCATTAAAGCAACAGAATTCTGCCAATCATTTCCATGGCAGGGCGATTGCACCATTTTCCACTCATTTCTTGAGGAAAAGAGCGCATGTCAAGGATTGCTCAGGAAGATACGCTGATCTCCTTCGTCTTGCAGGTTGTCAAGGAATGAAGGAATGAAAGGGAAAAATACTGGATTTTGGGGGGGCAGCGCAATTATTGCTTGTTTGCCTGCTGCAGCCTCGTTAAGATTGCCAACAGTGATTTTTAGTGCGGCGGGGACGGAAAAGATGCAAGAATACAGATTCTGCGGAAGTCTGGTGGCTATGGTGACGCCCATGCACCCAGAAGGCACCCTGGATGAGGGGGCGTTGACGGCACTGGTCGAATGGCACATCCGCGAGGGCACGGCCGCCATCGTCGCTATGGGTACTACCGGAGAATCAGCCACATTAACCGTTGAAGAACATCTGTGGGTGGTGGATCGGGTGGTGCGGCAGGCAGCAGGACGTATTCCGGTGATTGCCGGAACGGGTGCCAACAGTACCCAAGAAGCGCTGGAATTGACCCGTGCGGCCCAGAAACTCGGGGTGGCGGGGTGTTTGCTGGTGACTCCTTATTACAATAAACCAACCCAGGAAGGGTTGTACCGACATTTCCGGATGATTGCCGAGCAGGTTGAAGTCGCCCAGATTCTGTATAATGTGCCCGGACGCACTGGCGTTGATTTGTCCAATGAAACCGTCCTGCGTCTGGCGGAAGTGCCCGGGATAGTGGGCATCAAGGATGCGACCGGACAAATTGCCCGAGGCCAGGAACTCATCGCTGCACTGGGTGGCCGTATGGCCGTGTATTCAGGCGATGACCCTACGGCAGCCGCCTTGATGTTGCTTGGCGCTCAGGGAAATATTTCGGTGACGGCCAATGTGGTGCCCGGAGCGATGGCGGCACTGTGCAGGGCGGCATTGCAGGGACAAGTGGATGCGGTGAAACGGCTGGATGCGCCGTTACGGGCCTTGCATCGGGAACTGTTTGTAGAATCCAATCCAATCCCGGTCAAATGGGCGTTGGCGCAGATGGGTAAAATTGATAAAGGTATTCGTTTGCCCTTGACCTGGTTGTCATTGATGCATGAGGAACGGCTGCAACAGGCCATGGCACAGGCGGGGTTGTGATGACCCATGGATTTTCCGTGGGATTCGATGATGACAAAATGACGGAGGCAGAAACGGAGAATTACGCATGAACGGTGGCTTTAGTCTTCGCTCAATCAGGTAGTTTTCTGTACAGAACTGATGAAATTATTAGGGCCGTTATTTTATACCAGCGTGGGGATGAGCCTGTTGTGGCTGTCTGGTTGTCATGTATTACGGCACCCTGAGCCCTATCACAAGGCGCAAGCGGCAGGCGTACTGGCGTTGCCTCCCGGGGAAAGCAGGCGTACTCCGCAGGATCTTTTTCCAATCCCTGCAGTGACTCCGCCGAAAAACGCCTGGGTGAGTACGGATGCGAATCCACTTCCCCCGCCGTTACCACTGAATCTGGAGCATGATTCCAGCCATGTTACAACGCATGGATTTCAGTGGATTGTTGGTATGACTGATGATGGTAATGGCTATCCGGTGCTTTCGATTGGTGGTGCCGGATTTGATCAGACTTGGGATGAACTGCAAAATGTGTTGCAAATGGCACATATCCCGGTTAAAGATCTAGATCGACAACTGGCCGTTGTTTATCTCAAGGCAAAACCGCCAGCGACTTCTTCGGATACCAAAAAGAAAAAAAAAGTCGTGGGCAGTCAACTGAAGTTGGTGCGCGGGGTGAGTGCCTGGCAACTGTCAGTTGAAGAAAATGCCGATACTCTGGCACCTGCTGATTTTAGTCGAGGGATTCTGGAGCGGATTCGCCAGTTGTGGCCGGAAAAACAGGGCCAGAAGAAACCGTCTGCAGCGGGTAAACCTGCTGAAGACAAAAGCTAAGCCAGACGGCTTGCAGGACACTGCATTTGAAACTGCAGTTTTTTAGTCGTATTTATTAAAGTCATGTCAGAAATGAGCGTTATTGGGAGATAAGTTCGGTGAATACCCCACAAGTGCACAAAGGTGCATTGTTATATACGGGCAAGGCAAAATCAGTGTACGCAACCGAGGATTCAGATCTGTTGCTGATCGAGTTCAGGGACGATACCTCGGCATTCAACGGGCAAAAGCTGGAAAAACTGGCGCGCAAAGGCGCTGTCAATAACCGCTTCAATAGCCACATCATGCAACGTCTGGCCGCACAAGGCATTGCAACGCACTTTGTTCGGCAACTGTCGGCAACTGAGGCACTGGTGCGGCGTCTGTCAATGATTCCGTTGGAGTGTGTGGTGAGAAATCATGCGGCGGGATCGTTGGTGAAGCGATTGGGCCTGGAGGAAGGCATGTTATTGAGCCCTCCGGTATTTGAGTTGTTCCTGAAAAATGATGCCCTCGGTGACCCCATGGTGAACGAAGACCATGCCTTGCGATTCGGGTGGGCAACTGCCGAGCAACTGCGTCTCATGCGGCAGTTAAGTTTGCAGATCAACACGTTGCTGGCCAAGGATTTTCTTGATAGCGGGATGATACTGGTGGATTTCAAGCTGGAATTTGGGTTGTTTCAGGGGAATCTCATGCTGGGGGATGAATTTTCACCGGATGGCTGTCGTGTGTGGGATGCGCTGACGCATAAAAAACTCGACAAGGACCGGTTCAGGCAGGGATTGGGGGATGTCGTGGAATCTTATGAAGAGATTGCACAGCGTCTGGGTATTGCCGAATGAGTCAGACTCACGCTATGATGAGTATGCCGTTTAATCTATTGTTGCCAAATCAAGGAGTATAGAGATGGACGTAGTGAGTGGTCGTTGGGCTAGAACTGGCATTAAAGTCGCTGTGTTAGCTTTACTGGTGCTGGGTCTGGACGGATGTGTACTGACCAAACTGGTTACGGTGCCGATGCGTCTGGTAGGCGCAATTGTCTCTATCGTTCCCGTGGCGGGTAATGCAGGGAATTCAGCGATCCAGACAGCAGCGGATACCGTGGACGACGTGCCGCTGTAAGCGCACGCTGGGGGGCTTGGGCCCGCATATCGGACAGGCAGCTTCTGTGTTTTAGCGGCGGTGGTATTGTTTTTGGGCGAGAGAAGGTGTATCTTCGCCCCTTCGCGTGGAGAGGTGCCGGAGCGGCTGAACGGGTCGGACTCGAAATCCGAAGTAGGGGTTTCCCCTACCGTGGGTTCAAATCCCACCCTCTCCGCCAGTTTTTGTCTTAACAGGACGTTTGCGGTCTGTTTTTTTGCTATGTGCAATCCAGTGTTGGATAAGCAAATGGTAGAACAGACAGACACGGATGCGAGACTGGCGGATTTTATCTGGAAAAACGCCGAAAACCTTTGGGGTGATTTCAATTGCATGGGTTTCGACAAGATCATTTTGCCGTTCACCCTGTTGCGTCGATTAGTTCGATTGAAATGTGTGTTTGGACCGATCAATACCCTGGCTTCTGGACAGCAATCAAGATCGAAAGTGATAAGCGCCTGATCATTGATGATCAGGGCTGTCAGACTTCCGTTGTTTTGCTGGCCATTCTTCGAAGCACCTGTCGGTTTTTTTCGCCAAGGTGATACAAGTATTGCAGGAATGTTGTGGATAAATACATCACCTCAGTGCAGAGTGAGTGCTAGAATTTATTAATGGCATAGGCGTTTGCAGGACGATGGAAGAATGGAGAGTGCGCAGATCACTGCACAGGGACTCGCCGCACGTACCGGGTATTTCAGTGTTGATTTTGTTAAATCGACGTGGGAGGTTTCGAGCGTTTGTAGGGATATTCTGGGGGTAGATGCAGCGTATCCCCTTGCAATGACCGATTGGCGTCAATTGGTGTATCCAGAAGACCAGGAGGCTGTTTCTGCCGTTCTGGCCAAGTCGCAACGTTCTGCAAATTCACTGTATTGTATTTGTCGTATCATTCGTCCGCAGGATAAGCGGATCTGCTGGGTGATGGTCTCCGGTGATTTTCTTCTTGATGCACAAAACCACGTTATAAAACTGCTGGGGGCAGTGCAGGATCAGACGGTTGAAAGAGTGGTGCAACAGGGGTGTGTGCGTTTGAATCTGGGAATGGATCAAGTGGGAAACGCCATCTACCTGATTAATGCGGAGGGCCGTTGTGTTTACCTGAATGATGAGGCGATGCGTATTCAGGGATGGGCTCGCCAGGAATGGATGCAGCACTTTCTGTGGGATATTGATGCGCTGTGCAGTTCTTCAGCGTTGTGGTTGGAGTGGCTGGAACGGTTGCAGGCGACACCGCAGGTTACTTTCGAAAGTTTGCACCGGGACAAAAATGGGGTCTCATTCCCGGTACGTATTCATGCCCTTTTTTATGAATGCGAAGGCGAATCCTATGTGCTTGGACTGGCACAGGATATTCGGGAAAAAAAAGCCCTTGAAGGGGAAATAGAACATTATCGGCATCATATCGAAGAAAATGTCCAGCAAAAAACCCTGGAACTGGCTCGCCTGAATGCTCGCCTGCACCGTTCTGCTCAGTTGCAGCGGGTACTCAGCCAGAGTTCACAACTTTTATTGCAAATTAACCGGGAAGAGGTATTTCGCCAGAAACTGTGTCAGTTGCTCGTGGATTTGAGTGCCGTGGGCATGGCTTGGATTGCTTTTGAGTTGGCTGACCGGAAACAGACGATGCAACGGGTGGGGCAAGCGGTGGCACGCCCAGAATTTGTGCAAGTGCTGGATACGTACACATGGTGGGCAACTCCTGCAGACCTCTGGAGCAGACTGTATCAGGATTATTTGCCGCAAGTGATTGAGATTGATCATTATAGGGCGGGTTCTGTATGGTTAGAGCAGTTGTATCAGATGGATTTACGCTGTCTGTTGTTATTGCCTTTTAAACTGGAGGATGGCCAATCCGGGGTGCTGGCACTGACCACCACGCAAGAGGATTTTTTTGAAAATGAAGGCTTGATGGTGCTGCAAGAACTGGTGCAGGATTTTGTGCGGGGGATTTCCGTCCTGCGGTTGCGGCAATACCATGCTACGGCAGTCAACGAACTGGCCATTCGTGTGCGTAACGAATCTCTGGTTCGGCAACAGATGCAGGATTTGGCGAATAAACTGCAACTGATTTTTGACAGCATGAATCAGGCAATCATGGTGTGGGATCGTGAACAGCGTTTATTGATGTGGAATCGTTGGGTTCACAGTATATTTCCAAAATCAGCCGCACAGATTTATCGGACGATGAATCGACAGGATTTGGTGAATTTGCTGGAACGTGAAGATGAAGTGTTTTGCATGGCGAGGGAATGGGAACAGTGGGTGTCGCCTGTACGCGAAAATGTGCATGCAGCAGACGGGCGGATCCTGGATGTGACCCGACTGATTGCCGAGGATGGCAGTCATATTATGTTGCTTGAGGATATTACAGAAATCACCAGTATGCGGGATACACTGGCTCATAATGATCGACTGGCTTCACTTGGTAGTATGGTGGCAGGAATTGCGCATGAACTGAATACCCCTATCGGCGTTGCGCTGACCGCTGGTAGTAGTATTCGTGCAGATTCCGTTCAGATCCAGCAGCAGATTGCTTCAGGTCAGGTGAGAAAATCGGTTTTATTACAGTTGCTTGATAATGTCATCACCGGGACTCAACTGGTAGAAAGCAACTTGCGCCGGGCGAATCAACTGATCAGTAGTTTTAAGCAGGTGGCGGTGGATCAGACCTTGGCGCAACGTCGGGTGTTTGAATTACGACCGTTGGTTCAGGAGGTGATGTTTGCCCTGCAACCGTTGTTAAAACCTAATAAGATCACGTGGACACTGGAGCAGCATCAGGAAATAGTCATGGATAGTTTCCCCGGGCCATTAGGCCAGATTATTACCAATCTGGTCAATAATGCGGTAAATCATGCTTTCCATAAACCCGGTGGCAGAATTCATATGCGTGTCATTCTGCGTGACGATGATTTTATAGAATTATTATTCAGTGATAATGGAGAAGGCATTCGTCCAGATCACCTGAAAAGGGTGTTTGATCCATTTTTTACGACCAAAATGGGGCAAGGAGGAACTGGTTTAGGTTTACATATTGTGCATAATAATGTCACCCGGGTGCTGCAGGGACAAATTGGCGTTCGTTCAGAAATCGGGGCAGGAACTCAGTTCGTCATGTTAATTCCCCGTGGGGTTAAGGGTAGAACCGAGGATGCTGGAACTGTTGCTGAAGAGACCTGAATGGGCGGATTAGGTCAGCACTCATTAACGCTGTTAACCCGTGTGTGGCTCGCAGCAGGGTGCAGAACATGGTCTTGTAGCTAGGCTTGTAGCATAGGCTTGTAGTGTTGCTATGGAAAAATAATGGACGAGTCAGTGGTGTGGTATACTGCATGATAGTGGTCTAAAGTGCCTTATGGATTGGGCGTAACGGGCAGGCGAAGCTGCACATGACCGCCAATTCAGGGTGGTGCTGTTTCAAGGTCAATTCATGGTACTGTATCGGGGTGAGCATTAGTGAAGAAAATGGCCGTGTGTGGGGCGGCCGGCCGGATGGGCCGGGCGTTAGTGCAAGTGATTGCAGCGGATCCGCAGGCGCAACTATCGGCGGCAGTAGAGTACTCCGGTCATCCGATGCTCGGGCAGGACGCCGGGGTGGTAGCAGGAGCCGCTTTTCAGGGAGTGTCTCTGTGTGCTGCTAAT
>JAJXWR010000021.1 GCA_021781515.1 Pseudomonadota bacterium
GGCAATCGCCAGGGACAGCAGCATCCCCATCGAGGCATTGATCGGAATCGGGCTCATGTAGGGACCCATCAGTCCCGAGACAAAAGCCATGGGCAGTAAGGCGGCAATTACCGTAAAGGTAGCCAGGATGGTCGGCCCCCCCACTTCATCCACCGCAATAGGAATCCAGTGCGCCATCGGTGCATCCGAGAGACGACGGTGGCGATGGATATTTTCGACGACAACAATGGCGTCATCGACCAAAATACCGATGGAAAATATCAGGGCGAAGAGTGATACCCGGTTCAGCGTGAAACCAACAGCCCAGGAAGCAAAAAGCGTAACGGCCAGGGTTAACAGAACAGCGGTTCCTACAATCAGCGATTCTCGGCGGCCGAGAGAGAAAAACACCAGGATAATGACAGAGGCGGTGGCAAACACCAGCTTCTCAATGAGTTTGTTGGCCTTGGCCTGAGCAGTTTCCCCGTAATTACGGCTAATGTTGACCTGTACCTGCGCCGGAATTATGGTATTTTGCAGAATTTTTATCCGGTCAGTGAGTGCTTTGGCCACAGTTACGGCATTACTGCCTGCAATTTTGGTGACCTGCACAGTGACAGCAGGTGCTTCGCCTTTCCGTGTTCCTGTCCAGACATAGTGTGCCGGTTGGTCAGGCCCCAGAAATACCTGAGCCACTTCGGACAAGTAGACCGGTTTCGCATCGACCATACCGACTATCAGGTGACGGACGTCGGTAGCGGATCGCAGAAAATCATTAGTTACTACAGTCAGTTGTTGATTATCATGTACAATATCGCCTTCACGGGCCGAGACATTGGCGGTTTGCAGGGCACCGGCAATTTGCAGTGCTGTCAGCTGATGCGCCCTTAAGGCTTCAGGATCCAGATCAATGCGTAACACTTCACCAGGTCCCCCCAGTGTCGTGACTTCACGGGTGCCGGGAATACGCTTCAGTTCGGTTTCCAGGGTATGGGCAATTTTTTCCAGATCATAAGCTGCCGCTTGTGGCTGAGTGGTGGATAGTGTCAGGGCGACGACCGGGACGTCATCAATACCCATGGGTTTGATCAAGGGTTCGCTGTAGTGCATCCCTGGCGCTAACCAGTCCTTATGGCTTTTGAGCGTATCCCACAGACGGATCAACGCCACGTTGCGCGACACCCCTACTTTGTACTGCACGGTCAAAACCGCCATTCCTGGCATGGAAACAGAATAGACATGATCCATGCCTTTGATGCGTGCCAACACCTGCTCTGCAGGGCTGGAAATCAGATTTGCCACATCAGGGGCGCTGGCTCCCGGAAACGCAATCAGAACATTGGCCATCGTCACATTGATTTGCGGTTCTTCTTCTTTGGGAGTGACAGAAATGGCAAAAAGACCAAGTAAAAGCGCCATCAATGCCAGCAGGGCAGTTAATGGTGTATCCAGAAAATGGCGAGCCAGACGACCAGCAATGCCCATGGCAGTTTCTCCTTGAAACGTGAAAGCGTGAATACCTGGCTATTCAGTGTTGCAGTCCGGCGGCAACGGGATCCAGTGCTACTTTTTCACCGGCTTCCAGACCAGACAAGACTTCAATGGCATCCCCGGGAAGTTTTAATCCGAGGCGGATTTGCCGCAGTTCCGGAGGGGAATCTGCATGCACACAGTAGACGGCGGTTAATTCAGAACGTTGCAGCACAGCCTGCAGCGGAATGACCAGACGTCGGCGGGTTCCGGTGACAAAGTGCGCCGAGACCAGTTGACCGGGGAGAAGTCCGTCGGCAGCAGACAGGTGCATGCGGACTTCCGTGGTGTGGGTCACGGGATCGGCGGTCGGCATCCAGGTCATGCTGGAGCTGGGAATCCAGCGGCTATGTCCCGGAACCTCGAT
This sequence comes from Pseudomonadota bacterium, assembly GCA_021781515.1. Lineage (GTDB taxonomy): Bacteria > Pseudomonadota > Gammaproteobacteria > Pseudomonadales > Moraxellaceae > JAJXWR01. Next base: position 1,877 of record JAJXWR010000021.1, read on the forward strand.
ATACGATTTATTCCCCTGATGAACCGCTGCCAGACGTAACTGCGGAATTTGTGCACTGGCGCGCAACCAGGCCGGATCAAAACCGGTGGCCAGCGGCGTACCAAGACCGGCAACGTCCCCGACTTCTACCAGTAACGAGGACATGACGCCGGAATAAGGGGCCACGATGTTGGCAAAACCGCGGGTCGTCTGTTGCTGGTTCAGTTCCGCCTGCACGCTACGCAAATGGGCGACAGCACTTTGCCAGTTGGCATTGGCCTGATCATACTGGGCTTGCGAGACATAATGTTGCGCTAGTAGCTGTTGCACCCGGTTGAACTGGTCGGCGGCATTTTGTTGTTGCACTTGCGCTTCCTTGACCCGCGCTGCCGTGGACAACAGTTGTTGGTCAGCGACTGAGGTATCAATGCGCATGATGACCTGGCCGGCTTTTACTCGGTCACCGGCCCGGAAATTAATCTGCACAATACGACCGGCCGTCTGGGCGCTCACCGTTGACTGACGTTCTGCTTCCACAGTAGCTACAGTATCGTAGGTGGTTTCAACCTGCTGATAACTCACCGTTGCTGAGGCAGGAACTGCGGCGATGGCACGGTCAGTTCCCCATAATGCCAATGCGGTCAGCAGTGGCATTACCGGAAAGACTGAAAAAGAAAGAAATGAAGGGCGGTTCACGGTTTAATTTCCTCTGGCAAGCCAAACATTTTCAGCAGGGTCATCATCGGGCACCATTGGGTAAAGGCCGATTGGAAAAGATTCAGTCCGATGAAGGCTGTAAACAGAAACCACGCAGGATTAACGAAATGGCCCAGAGCAACACTGAGCATAATAAATAAACCGGCAATTAAACGAAGTGCTCGTTGAACAGTCATGGCTAAACTCCTGATGTACAGTGGATGTTGTAGATACATTATACCCCTGGGGGTATAATGTCAAGCCTCTGTATATAATTTATGGAGATATGGGTCCGGTTTCTACGGGTCGGGTAGCCAATTCAGTATTGATCCCCTGTGCGGTCAAATTATTGCATATGACCTGCTCGGCGCTAAAACGAAAGAGATAGTGGGGGCCCCCGGCCTTGAACCCCGTGCCGGATAATCCTTGTCCGCCAAAGGGTTGACAACCTACCTGAGCACCGATCTGATTGCGGTTGACATAGACATTACCGATACCCAGGGTTTTTGCCTGTTCCAGCCAGCTCGCAGGCATCCGGCTATAGATGCCTAAGGTGAGTCCATAGCCACTGTGGCGAATCCATTGCAACACCTGCGCTTCCTCCCCGCAGGCATAACAGGCAACATGCAGTATCGGGCCAAATATTTCCCGGTCAGGTAGCTCATTCCAGGAACACAGATAGGCCGCAGGTGCGACATAGCAACCGTGTTCTGGAATGTCCGCCTGGGCCAGTAATTCACTACGCTCACCGAGCGCTTGTTGATAAGCCAGTAGTTGGCTTTGCGCATGTAAATCAATGACAGGTCCGACATCCGTGGCAAAATCCAGTGGATTACCGACGAGCAGCACTGACATGGCCTGCGATAGATGAGCACGCAAACTGTCCAGCAAGGTGTCCTGCACAAAGAGTATCCGACAGGAAGAACAGCGTTGGCCTGCACTATTAAAGGCGGATACCAGAACATCGCGTACCAGTTGCGGAATTAGCGCAGTACTATCGGCAATCAGCGTATTCAGGCCACCGGTTTCGGCAATTAACGGCAACACTGCCGTATGTTTTTCTGCCAGTTGCTGATGGATCTGCTGTGCCGTCTGCGTGGATCCCGTCAGAGCGACACCGGCAAGCGATGCAAATTCCAGCAGGGTCTGGCCCAGTTCCGCTGAAGTGCCCAGCAGGAGTTGTAGTGCTTCAACCGGAATACCACTGTGGTGCAGGTCACGTACGGCCCGTTCGGCGAGCATGGGTGTCTGCAGGGCAGGTTTAGCGACGACAGTGTTCCCACAGACTAAGGCGGCTGCGATTTGCCCTAAAAAGATGGCCAACGGAAAATTCCACGGACTCAGACAGACAAACATCCCTCGTCCCTGCCACAGCAGGGTATTGGCTTCACCCGTAATATGTGCCAGAGTTTGCGGAGCCAGCGCCTGTTGTGCCAGCATTGCATAATAACGGCAAAGTTCTACGGCTTCACGTAATTCAGCCTGGGCATCCATGAGGACTTTGCCGCCTTCATGCACGAGAAGGCAGAGGTAATCAGTCGCCTGTTCTTCCAGAATGGCCGCCATGCGCAAGAGGCAGTTGGCCCGCACTGCCAATGGTTTTTGTTGCCAGTCAGACAGGGCTGACTGAGCCTGTTGCAGCGCCTTGAGCGCCATAGGGGCATCCGCCAGATGTAACTGCGTCATAAAACGACCATCGGCACGCGAATGCTGTGGATGTAAGGCACCGGTTTGTCGTTGCCCATTGATAATACTGCCAGTGTGTTCTGGCCAGTGAGGATTGTGCAAGTGCCCCTGGATTTTCAGCAGTGCCGCTTCGTCGGCCAGACTGAAGCCACTGGCCCGGTGCCATTGCACCCCGGGAAGGTGCCGTGGATCCGCTTCCGCAGCAGATAAGGTCTGCAGACGTTCGCTAAATCCGGCAAACGGGTTGGCCAGCGGTTCCACCGATTGCTGCGTCGAGAGTTGGGCAACAAAGGACTGGTTGCTGCTGTTTTCCAGCAAACGCCGCACGAGGTAGGGCAGTAACTCTGCATAAGCGCCTATCGGTGCATAGAGACGACAGGGATAGCCTGTTTCCGCCTGATGCAGTTGATGCAATGCTTCCCCCATGCCTTGCAGACGCTGTACTTCATAAGGACGTTCACCGGCGACTTCCTGAATCCACGCCAGTGTGTGGGCATTATGCGTGGCAAACTGTGGTCGCAGTAAACGTGATTGCAGTAAAAAACGAGCACAGGCGAGATAGGCAATATCCGTATGTTGTTTACGGCAGTACACCGGATAGGCGGTAAGGGACAGTTGTTGCGCCCGTTTGATCTCTGCATCCCAGTAAGCCCCTTTCACCAGACGTACCGGAATGCACAGGCCCGTCTGACGAGCCAATTGCTCAAGACCGGACAAGGTTTCCGGGGCATTGGGTAAATACGCCTGAACGGCAATGCCCAGGCCGTCCCAACTGGCGAGATCCGGATGCCGACGCAACTGTCGCATGACGTTCATTGTCAGTCCCAGTGTTTCGCTGTCTTCGGCATCCAGTGTCAGTTCAATGTTATGCAACGCTGCGGTTTTCGCCAGCCATAAACAACGTTCAGTCAACTCATCCAGACACACGCTCTGTTTGGCAGCAGCAAACTGGGGATGCAATGCAGAAAGTTTGATCGACAGACTATCGCGCATCGAGCGAGGTTGTTCGGCCATGGCGAGTAATGCCTCACCGTAGGCATTCAGGTACCGTTCAACGTCCTCATTACCCAGAGCAGATTCACCCAACATATCGAAACTATATAGCAGGGAAGCGTGTCGCTGAGACAGCGCACCATGGATGTTCTCTGCAAAAATGAAATGCTGAGCGGCTCGCTGTATCACCAGACGCACCGTTTTTAGAAATAGCAGATTAGTCCATGGCAGTAACCAGGGCGCATTACGTTCACTTTGCCTGAAATAGAATTTTCCCCATTTCAGTGCCGATTCGGCCACCCATTGCGTCCAGGTCGCCGATGCAAAAAAATCATCTTTCCATCGTCCCTGGCTGAGCATTGAACGGGAAAACTCCAATGCCGTTTCTTCATCAGGAATCCGTAAAAAACATTCAGCCAGCGACAGCAATGCCTGACCTTCAGCCGAATCCAGACCAAACTGCGTAAGCATTCCAGCAAACAGATTACCAGAGGCACTCTGGATATGTTCAATCCAATTGCGTGCCCTGTTTTCAATTCTTTGTTCCTGCTCGGCCTCCAGTGCGATGGATTTATGCAGTGCCAACAGGCGCTGTGCCTCATCCGAAGCGGCAGATGACCGTATCGATGAATGTATCATAGAGCAGATTCCATCTTAAAATTTCCTCGCATTGCAGCAAAAGGTCAGCCTCTGGCTTCTTCTAGATTGTAAGTATAACTTCAGGCAGTGCAAACGGTACGGTCGCTGATTTGCGGATCAGAGAAATTTTTTGCAGTACCTGCCGGATATTTCAGCAGAGTAACCGGCCAATGTGTTAAGAATATGATTTACTATACTGCAGATCTGCAGACAGCGTCTGCATTCTCCAGGAGTATCTCGGATGCGTGTGCTTTATCCTGAAATTGCCTGTAATCGCCAGTTCATGCTGTCAGTGTCGGCAGATCATCAGATTTACGTGGAAGAATCCGGTCAACCCGATGGCATACCGGTGTTATTTATCCATGGTGGGCCAGGTGGAGGTTGTCTGCCATGGCAACGGCGTTTTTTTAACCCGGAAAAATACCGGATTATTTTGTTTGATCAGCGTGGTTGTGGTCGTAGTCAGCCCTATGCCAGCCTGGAAAACAATACGACACCGGACCTGATTGAAGACATGGAACGGATTCGCAATGAACTGGCCATTGAACGTTGGGTGCTTTTTGGTGGATCCTGGGGATCGACGCTGGCAGTGGCCTATGCTGAACAATTTCCACAACGAGTACAAGCACTGATTTTGCGTGGAGTATTTTTATGCCGACCCAAAGACATCTACTGGTTTTATCAGGACGGAGCGAGTCGGGTGTTTCCCGATGCCTTTGCAGAATTCGTCAAACTGGTGCCGCCGGAAGAAAGATCCAACCTGCTATCTGCATATTACCAGCGACTGACCGGAACCGATGAATTGCAGCGCATGGCCTTTGCTAAAGCCTGGTCGCTGTGGGAAGGGCATTGCCTGACCTTACACCCCAGCCCCTCGGTGGTTGAACAGTTTGCCGATCCCCATAAAGCCTTGGCCATGGCCAGGATTGAGGCACATTATTTTATGCATGACAGTTTTTTTAGGGACAATCAGTTATTGGCAGACGCAGAAAAAATGGCGGATATTCCGGGAATCATTGTACATGGCCGTTATGACATGGTCTGCCCACTGGATAATGCCCTTGCATTGCATCAGGCATGGCCTGCATCCCGACTGCAGATCATTCGAGACGCCGGTCATGCGGCTACAGAACCCGGGATACTGGATGCGTTAGTCAGGGCCACGGATGAACTGGCCCAGGATGTTGAACCAACGTAAGTCAGCGCAATAATCGTTTTGGTACAGCCCGGTACCTGCACCCGTACCACATCTGTGCCTAAAGGCTCTGCGCTTCTTGAGTCTTCAATGGTTGAGCGCACGTTGCCGTGTCGCCCCGGACAACCCCGTTCGGGTGTATCATTAATGAATGAAATTTACCGCTTTTGTACATCTGCGTCGCGTTTCGGTCAGAGTAATCCGTATGGCCGTCTCGCTGATAGCATGACTCCGGTTGGGTCTTAGGATTGACATTGAAGAAAAACTCTGGGGAGAACACTTTTGCTTCTGTGAGACGTGCAGTATCACAACTGGAGACAAAAAACCGAGATTGTGCTGGCATTTTGTTCAAATCAATGCCGTCAGGGGTGGCAACTGAAACAGCTGTCTCATCGCTGTACTCCAGCGGTTGGCTTTGTAACAGGGGGTAACGGGGTGTTACTCGACGTAGCGGAAAAATGCAGTGAGCGTAGAGGTGTGTTTTAATAAACATCATTTAATCAATAGGATAGATGTATAAAAAATAGTGGCACGGTTCCTGCTTTATTTATATTGCCAGATGATGAAAAATAAAAATGGCAAATAAAAATAACAAGACAATAAAAATAAAACAAATTATATAAATAAATAATAAGAATAAATACCAAAACAATAAAAGCAATACAATAAAAGCAATAAAATAAATACAAATAATAATAACGCACAAAACAATAAATAAATTAAGTGAATGTCGTATAAAAAAAACAAAAAACCACAAAAAAACAAAAAACCACAATCCATAAATGATGAGCACCGGGAGATGAAGTCTCCCGCTCCATCCTCAGTAATAAATCCTATTAAGTTTGCAAAAAGATCTCGTAATATCATGGTGATGTAGTAATAATATTTTACTCATATGATTTTATGAGGAATATAATGGCCAATCCCACAATAAAATTCGATTTTGAACAGATAAAGCTGGCAGCTTAAGAGATTCTTCGCCAGTTCTGTGCGATTATGCACTCCAGTGAGTTTGCTTTCCGTGTGCGCATAACAGTCAAGCAGGATATTGAGTATTCTCGTCCTGCTGGGTCTGACTGACTGAACCGAATGCACCGGGGTCTGCAAAGTGGGGGTGTTTGATTTTTCCAACAATAGGTGTGGTGATACCAATTCGTTCCGCATGGTGACTTCCAGTGCACAGTGTCAGGTACGTGGCAATTTGCGTCCTGAAAGCGAGATTTCTATACTGCAATGGCAAATTGATCATCAGCGTCTCACCGCCACTTTGCAAAATTCAAAGAAGTTGGCAGAATCAGAAATGGCAAGAAGACGTGGGTTGTCTCAAAGCATCAGAGGGAAACCAAAGGACTATTTGTCAAGCAGGTGTTGGAATCCATACTCAGTGTAATATGCAGCTTGCCGCACAGATGGTTTCAAAAATCATCTTCCTTCTGGGAGAAATGATTTAAAGCACCTTTGCAATGAGCTATGATTGCCATTTGAGCATATTGCCTGTTAGGGTATGTTTTTTGTAGTTTGGTGTTTTTTTAATGGTGGCCACTGTGGAGAGTGAACAGGCATGCCACGCAGCAGGAACTCAACAGGTTTTCTGCTTTGCCTACCCGATTGTAAATCCGGGGTTTCACGTATAGAACGATGACACTGATTCGACGAGATGATCTGCTGCAAAGTGTTGCTGATGCGCTGCAATTTATTTCTTATTATCATCCACTGGATTTTATACAAGCGGTTCATCGCGCCTGGCAGATGGAAGAGAGTCCTGCTGCTCGTGATGCCATGGCGCAAATTCTCATAAATTCAAGAATGTGTGCGATGGGACACCGACCGATTTGTCAGGATACCGGGATTGTTACCGTGTTTGTAACGATTGGTATGGAAGTTCGTTGGGATTTCAAAGAATCACTGGATGAGGTAATCAATGAGGGTGTGCGTCAGGCTTATCTGAATCCGGATAATGTATTGCGTGCTTCTATTTTGCGTGATCCTGCGGGTGCTCGACAGAACACTCGGGATAACACCCCTGCTGTCATTCATTACCGGGTCGTTCCGGGTGATCAGCTTGATATTACAGTGGCAGCCAAAGGTGGGGGGTCAGAAAACAAATCAAAAATGGCCATGCTCAATCCTTCGGATTCTATTGTGGACTGGGTACTGAAAACTGTCCCGACGATGGGGGCAGGCTGGTGTCCTCCCGGGATGCTGGGAATTGGTATTGGTGGGACTGCGGAAAAAGCCATGCTGCTGGCCAAGGAATCTCTCATGGATCCGGTGGATATTCAGCAACTACAACAGCGTGGTCCGGCAAACCGAATTGAGGAATTGCGTCTGGAACTTTATTCCAAAGTCAATGCCTTAGGTATTGGCGCACAGGGTTTAGGCGGGTTGACCACCGTGGTGGATGTAAAAATCCGCGACTATCCGACCCATGCCGCTTCGTTGCCGGTCGCTCTCATTCCCAATTGTGCAGCCACACGTCATGTGCATTTTCATCTGGATGGTCATGGACCGGCGCTTCTGCAGGTTCCCCGGATTGAAGACTGGCCGGAAGTCAGCTGGGATAATCAGGAGGCCCGCCGGGTGAATCTGGATACAATCACGCTTGCAGAAGTACGGAGTTTTAAAACTGGAGAAACGTTGTTATTGACCGGTACGTTGCTGACGGGCCGTGATGCTGCACATAAGCGGATGGTTGATATGCTTGCACGTCAGGAAGCATTGCCTGTGGATTTACAAGGCAAGTTTATTTACTACGTTGGACCGGTTGATCCGGTGCGCAATGAGGTAGTGGGGCCCGCCGGACCGACTACAGCGACAAGGATGGATAAATTTACCGAGACAATTCTGGCAAATACCGGGCTTTGGGGAATGATCGGTAAATCTGAGCGGGGTCCAGAGGCTATTGAAGCCATTCGTAAGCACCAGGCCGTGTATCTGATGGCCGTTGGCGGAGCGGCCTATCTGGTATCCAAGGCAGTGCGTCAAGCCCGGGTCGTGGCATTTGCCGATCTAGGAATGGAAGCAATTTATGAGTTTATGGTGGAAGATATGCCGGTCACCGTTGCTGTGGATGCGCAGGGGGTGTCAGTACATCATACTGCTCCGTTAATCTGGAGGGAAAAAATTGCACAGCATGTCCCGGCAGATAAATCGACGTAACCGTCTGTACTTAGTCGCTTTCTGATATTTGTGTGTACTGGGGCTAAAGTTGGAGCACGCAGGTGGGGGCGGAATCGCTGCAGGTGGGTCAGCGTGTTCCTGTATTTAATGCAGTAATACTGGCAGGGCAGTCCATTCGTCTGGCTGATTTGCAGGGCCGTTCGGTGTTGCTGAGTTTTGTTTCAGGGTGGCGCCAGCCATGTCGCCAAGAAACAAAAAAAGTACTTCCTTGCTCAAGCAGTTGCTGCCCTCACAACAGGCGCATTTTGCAGGTTATGGACGAATGTGGTGACTGCTGGTTAGTTTTCTGGTGGATGCAGATGGTAAATTAGTGGTTGATGGCTGGAAAAAATCTCCTGCGGCAATTGATCAGATCTGGCTTGCCGAGCAGAAACCGCTATAGCCATGCGGCTTTGATCACATTTAAACAAGGAAGAGGAAGCTTGTGCATTCGTTCGTGAATTGTTCGTGTCAATGGCCGATATCGAACCAGGGTAAAATTGACAATTCATAGCTGGTTCGAATTCATCGAACAGCTGCCCCTGCTCATGACAAAGCCATTGCTGCCTTTTTGGAAGAACTAATAATTGAGGAGTTTCAACATCCTGGAACCGGTGAAAAATTGGTATTTCGACTGGTCTAGTGCGAAATAATGTGCAAAGTCAGTATCCGATTGAACCCGACGGGATCAGGAAGTCTGATGTAGTAAAAATTGTAGAAAAAAACTCTGTCCAGGGAAAATCCAGGACGGAGAGAATGTAAACGGGAAATGTAAGTGGCTCATGGGCTGATCTTGCCTTACCTTGGCAGAGCCAAGTGAATCTTGATTGCATCCTCAACTGCCAATATATCCGTCTTTGATAACTCACCCAACCGGGTCTTCAAGCGTAATTTGTCGGTAGCCATGATTTGATCAGCCATCGCTTTGCTGCTCTGTCCGCCCACTGTTACCACGGCTTCGCTGGGGTACAGCCGTCCCGTATTGCTGGTAAGAGGCACAACAACCACACGCACAAGATTGCGATTTGCCGCATCGTTGCTCACGATTACAGCAGGCCGTTTATTGCGAATTTCACTCCCCACTGAAGGGTCGAATTCAACCCACCATACTTCACCGCGTTTCATCGGTCATGTCCTTTGCTAATGCGTTACTCCAGTTTTGTGCCTCAGCCTCACGAACTTTATCGGCAGCCATTGCCTTGTAGCTCTCATCAAGCGACGTATCCAGAACAAGCGGACGGAGTAAATCCTCAATGAACTGGCTCATACGCCGTTTGCCAATCGTCCGATTCAATCCTTCGTATACCGCTTCATCAAGTGTTATGGTCATTCGTTTATGCATCTTGAAATCCTTTAAATAATACGTTGTATGCATAGCGCATATATTAACATGGTTTCACCCTTCACCGCCGAGATAACTATCGATAAATATGGCCATTGACAAGGTGGCACCAGCGTAATAGCTGACCCATTGGGCATCCGCTACCGTAATCAAAAAGAGGTACAATGCCAAGGCACTGGTATCGCAGCGTTCAAAAAGGTGATCCCGAGCCAAGCGGTGATCGACCCGGCTGAATTGCGGCGGCACGATACGCAGCCGCTGTGGTCATTGATCTCCTTGATCCTTATTTGACGCTATAACTAAACATCAAAAAATATTCGGTGTAGCCAAAAAAGCGTCCATTGCCCAAGATTAATAGCTCTGACCGCCGGTGACAGTCAAGGCACAACTGATGGTCATCTTATTGTCATGAAAATAAATAAATTTAATTAATGTAAATCCATTCCCTGATTCTGATCAGACGTGTTAGGGAATGAGCGTTTGTGCGGAGCATTACCACATGCTTTTGATCTACACACGCTAAAAATGGGCGTAGTACGCCGAAAACAAGAAAAATAATGCCTGCGAGGCAGGCATGTGTTAATTCGTTAAACAGACCTCAACTTCCTCGGGAGTGTCCTGACCATGAACAAGGTCACAGACACCCCGGGTTGGTATTGTTACAAGGCGACTATCGAATTATCAGTAAAAGTAACCAGATAGGCGTTGGCGAAATTATTGGAAGTTGTGATGGCTCCTTTGCTCAGTGTGCCTTGTGTGGTGGTTCCCACCTGGACAGGGACGGATAATTTTCCACTCGAAGCACTGGAGAAGGCAGAGAGCGGAAGACTGACTGCCGCACCGCTACTGTCACTTAACAGAATATTGCCAACGTTCGCATGACTGGCCTGAAAGTTAGGTTCGACGATTGTGAGCATGGGCAAGGCATCCAATGTGAGATTGATAGTCGCATCCCCTGTTTTCAACCCCGTTCGATCTCCAGAGACGTTAAGTTTTACGGTATGTACTGCCCCACCGAGGGTCACAGACGCAGAGATGGAGGCAGAAATATTTTCTATCCCCGGGGCAGATCCACGAGCCAGCCCGCCGTAACTTTGTGCCACCGTTGCTGTCACGGGAACGGGAGTTGTGCTGCTCAGGTTCGCTCCAGCGCTGGTGAACCATGAAAGAAAGTTGTAAGTTGTTGTCGTTGTTTGCAGGGTATTATTATTATTATTATAGTAGTAGGGGGATGATGATGAATTTGCACTAATGCCTGCTAGCGCTGCACTTAAGGTAGTGCTTGAATTGCAGTCAATTAATGTCATCTGGTAATTATTGTTCAGTGGCCCCCCGCTATACGGCCATACTCCGCCTGAATTGGCACCGGTAAGCATGAACAGTGCATTTTGAGGACCGGATGAGGATGTGCTTGATGTAGTTGTGGTGGAACTGCCGCTGTTGCAATACATCATCGCTTCGTTGCTAGTTGCCGGGGCATTGACAAGATACACCGCTGGGGGGGTGGCTGAAGCGGTATTGTTAAACGTATTGAAAATCCCACTCCAGGGGGCGAGAGTAATGCCTGGATTTACAGTGAGAGCAGCGTATTCTTGTGTTTGTGTGGAGGCAGAGCCTGGGAAGTATTGATAGTTGAGCAGGGCTGAATTTTTATAACCGTCGCCCGGGATTACCTGCACGAGGTTGTTTTGTGTGTTGGGCTGATCCAGACTGGCGGTTGCAGTAACGGCAATATTGTCCTGATTGACGCCGGTATTCAAGGTTCCGTTGATGCTTAGAGTGGTCGGAATCAGCGCAGGGATCGTGGTGATATTATTAGTGTCGACCACAGGTTCGTTGATCTTTTGCGCCGCAATTGACACATTACCGGTAAACACACTCTTGGCTTCAGTGATCGTGGCATTTGTCAGGCTCAACGTGGCGCTATCTGGAGCATTAGTACCTGTTAATTGAGCGGAACCGAGACGCAGTGGGTTAACTGCAGTTGCATTGTTGTAGTTAAGGGTTAGTGAGCCTCCAGAATTGCCAAAGGCCAGACTGATATTCGGGCTGCTTAGCGTGCCCCCAGGCATTAGTTGTATGGTATCACTGGTTTGCGCCGTACCTGCCGAGGCGGGGTAGGTGACCGCAATATTGTTTAGCTTGATGGTAATAGGTGTGGTGTTAGGAACGGGTATAAGACAATTGTTGGTCGATGTCGATGTCGATGTCGATGTGTTGCATGGCGTTCCCGAAGACCAGTAACCCCAAGACCAGTAACCTGGTTGAACATTGATGCTGCCATTGAGTATAACACTGGGTGAAGCGCTTCCTGTGGTGGTGGAAGTAATGGCAAAATCGGCATTGGGTTGAATGATCAGAGGATAACTGCTACTTCCATTAGAACCGGTTCTCAATAATGAATAGGTATAATTATTGGAATTATAGATAAAATTGAGGAGGTCAGTAGTAGTCAGCGTTCCACCATTGTGGGCAACTTGTGCTTCGTTGAGGAGGAAACCGCCTAATGTCTCGGTTGCTTTCATCAATTGTGACATTTCAGCGCTATTGCTTTGTAACAAGGTTGTAACGGGTTGATACGCAGTGGCCAGTGCGGCAATATTGCCTGAGTTGTCGAGTGTTAAGGCGGTTTGCAGAAAGATATGCAGGTTATTGATAAAGTTTTTGGCAATGGTTAACGGAGATGTCGCTGGAGTGATGTTAACTGTGCTCAGGGAACCTATGTTCTGATTGTTGGCAGTAGTCATTGCCGTCGTTAACGCGTTGGATACTTGGGAGTTGGTCAAGCCGGCTGCCTGGGTGACGGCCAGGGAGGCACTATACAGGTTGGCCAGCGTCGGAATGCTTGCACTGGAGGCTGTAACCAATGTCGAGCCAGTAGTGTTCACGATGCCTTGCTGGGTAATCAGCTGATTACCGAGATTCTGGATAATGGCTTGCGGCGTGCTGTTGCTTTGTGCGGCCAGTGTGGCGATGGCGGCATTCATGACGGCATATTGCTGTGAATCGGTGGGGGCCTTGCCTACGTTGGTCGCAGTGATATCGGCAGGTATGGTGCTGTTCAAATCCTGCAACCCGAACACTGTGGCCACTTGTGTTAGGCTCTGCGTGATATTGCTGGAAGTCAGGCCCCCCGAAGTGTTTTCCGCCAGTGTGGTTGCCAGTTGTGTGAAGGGGGTGATCTGAGCATTAATGGTTGTGGTGGACGGGGAAACACTTCCAATAACTGTATCCATCACCAGTGATGCGGGTGGAGTGAATGTGTTACCAAATGCCACTGAACCACACCCTCCGGCGGTATCACAGGTTTCCAGTGTGGTGGCATCGACCGTTTCTTCAACAACAACGGGCCCGGTAACTCCCGTGACCTTCAGAGAATATTGGCCAGTGGTTGATGTGCGCACGGGTGAGCCAATAGGAGAACCCTTTTTCCCACTGCTGTCCACACTATAGGCTGTGATGATTGCATTTTGCAAAATTCCCTTGGAGACGACACCCTGCAGCGTAAATGGAGTCGAGGCGACACTATTGCTCGCACTACTTGAGCCTCCACCGCCCCCACAGGCCGTCAGGAGACAAACACTACCGATGAGAACGAGCGGTGTCAGATGTTTATTTTTTTGAACGGCAGGTTTGTTAAAAGATTTACTCATGAGTGAATTCCTTTCAGAGATAAGTCGAAATCAGTGGATAGTCGCTACGATCGTACATTTTTACACAAATATTCGGCAAGTTAACGCTAACAGTATCGGGTAGCATATGACCCATATCAACTAACCTTGAATTTTATTTAATTTTGCGTGTAAAAAAAACTGAGAATGCAGACAATGCAACATCTTCCATGCGGGTAGATGCAGTTTTTTCCGGTTTGTGCGTCCGGTCACTGTTGCATCAACGTTCTGAGTACCGCCACCTGATGATTAAAGCTCAGTGGTTATTCAGTCATGGACGGGGGCTGAGAGGATTGGCGTGTTTATCACGCACTCAAACTTTTAATGTCTTGATTGCCAATATGTCGCCCCTCTTAATGCTATTATTATAGACAGATCAAAAAACAATCAACTGCATGCTTATATTCCCGTCAGGAATGGCGGGGTTTTACGCATAAACTGATAAAAATCACTTCAAAGTTATATTTGAATATCATGCGCTGCCTCCAAGTAAGTGACTGGGGTCAATTTCAATTAAAAAAGCAATACAATAGCCCCTAAGACTCTTTTAAACAGACTTGTCTTACAGGAAACGGTGTGGTCTTGGCTGTTTTGGGGTTTCAGGAAGAATAAGGTGTTAAGGAGAAGAAGGCGTCAATAAAAATAACACCTTGATATCGTGAGGGACATTCTGTGTATCAATAAACCCCAAGGCGGATGAGTTTTGTCGAACCGCCTGCAACATGGCCTGGGTATCTGGCAGTATGCGAGGCGGAGTGGCCTGGCCTGAAAATAACAATTGTGCCCAGTAAGTGTTGATTTGCGACAAGGGTTTGCCGGTCAGCAGGCGATAAAATTCTGTACGTAACGTAGGAGAACCCCGTAAGTCCATGGGCATCGGGATCTCGTTGTTGGGTAGCGTGAGCAGACGTCCCGTATAAATATCCAGTACCTGCGCACGTGTCAGCGGCCCAAGGTCAGAATGTTTACTGACAATAACAGCAATATCCGCCGGACACTGAATGTCAGTGCCGGCAAGCATCAATGCCATGATTATCCCTGTCCACTGACGCATGAACGCAGTCCCCTGGAATCTGTATGAGGTTGAATTTGCGTAAGGTCAATGGTATACAGTAATGCATAAATCATACCTGATTAAAAACGATAGTGACCTTCAATAATATTATTATAGATCTCCGGTGTCAGTTCAGTATAAACATGCGTACCGGGCAAACACAGGTACAGTGCATCAGTTCCTGTTAGTGCCGGATCAAAGCCTTCTTTTTTCAGGTTGACTTTCTGATATTTGAAAGTTCCTGTGGTTTCCATTTTTTTCATGACCCGAATAAACAGGGGAACCGCGAAAGGGGGAAGCTCTTTGCGCAGGTATTCATAGAGCATATGAAAATCAATGTGGTGAATCCCATCCCGTAGTGTTACGGCCGCCATCCCTGCTCGACCATTCGTTCCGGGAATTTCAACACCATAAACCACGGCATCGGTCAGTTGACCAAAAACCCCCATAATATTTTCAACTTCTGTGGTTGATACGTTTTCACCCTTCCAGCGGAAGGTATCCCCGGTACGATCGACAAACTGCGCATGGCGAAATCCAATATCACGCAACAGATCCCCGGTGTTGAAGTAGCGGTCACCTTTGACAAAGACGTCTTTTAAAATACAGGCTTCATTTTTGGCCGCATCGGTATAGCCATCAAAAGGTGATTTATCTGTAATTTCTGCAATCAGTAATCCGGCTTCTCCTGGACGGACGGTGCGCAAGAAACCATCCGGGCTGCGAGCGGGTTGTTCCGTGTCTTTGTCATAGGCAACGATACAATAAGGCAGTGGAGAAAATCCAACCGTGTTGTCAAAATTAAACAGGTTGGTAAAACCGATATTGCCTTCACTAGAGGCGTACAGTTCCAGCACTTCTTCAATACCAAAGCGCTGCTTGAAGGGTTTCCAGATCCCTGGGCGTAACCCGTTGCCGATAATTTTAGTCGCCCGGTGCTGCCGGTCACGATCATCGGCTGGCAGTTCCATCAGGTAACGACATAATTCACCAACATAGCCAAAACTGGTGGCCTGAAATTTTCGAATGTCATTCCAGAATTCCCGGGCTGAAAACTTACGGCGTAGTGCAATACCGGCACTGCCGGCAATACAGGATCCCCAGCAGACGACCATGGCAGTGGCATGATACAGGGGCAGGGTATTATAAAGAATGTCATGTTTACCAAAACGCACCGTACCTAGGCCGAAGGCACCATAGGCCTTCATCCAGCGTCCATGCGTAAAGATCGCGGCTTTGGGAAGTCCAGTGGTGCCTGATGTATATACGTAAAACAAACCATCCTTGCGGCGAATCTGTTGGGTGGTTGATGGATTAAATAGCGGACAACGATCAATGGCGGTTTGCAGATTGATCATTCCTGCAGGGGCTTCTCCGGGATTTTGCTGCACGTCCTGATCCGCAAACCAGTAAACGGCACCCTGATCAATACTCAGATTTGGATGTACCTCAGTAAATGGCTGAATCAGTTCATCGCCAAGAATCACGGCGCGAGGCTTGACCAGATTGATAGAATGAGTCAGTACCCGATCCCGTTGCGAGGTATTCACCAAGGCGGCCACCACACCAATTTTGGCCAGAGCGATAGCAATCGCCAATAGTTCAGGACGATTTTCCATTAAAACAGCAACGACATCCCCTTTGGCAAAACCCTGCATCAAAAAATAATGCGCAATCCGGTTGGCCCATTGATTAAACTGGGTGTAAGTGTAACGTTGCTCTTGATACAGCACCGCCGGGCCATGGGGATTGTGACGCGTGGCCTGTTCAAATGCCCAGCCAAGACCCACAGTTTTGTTCGGATCTGTATCCTTACTGATGCGCAACCCCTTCAACATAGTGGGTAAATGGGTCAGGAACCCGGGTACTTTTCGGGCTACCTGCGATAAAGTGATAACATCGTCCTGGCTCATGGTATTCCTCAATAATGATGGAGACGGGTTGTATGTCCGTTGATAACATTTAAGTGTAGCCTCTCGTGACCGAGTCTGCACGGCTGTAGTCATTCTAGTGCATTGAACCTAAGACACAGGGTGACCCTGTGTTTTTTTCATGTGCCGCCGGTTAATCTCATTAACCACCTTGCTGTCACCATGGGGAGGAAAAGGCGAAATTGATTTTGACCTGGATTTGTTCTGTATTATATATTTTTGTATTTGTATAATTAAAACATTATTGATTATACTATAAAATACAAGAGCAAAAAGGATTTATGCTTGGGTTTTGCCCAATGGGATTACTGTTCATTATATGCACATTGTAACTGCCGGTGGTGAGCCATCTGAGGTGGTAAAACAGTCCATTAAACTGAACTACGTCCCTAAAATCAGGGTACATTCGCCAGTGTTGCGGAGGATGGCGGAGAATTCGCGTCGGGTTAATGACGGACCCTGGATTGCCTCAGCTGTCATGCAGTGATGGATAATTTAAGATTTTTGGACAGGAACTAAGGAATGGTTTATGCAATTTGCTGATTTAGAAGCACAAATTCGTCTGGTTATGGACTTTCCGAAAGCCGGAATCTTGTTTCGTGATGTGATGCCTTTATTGCAGGCGGATTATCGTGCCACCGTGAATGCACTGGCGCAACTGTTGAGTGAGGCAGAGTGGCAGCAGATCGATGCCGTGGTTGGCATTGAAGCACGGGGGTTTTTATTGGCCTCCGGGTTGGCCTATGCCCAAGACAAGGGGCTACTCGTGGTGCGTAAGCCGGGTAAATTACCTCCTCCGTGTTTTGAACAACGTTACACCCTGGAATACGGTCAGGATGCGTTGCAGATTGCCGCACAATTACCGCCACAGCGTGTGTTGATTGTCGATGATGTATTGGCCACAGGGGGGACAATGCGCGCCTGCTGCGCTCTGTGTGAAAAGGCAGGGCATACAGTCAGCGAATCAATGACGCTCATCAATCTAGAGTCACTGAATAACTTCTGTTGGCAGGGGCGTAGTGTCCGGGCATTATGGGGCTATCGATAGTGAATAATCGCCGTATCCATGAATATACTGTGCACTAATTTGAATTAGCTGAAAAAGAGCGGGGACGCTGGTTGATGTTTAAAAAAAATGTGTTGTTGGTTATGGCGTTGTCTGATGAAAACGAGGGGAATCGCCTCGGGGAGTTTGCTGAAGTTTTGTATACCGGTGTGGGAAAAATCAATGCCACCCTGAAATTGACCGAGGCATTGCTGCAACGAGACCGGGAAGATTTACTGGTGGTGAACGTTGGTTCTGCCGGTTCACATCGTTTTAGTGCCGGAACGGTGGTCTGTGCCCATCGTTTTTTTGAACGGGACATGGATGCCTCGGCGCTGGGCTGCCTGCCCGGCCAGACGCCGTTTGAGGAACATGTTTATCTGGACGTTGGTCTGTCAATGGAAAATCTGCCATTGGCGACCTGTTTTACCGGCGATAGTTTTGTCAGCCAGCTAACGACGGAGCCGCTGTATGAGCTTATCGACATGGAAGCCTATGCCTTGGCGAAAACCTGCCATTATTTCAATGTGCCATTTGTCTGTATCAAATATGTAACGGATGGGGCGGATGGCCAGGCAGCCACTGACTGGCGACAATCGTTGGTGCTCGCCACTGACCAGTTGGTGGGTACTTTGCGGCAGAGTCGGATCTGGCTTGATCATCATAAGAGCGGTTAAATGTCGCTGCCTTTGCAGGTGGACTAATCGATGAATTTATAACCCATACTGTAGATTGCCTGAATAAATTCAGCATCGGGACGAATTTCATGCAGTTTTTTGCGCAGATTTTTGATATGCGTATCAATCATCCGGTCTGAAATGCTCGTATCATCCGGATAAGCACGGCTCAGTAGTTGTTCCCTGGAAAACAGATACCCAGGTTGTGACAGTAGTATCTGCAATACCTTGAATTCTTTGGGTGTCAAGGTCAAGGGCTGCTGATCCAGTTCACATTCGAACCGTTCCGCATTCAAGCGAATTCCGGCATGCTGTAGATCGCTGTCCGTTGTTTGTACCGGGTCGGGAGTTGTTGTTACCCGACGCAAGACATTTTTAACACGGGCTACGACTTCTCTTGGACTAAAAGGTTTGCAGATATAATCATCGGCACCCAGTTCCAGACCAATCAAGCGGTCGATTTCTTCGGCGCGAGCGGTAATTATCAGGATCGGCACACTGGAAAACCGGCGGATAGCCCGGCAAATATCCAGACCATCCATTCCGGGAAGCATCAGATCGAGCAGAAGCAGGGCGGGTGCCTGTTTGGACACGGCGGCAACAATCCCCTGTCCGTCAGCAAAGACGCGAACGTTAAAACCGGCCTGACTGAGGTAGGCAGACAGTACGGCACTAATACGTTCTTCGTCTTCTATGATCCATATTTCCGACATCATCGGTCTCCTGAGGGGATAGTTGTGGGGTCGGTAGGGCGCTGCAGTTGCGTGGAAAAGTGATGGATACCCTTAACCCGCCCAAAGGCGAATGACTAACAACAATAGTGCCTTCATGGGCATGAACAATGGCTTGACACAGCGAAAGCCCCAAACCACTACCACCATTTTTGCGTGTTCTTGAGGTATCCAGACGAAACAGTCTTTCAAAGAGGCGATTGAGTGCCCAGTCGGGCACACCGGGAGCACTGTCATCAAAGAGAACGATAATGTGCTGTGCCGTCGCCTCCATCTGGATGTTTAATTGACCGGGAGCCTCGGTGTAGCGGATGCTGTTTTCCAGCAAATTGGCAAATAACTGGTGCAATCGCTGTGGATCGCCATGTACGCCGAGCGGTGTGTCTGGCACATTCAGGCTGAGGCTAAGTGGTTTCTGTTGCAGGCGTGTATGATAAGCGATTGTGCTCTGACGTAAAATTTCAATGAGATTGATGGGTTGTTTACGATAATTCAGTGCACCCAAATCACTTAAAGTCAGTTCCTGCAGATCTTCGACTAACTGGCTGAGGGAGAGTACATCCTGATGCAATAATTGCACCCGTTGGGTACTCAAGGGATAGATTCCATCCAGAATGGATTCCAGTTCAGCCCGCAAGATGGTGAGCGGGGTACGTAACTCATGCGAGATATCAGCCATCCAGCGCGCCTGATGGCTACGGCTTTGTTCTAATGCCAGCGCCAGCTGATTAAAATCCCGCACCAGTTGCCCAAGTTCATCATGGCGTTCTTCGCCCAGATGGATTTGGTAATTGCCAGCGGACAGTGCTGCGTAGGCACGGATCAGTTGCCGAATGGGGGCCAGCAGGTGCCCGGTTAATGCAAAAGCCACCAGTGCACACAGGAGCAGTTCCATGCAGGCCACGTAAAGAATCAGGCGGTACTGTGAGTGTAAAAAACTGAAAGTCTGATCTTGTTCCAATGTGGGGCGGCGATGGACGTAGAGCCAGCCCAGATGCTGCTGACCCACATCAATCGATTGCCGCAAGTCATCGGGACTGATTTGCGGATTACCAAACACCAGTTGATCGTGGGCATCAAACAGGGAAGTTCGGGGCCCCATTTCTCCGAGGATCACCTGTAAATTGAGGCGGTGCGGCCGATTGAAAGGAGCGGGGCCAGCGAGTGGTGGACGCCGTGGATCGTCAGAGATCCGGGACGGGCCAGCGCCAGGGATACCAATCTGCTCCAGTGTCGCTTCCCAGGATCCGTATTGCAGACAAAGGCGACCCAATTGCTGAGCCGCCTGTTGTACCTTATGGTGATCACGTTCTGCCAGAAATCCGGGATAGCCTGCCACCAGGTTCCATTGCAGTACCGCAATCATGGCCAGTAGCGCAAAAAGAGTGGGCAGCAGCATAGCAAAAAACAGCTTGCTAAAAATTCGCATCGGCAACTCTGGACACATGATCAAGAAATAACCGCAACTGTTGCTCATAGCCCCACATAGAGCCTGGCCTCCTGGTTTCCGGGACTGAGCCGAAGTACCTGCTGATAAGACAATCGGGCCTGTGTTGCATTACCTAGCCATTTTTCTGCCCGAGCCAAGTACAGCCACGGATAAATTTCACTGGGGAAGCGTTTGCTTAACTTTATAGAACGGTTATAGAGTCCCGTCCAGTTTTTCAAGGCTTCTTCGCATTGCATGAGGTGTAATTCCAGTAAATAATTATCACCACTTTCCAGTGCCTGTTGACCGATACGACGGGCTTCCTGCCAACGTTCCTGTGCCATACGCACTAACATCATGCCCATACGGGCATCCAGGGAATCTGGGTTCAGAGCCAGGCTCTCTGCATAGGCATTCCACGCTGCATTAAACTGGTTCTGGCGGTAAAACAGCCACCCTTCGCGTAAAAGGATCAACGGCCGTGAGTCATTATCACCTGAAAGACTTTGTAAGGCGGCCAGCGCCCCATTCAGATCTCCAGTGGCTTCCCGGGTATAGGAGGTCTGCCACAGGGGAAGCTCAGAGGCGGCCTGGGCGTGGAGGCCTGTACTGCCTAAAAGAAGCAAGGTCAGAGCAATGGATGATGTTTTCATAATAAATCCTCGTTGTGGTTGCAGCATTAAAAATGCACCTTCAGATCCAGAGTCATTTGCGTCTGCAGGTAGTGTTTTCCAGTTAATGACGAATTAAAATCGCTTGACTCGATGCTATAGCCCAGATCGGCAGCTTTTCCTGAATACCAGCGAGCGCCAAGGCGTATCCACCAGTGTTGCGGATCACTCAGGTTGTAAACGATGGGCTGGTTGGCATCGACAGCATAAATGCGTCGCCCTCCACCAACGCTCAGGTAGGTGGTTTCTAACTGCCCTGGGGCGGCCGTGTCAGGCCAGTGTTGCACTGTCAGTTCTGCACTTCGCTGCGGTGTTTGTGAGGCAGAAGCGATAGTTTGTTGCAGTACGGCGAAGGTCAGTGCGGTGTGTTGATCAACACAGTTCCAGGTGACATAGGCACCAGGCTGTTTCACCTGGATCGATGGCTGATACCAGGAACTGGCCCAGGAACCCCCCGCAGACAACTGCCCTGAATACGGCAGATAATCCAGATTCAGGGTCATGATATGCCCTTGGCGTTGGTCAGAGTAATTGACGGAACTGTCTTGCACCCGCATGTATCCCGGACGCCAGTTCAGCGATCCTCCCAGAAAATCGCTGTCAGTACGCCAGCGCAGCTGAACCAGTTGCTGATTTTGTGCAAGTCTCGGTAGGGCATACTGATTCAGCCGCAGCGTATCAGTGCCTAGCCGCAGCCCCCAGCGGTCCGTGGGCTGCAGGTCCATTATTACCCCGGTATCCATCAGACTGTGGCGTAAGGTGGACTGGGTGTAGCGCCCACCACTGGTATATAAATCCACATCACCGTCAAACGGAGCCGCCTGGCCACAGAGACTTAACAGCAGTGCAGCGTAAAACGCCTGATTCATAGGAGATGGACTGGATTTCATACCAGAGCTCCGGACAAAATGGTGGCTGCTGTTGGCAACGATGCAGAGTGAGACTTCAGGGTTGTGGTAGAAACATACTCACTGCGCCAGGACGGAATGCCGGCATCGGCAAGTTGTGCCAATGCGCACAGCCTGGCCTCGCCAATGAGTTGATGATTGCGCCACAGCCGTAAATGGGTCAGACCCCATTCCGGTTGCAGACAGGCTTCTGTGCGCAGCAATGGCGTTCTGCGGTGTTGATGGGTGGCGCTTTGTAACCAGCCGGCCTGACCGTTGAGACTAGATCGCTGGTACTGACTGTTGAGCCCATCAGGCAGCAGTGGTCGCAAGAACCAGGGCAAGGTTCCCGAAAAACTGTGACTCAGACTGAACGACGGACTGTCTTGCCAGCGAATTTCCTGGGTTTCCAGCGGTGTTAATCCCATGGCCAGTAACCAGGCATCAAAAGCGGCTTCCTTGGGGCCTTGACGATCAAAGAAAGCCAATACCTGCTCATTGTGAATAAATGCGGCACTGGCCCCACTGGCGCTGACCAGACGACGCTCGCCCATCAAAGTGACCGTAACCGTCAGAATCAATGACTGCGATTGCCCCCGGCAAGTCCAGAGGTACTCCATCTGACGACCCAGTGGCAGACTCAAGGCATGTTGTAAGGCGGTACTGGATACAGCCGCCTGCAGGCGTTGACCGATTTCAGGTACCCAACTCAGACGGTAATCAGCCACCAAAGGGGCAGAAACAGCCGATTGCACAATACTGTGACAGAGGCGAAAGGGAACGGTAGCCGCACCGGGAAGGGCGTCCTGTTGCACTTGCAGATGTAAATGGGGTTGCGGTGAACGACCTGAATTGCCACAAAGTCCAAGAATCTGCCCGGGAACCACCCAGTCGCCACACTGTACCTGCATACTGAACTGACGCAGGTGCGCCAACAGCACGTACCATCCTTCAGGGGTACGTAGCATCAGGTAATTTCCCCAATTATTGTGGCTGTCGATCTGCCCGGGAACATTGTCGGCACAGTGATCAACGATACTTACGATAGTGCCGGCCACTGGCGCACACACCGGCTGAGCAAAGCAGTAGTAATCACTGACGGTTGCTCCATCGCTGCGATAACTGCGCCCGTCACCTTGTTGATAAAAATCCAGGGCATACTGCCACGGCGACTGGTGCGTCCATTGCCCGTGGAATCCCTGATAAATTTCCCATATTCCCTGAAAAGGCGGGCGCAGATGCAGCAATCCACTGGAAGATCCACGGTGTTGTGCCAAACGCACCTGTTCGTAATGGGTTTCTGGTAGATCCGGCGTGTTCAGCAGTAATTGGGGATGGTGATTGCTGGAACGTAGGGTGAGCAGGTTCAACAGGCTATAGGTACTGAGTAAAAATGGCAGTGCCATGCCAGAGATCCCAATAGAGTCAAGCAAGGGTCTAAGCGCAATCAGTAACACGGCCGTGAGGCAGACGGCAGCGCCAGCCACCAGCGCACTGATGCGCCCCGGCACCAGATAAATGCCGCCGATAGCGATGCTGACCAGTATAAAATTGAATCCGGCCCAGTGGGCAATCTCCGGATTACTCACGGAGAACTGTTGCAGCATCCATTGTCCGATCAGATAACCGCCAACGGCCAGACACAGTAAATAACGTGACAGTTGCAACAGACCGATGCAGATCACCAGACCACTGAGTGGATCCGCCACAAAAAACGGCGTTCCCAGTGCGCTTAAAAAATTAGTGAGACCCGTCGGAAAATGCGTCACCAGTAACTGCCGTAATGTATCCAGCGTTGAAAATTCCCATTGATGATGTGCTGCCAAGCCTAAACCGCTCCAGCTAGGGGCAATGGCCAGCAACAGCGCACTGGTCAGGGCAAAGGGAAGGGAAAATGCGGATACTCCCTGCCAACGCCAGAAAAGCTGTTGTGTCAACGTGCTGGTGAGCAGGAGCAGCAACAGCGCCACTCCCAGTAATCCGCAAAATGCCATGGTGAATGACCAGAGACTGGCCATGGCCAGTCCGGTCAGCAGGCTATTGCAGAGAAACACGGTGCGATACAGCGGTGGTAAGGCCGATAGTGCAAACAAGGCACAGGCGATACTGACAGTCAGCAATCCTGTCAGCCCTAGCGAAGGATGCAACAGGGTGGCCAGCAAAAAGACACCGCCGGTCACCGGTCGCTCACTGAAAAATACGGCCGCATAACTACGCCCTACAGACTGGCGTAGTCGCAAATATCCGTTATGGATTTGCATGAACTTAGACTCCGTCAGGCGTTTCCAGGTGCGATGGCATCCGATCTTGTGCATTCATCACTTGTAGATTTTCCGCCTGCCGTATTACTGAAACGTCTGCATCGTCGGCATGCAACAGGACAATGGCCGGGCGATATTCAATAAATTGCAACCATTGTGTGTTGTTGTAGGCTCCGGTGGGTGAAATCAGCAGCCTGTCTCCAGGTTGTTGCGGGGGCAGGGAAATACTTTGACGGATGACATCAATGTTCATGCACAGTGGCCCATAGAGCACCGTTTCTTCCGGGTATCCCCGTGAGGGTTGCGTCAGTTGAACCTTATGGTGATACCAGAATCCGGTAAACAGCACATTCACCCCCGCATCCAGCACCAGAGCCCGGCGGTTGTCAGGCAGGCGTTTGTTGGCAACGACGGTTGTTAATAGACACTGTGCCTCATCAATGACAGCACGCCCGGTTTCCAGAACCAGCTGCGGCAGCGAGCGGCGATCCAGCAGTTCTTCATGCAATGTCGTACACATCGCCTCGGCATATTGTTCGAAGCCTGGGACGACCTGCTCCGGCGGTAAATAAATCCCTTGCAGGGCATTGCGTGAAGCGAAACCACCGCCAATATCCAGGTAATCCAGATAGATGTCGTACTGAGATTCCAGTTGACGCATAAAACCACACATCTTACGGATTTGCGCCTGATAGGCACGCACATCAAGTACAAAAGTCCCTATATGACTGTGCAGGCCAATCAACTTAAGATGGGGACTTCGCATGACCCGGACGGCGGCATCGCGAGCTTCTCCGTTATCCAGATTAAAGCCAAAACGACTCCAAGTATCGGTATAGCCGGTATCGAAATTGAGGCGCAGCGCAACCTGGGCCACCTGTTTCTGCTGCCCGGCTATTTTTTCAAGCGCAGCGATCTCATCAAAATTGTCTAAATGAATCCGCGCCCCTTCAGTGACCGCCCGCTGGAGGCTGGCAGTGGTTTTGTGGGGGCCATTGTAGATAATCTGAGCACCAGGAACGCCCAGACTCCGTGCCTTGTCATACTCAAAAGCAGAGACGACTTCGGCCCAACTTCCTTCTTGGTGCAAAATCCGGCAAATGGCGCTGGTATAATTGGTTTTATAGGACCAGCCGTGAATAACCTCTGGATAGCGACTGGAAAAAGCACTGAGCAAATGCCGGATATTCTCTCGCAACCGCTGTTCCGACGTAACAAACAGCGGTGAACCGTAGGTCGCCAGTAATTGCTCTATGGAACGTCCTTCCAGTTGTTCAACCGGTTGCTGAACATCCACACTACGTCGGCCGAATTTATTCAGGCCAGTCATCTGCACCACACATAAAAAGGGGGCTTCCCAGGCTTGTAATTCACCATCGTTGGTCGTCGGGGTAGTCAGCGAATTCATAATATTCTCTCCAGATCCTGATCAATTAACTGCACAGTTACACGGGTGTTGGCTACACATTGAGTTTTTGAAAATCCGGTGGACAGGATTCGACTCCCATTAACCGTCATGGCTTCCAGTTCCGCCATCGGCACAATCTGTTCCTCGGCATAACGGATAAATGTCATCCCGGAGCGGGCCTTTTCTGTAGCGCAGCGGCCATGGCTGATGTACTGGAGAAGGCGAGCCGGCAAGTTACACCCCGCTCCATGGGTCAGATAAACCCAGGCGGGAAACCGCGGATTAATTTCAAGAAGATGAAATTTTCCCTGTGAATCACAGATCATTTCAATTTCCATCGGGCCTGGCCAACGTAATTGCTCAATCAACCGTTGAGCAATCGCTTCGAGTAATGGATGCTCAATAGTCGTTCCCGCCCAGGCTTTGCCTTTTTCCGTCAGCGCCCGTTTGCGCATCATCACCATGCCCAGGCTATTGCCTTCACCGTCCCCGAGCGCACATATGTTGAATTCCTGCCCGGCAATGTATTGTTGTGCCAGGATTGGCAGGCCCCATTCACCGGCCAGTTTGTGAAATGCAGCGGTCGCCATCGTGGCATTACTCGCCACTACGGCATCATAGAACCGACCTTTGACCACCAGCGGGTAAGACCAGCCCTCCCGTTCACAATCCAGAAAAAAGCGCGGATGGGTCAAATGGCGAATGGCAGGAGTAGACACCGCCGCTGCTTGACAAAGTTCCGGAAGACGATCTTTATCCCGACGACCAACCAGTGAAGGTTCAGGCAACAACGTATGAATACCTGAATCCGCCAGCGCCGGTGCCAGTCTGCTGAAAGCCACCAGTTCGGAGTCCAGACAGGGAATCAAGACATCAAAGGGATTTTCCTGATGAATCTGCTGCAGTCGTAGTAATAATGCAGCCTCGCCACTACTGGGCCAGGGCAATAAGTAACTACTGCTGCAGATGTCTGGATGGTACAATCCGCCATCCAGGACGTCATAACCTAATCCAATGATATCACCTGCAAATTCTTCATGTTCCCGAAGACAGCGGGCAGTAGCATACCCAGGTCCCGGATTATCCGGACGGTTATTCATGCCAGTAATGGCCACACGTTTTTGCGTCCATTGCGGCGTTTTTTGCACAGACAGGGGCGGACATAAACCAAGAGGAATAGGGTTCATAAGAGTACCGCCTGCAATTGCTGCACAAAACGTTCGATAGCAATGGCACAACAATCGGCATCGACGGCAAATTGCCGGGTCAATGCAACAATCAACTCGTTCAACGGCTTGGCTGATTGCAATTGTTGCAGAAGAATAATACCCGATGGATTGACGGTAAAACTCTGACCACTCATTGGATCAAAGACAAAGCCATTATGACTTAAGGCCAGTACGTTGAGACGCTGTTGCTGATACAACCTGTCCAGCCAGGGCTGAGATGATGAAAGTGAGGGAGGGGTAGACATCGTTTTTCTCCACAAAGTAATGGGACTGTCACGTCGGAGTCATTTCGCAAAATGGCCGCCGGATACAACAGTACTCAAGGTACATTGAGAAAATGGGTGGGTGATGAGGAAAAAATGGGGCAATTGTGGAAAACGTCAGCAAGTGTAAATACGAACCGGTCGTATCAATCATCCCTGTTATGGCTACTGAGGTGGCCTCAAGAATAAAGACTAACCAACAAGACAGACTGAACTTTTTTTGCAGTACAACGGAGATTGGATCAGTAACCTCAGGTAACGGGGGTCGGGTAACCATGACCCCTTGCTGGGTCGAAGTCCCTTTAAGCACCGGACAGGCGAGTCGCACCGCATCCCGGCTCAAACACTCTGCACAAAACCACTTGGCAGGACAAACACACAAGGTGTGTTCCGCTCGTCTGCAGCCGTTATGGTTCGCTGGCCAACGCCGACGGGGGTGTGCCAGTTCCCCATCTTCGATAGCTGCGTGACGCTGGCCAATCTGATTGCATTCGTCGGCAGCGGCGAGCAAACCGCCACCTATCATCAATGGGCACAGAGTTGCGAACCTGACATCTGCCAAACCTGAAGGAGATCAACATGGACCTCTCCGGCATCGACACAGCGGCGTGCCGCCAAAAGCATCATCGGCATGTTCTTTCCTGTGCCAAGAAGCGATGTGTTGTTTCCAGAATTCCCGGCTTGCCTCTGGTGTCATCATGACTCGCCATGTCTTTGGCTTTGAGACATCGTAACGAATCAGATACTTTTATCACAGGTGCACTTTACCGAACGCTTACCAAATAACCGTCGGGCAGCTCGGTGTTCCACAGGTGCCTTTGAAGAACTTGAGCCGAGTGCGGTGTGAATCGCATACACGATTCTTAGGGGACGGTGGCCCAGTAATGGGGGCTGTTACCCGACCAATCAATGGTCGAACATAGCAGGCAGATCATTGATGCATGGCCACACGGGCAGCCTCAACCAGAAAGCCGCTGCGACTCAAGCCGTGAGCCTTAGCATATGCATCTATGCGTGCAAGTATCAAGCGCGGTATGGTTATGTTGATTTTTTCGGCAGGTCCAAGGTACTTTTCAACAGGGACATCCACCACAGCCCAGATCCAGCCCGCATATTCTGGTTCCGACTGAATCTCAGATAGCGATCGAGCGGCAGGAATTGTCACACCGTCCTCAATCATGATTTCAACATGCTGATCTATGGCCAGGCGAGCATTTTCCATCGCTTCGTCCATCGTGTCCCCAGCAGAGAAGCAGCCTGGCAGATCAGGTACAGCCACTCCCCAAGCGGTGGAGTCTGTTCCAGGCTCAAGGGCAATGATAAATTTCATGGTTGCTTCTCCAATCCGGCTTGCTTAAGTCGCTTGTACAATAGGCATCTTCCCAAGTCTTTCTTCTCCCGAGTCTTTCTTCGGATGAGGTACGGTGATATGACCAGTCTTGCGTGGGTGAATACATGGTGACTTCCCTTGGAACCACGCAGGGTCCAAGCGTCAGCCTCTAACAACTTAATCAGGTCTTTGCTGTTCATGGTGGTTATTATACCCACCACTTATTAATGAGTCAAATGACGGATCCTGTCTGCTCTGTGTATAAACTTCAGGATGCCCGCCAGTTCATCACCAAGACAGACTGAATTTTCAGTACAACGGAGGTTGGTTCAGTAACATAGGGTAACGGGGTGTTACCTCACGTAGCGAAAAAATTGGGGTATGTCCGTCAGTGTATTTCAATAAACTCATTTTATTCAATGAAATAGATGCAGAAAAAATAGTGGCACAGATCATGCTTTGTATATAATGTTGCAAAATAAAAAAACAAAGCGACAAAAAATTAAAATAATAAAGCTCACTAAAAATAATAAAACGCACTATAACAAGAATACATAAATATAAAAATCAACTAAAAACAATAATAAAACCGAACAATAATAAAAAAACATTTATAAATTCAAATAAATAAAACAGCTAAATACCCGTAATGATGAGCACCGGGAGACGATGTCTCCCGCTCCATGCTCAGTAATAGTCAGTTTGTCTTTCCGTTCGTTTCTTGCTCTTTGTTCGAATCTTCAATGTGTTGCTACCCTAAGATGAGCAATTGTCGGATCCTCCGCTTCAGATAACCTTGCAACCGTTGTGATGCACAATCCGTTATTGCCCAGGAGAATCCGTCATTTCTGTGTTCAAACAAGTTCTAGCAGATTTTTTTTGAACCAGGCAAAACTTGGGGATGCGTTGTTTGCTATGTCCATGTGCGGAGTGATCTTTTCAGCCCACTGCGATTTCTCGGCACCGACAGCTTGCCAACCTTTTGCTGAGAGGGCGGCAGAGCCTCCGCTATAGACCGCATCTGCCAAGCGCTCCCATGTGCCGCCAATCGAGTCATTGACATAGGCATTCAGGACCGCATCTTTGGCTTTTGGATAGGCCGTTTTGATAGCATGAATGTCACCAAGCAACCAGGCTTCAGTCTCTTCAATGGCTATGCAAAACCGGGTTGCTGGCTGAGGATTGCACGCATTCAGGATATTGAAAAGCGTTTGACGAAATGTTTTCAGGCACTTGTTTTAAGGTCGCAGACAAGGATGACGGTCGCAGGATAATCATCTGGGTAATTGGCGAAAGTTTTGCCGTATCCACGAAGCAGCTTTGGGAGTTGATCAAGCAGGAGGCGTTTGCCAGCATCGCTATTGTTGCCAAGGTTCTTCGGTATGTGGCCTATGCCTTTATATGAATGAATGTTGATCGTATGGTCTTCACCGATGATTTTCGGAACCAGAATTTCAAGTAGTTTCTTTCCAGACTGGTCTTCAACGAGGATCTCAAAATGCATTCGATCACCTCGCATCCAGATAATCGCTGTACCACAGGCCACCCAGCGGCAAACCTTCGGCCACCATGTTTTTGACAGTGGGGTCATCGCTTGCTCTGTGGATTAACGAATAGCCATCCGGTCCCTTTTCCAGAATCCAGACTTCAGCGGGTTCCAAGGCATCTACCAGATAGGGCTGATGGGTCGTAATGAACACCTGAGAGCCGCCCTTGCGGCCTGTTGCGTGCTCGCGGAATTCCTTTGCCAAGGATTCAAGAAGTTTATGGTACAAGCCATTTTCCGGCTCTTCAATACATAAAAACGGTGGGGGTGTTGGATCTTCGAGCAACAGGAGGTAGGCGAATACCTTCAATGTGCCATCAGACATTTGTTGCGAATAAAAGGTGTCTTGAAAACCTTTGTCATTGAACCGCAGTAGCAAGCGGCCATCGTTTGTTTTTTCTGTGTCAATCTTGTTGATGCCGGGAATTTTTTCGGCAATTCGCTTCAAAATGGCCTGGAATTGCTTTGGATGTTCCCGCTCCATGAATTGCACGACGTTTCCGAGATTGTCGCCGTGGCTGTTGAGATGTTTCTGTGGGCCGGCGAGGGGCAGGCTCCTTGCTGCGTCTGGAGTGAAATAGCTGAGGTACCACCCTTCGATAAACTTGCGGAATGCGGAAATCCTCGGATGCTGTTTCAATGAACCCAGCGTGGCAATCCCCAGCTTGCGCTGGTCGTCAAGCTCAACAACCTCGGTTTCTGTAGACTCTTCTTCCGCCTCACCTGATTCAATGGACTGAATCAGACCAAACAGATCAAATACATCGTGTTCTTCATCGATCTGTCGGCCTTCTTGATCGCCTTTCCAAACAATACCTTTTCCACTGTTCAACAAGAGAAACGAGAAGGGCCATCCGTGTTTCTGACCTTTTCGCCGCTGTCTGAGACGTTCTTTCAAGACATAAGGCCGACCTGAATGATCAACATTAATGGATATTTCATAAGTGATTGGACGGGCATTCCCATCCTCCTTGTAATAGACCTCAAATTCGATGGGCCCTTTTTGACCTTGTGCCCGGATACGCTCAAAACCGCCCCTGCCGCGAGAGTCGCACGCCTCTTCGACCCCAGATTTTAAGGCATCCGCAAGAAACCCGAAGGCATCAAGCAACGTGCTCTTGCCTACACCATTCTTTCCAATAACCGCCGTCATGGGGGTGAGGGGATCAGTCTGTTGTTGATTCCAGAGGCGACCGAGTGTCACGTCTTTGAGCGACCTGAAATTCTTTATTCTAATACCTTCAATCGTTGCCATTATCCGCCCCCTATTCTTGTAATCGCCTCTGCGGCGGATGATTTGTCGGTTGTCACTACTTCACCACGTCCATCAGTTTATCAAAACTATCTACTACGTCGTACTTCACCTCCTTTACAGCGTAACGTCGGTTCATCTCATCAAAAAACTTGCGGGCGCATTTGATCTTGGTTTTCTCGATCTCGCGCAGATCCATTGATGACATTGATCCCTTGGTTTCTGCAACAAAGTAGATGTGCTTTACCGCACCTTCCTTGAAAGAGATGGCCCAGTCGGGATTGTAGTCACCTACCGGGGTCGGGATCAGAAAACCGCGTGGCAACTTGGCGTACACAACCACTTCAGCACTGGCTTCCAACGCCTTGGCAAAATCTGATTCAGGTGTTGATCCGGAATCCGGCAGCACGAAATCGTAAATATGGTGCCGGGGTGTTTTGACCGCATGGCTAAAATCCTGCCGGGTTTGCCCGGCGGTAAAGATGTCCTGGTCGAACTTGTCTTCGATCGGATCGTAGGCCAAATGTTCGATGATAACGGTGGACTTCTGCTCGTTGATCAAGCGTACTGCTTCGGCTATGAAGTTCTCTGGGTTGATTTTAAACTGTGCGAACACAGCGGCGTCGAGTCCTTTGAGAATCTCGGCCACCGCACGCCGTGTCAGTTGGGTGCCTTCGCTAAGTTTGCCGATAAGGTCGTACTTGACTGCCGAATGGATTGATATGTGGTTAATTTCCGTTTCCGTGACCCTCAGATCGAAAGCGTTGCCGCCCTTGATCCCCTCGTAGGTCACCACGGCGGTCTGTTCTCCCTGTTGTATAGTGTATTGCAACGGAGTTACCCGTAGTCCAGCCTCTTTGTCGTTAAGAGTATCGACTGCCTTCTTGATCAGCTCGTCGGAGTTGAATTCAACGCTGTACGCTGCTTTGTGGTTGATACGATTCCAGAGTTCCTTGAACTCTTTTTTTGCGAAATTGGCGTTGAGCGGGTTTTTCTTGGGTTTGCGGTCGTCGTTGATTTCTGGCAACTGACTGTCGCTGAAGACACTGTCGATCAACTGGAACACCTGCTCGGCGTGTTCTGCAAGCTCCGGGGGTAGTGTTGCCAAAGCACCGTCCTTCCTGTCCTGGTGATAGCCGCAGGTGATATGGTCTGCGTCATCGGTATAGTCGTGTTTCAGCAGGTACCTGTAAATCTGCTTTGCCAGCGGCGGCGTAATTTCGACGTCGCCAGTCGCCGTTTTTAGCACACGGCCGGAAAAGCAGTCTGGAGTTAACACAGGCAAACGTGCTGATAATGATTCGCTAATGTCTTTCTGTAGTGCAGTAACAAAATCCTTGTAACTTTCACTCGCCACCACGGTCAATACGTTCACATCGTGCACTGTGGCCGGGTGATCCATCCGGTCACCGCTTTGGTTAACGGCCAGTCGTAAGCCGCGCCCCACCTCCTGGCGGCGTGAAATGGTGTTATCGCTGTGCTTGAGCGCACAGATGACGAACACATTCGGGTTGTCCCAGCCCTCGCGTAAGGCTGAGTGCGAAAAAATGAAGCGCACCGGTTCTGCAAACGCCAGCAAGCGTTCCTTGTCCTTGAGAATTAAGTCGTAGGCATCCACATCGTCGGACAACCCGGCATTCTCACCACGTGCTGCAACCGTTGGGTCGGCCAGTCGCTTGCTCTTCTTGTCGATGGAAAAGTAGCCACTGTGGGTTTTTTCAGCAGAAATGCCTTTCAGGTACTGAATGTACGGTGTCTGGTCTAGATCCAGCACTTCGTTGAGGTAGATCTGGTATTCTTCCTCGAAAATGCGGGCGTATTCGCCTTTTTCGTCGGCCACTGTGTAATCACGGTACTTGATCACTTCGTCGATGAAGAACAAGGTCAAGACCTTGATGCCT
>JAJXWR010000022.1 GCA_021781515.1 Pseudomonadota bacterium
TGGCTTTGGCCAAGCCATTGCAGGCCGCTAACAAATGAAAATCATGGTTGCCCAGAACACTGTCGGCCGCACTACCCAATTGATAAATGAAACGGACGCTGGCCAGGGAATCAGGCCCCCGGTTGACCAAGTCGCCGGCAAACCAGACTTTATCACGACTGGGTGAAAAGCCGATTTGCTCCAGCAGTTGAACCAGCGCCTGATGGCACCCCTGAATATCACCAATTACATAATGCGCCATGTGGTAGCAGACTCAAAAATTCAACACCAGAAAAATACGCGTTGCGACTGTTCAGTCAGAGGAATGCGTTACCCACCAGTTACTCAAGTGCACGTATTGCCCGATACTGAGTTCTTCAGGGCGTGCCGCTGGATTGATGCCCATTGCAGTCATCGCTTCGGCAGGAATCAGCAGTTTCAGGGCATTGCGCAGCGTCTTGCGCCGTTGCCCGAACGCCTGAGTGACCACCTCCGCCAGTGCATGTGGCTGCAGGCAGTGTTCGGTAAATGGCCGTGGCAGCAGGCGGATAACGGCAGACATGACTTTTGGTGCCGGTTTAAAGCAGTCGGAGGCTACATCGAACAACCAGTCCGTTTGGCAATAATATTGAGCCATGACGGACAGGCGACCATAATTTTTGGAGCCTGGGGATGCAGTCAAGCGGTCGACGACTTCCTTTTGTAACATGAAGGTCATGTCCTGAATCGTAGCCGCTTGATGCAGTAAATGGAACAGCAGTGGTGTGGAAATATTATACGGCAGATTACCGACAATGCGTAAAGGTCGTCCGGCAGCCAGCAACGTATAATCCACTTTCAGTGCATTGCCTTCAGTAAGCCGCAATGTGCCGTAGGCCGGGCTGTTTTGCCGTAGTTGTCCGGCCAGATCACGATCCACTTCGATGGCGAGCAACTGATCAACCCGACCTAATAACCGATAGGTCAGTGCCCCGAGGCCCGGGCCAATTTCCAGCAGACAGTCTTGCCGCTTCAGATTCAGACTACTGACAATACGCTCAATGATCATTGTATCCTGTAAAAAATGCTGACCAAAGCGTTTGCGTGCCTGATGCGGCTCCAGAGAAGCACTGCGATCCTTCATTGTGGCTCCAGCATCTGAAAGGCCGTGCGCAGCGCCGCTTGCATACTGCCGGTATTAATCTGCCCGGTTCCTGCCAGATTCAGCGCCGTTCCGTGATCGACAGAGAGGCGGATTATGGGTAAGCCAAGGGTGATATTGATGCCAGCACCGAAACTAAGGTGCTTGAGTACCGGTAATCCCTGATCATGGTACATGGCTACAATGACATCAAAGCGAGCCAGTTGCGCAGGGGTAAACAGCGTATCCGCAGGGAGCGGATCCGAAAGATTCAGTCCCTGATGTCGCAGTTCATCAATAACCGGTTGCATGATCAACTGTTCTTCGGTACCTAGGTGACCGGATTCACCGGCATGTGGGTTGAGGCCGCAGAGGCCGATCCGTGGCTGAGCGATTTGCCAGCGCTGTTGCAACGCCTGATGGACGATCAGGAGGACTCGACGCAATCGCTCGGCAGTCAGTTGTTCGGCCACCTGACGCAGCGGCAGGTGTGTGGTGACGAGGGCGACACGTAGCGAGGGGCCTGCCAGCATCATGACCACTTGCGGCACGCCACAGCGTTCCTGAAAAAATTCAGTATGCCCTGAAAACGGGATGCCTGCCTCATTAATGACTGATTTTTGCACAGGAGCAGTGACCAAGGCCGTCCGGGGTCGCTGTTGGCACAGTTCAAGGCCGCGTTGCAATAACGCCAGTACATAGGTGGCGTTCTCCGGATTCAGGCACCCGGGACTGCATGGGGCGCACAGCGGATGATGCTCTACCCACAGGTGCCCGGGCTGATGCGCTCGCGGCTGCTGATCTTCAGCGTCAATGGCGTGGATCTGCACCGTGCTGCCAAGCTGCGCAGCACGTTCCCTGAACAGCCGGATATCCCCCAGCACACGTAAGGCCCCAGGCCAATTGTCCCCGGCAATCAGCAAACACAGATCAGGCCCTATCCCGGCCGGTTCGCCGGAGGTCAGCACCAGGTGCGGCAGCGGTGGGTAGGAGGAGACATCAATCATGCTTGATGTCCACATACGCCTGTGCCCGGATTTCCCGGAGCCAGCCTTGCAATTCGTCATCGTACTGTTGTTGATACAGGGCACGCCGGGCGATGTCTTCCTGATATTCCAGCGACATGTCCTGATCACGGGTGCCGGTGACTTTAAGAATATGCCAGCCAAACCGGCTTTGGAATGGTGCACTGAACTGACCCACCGGTGTGGTGTTCATCACCTTCTCAAATTCAGGAACCATTTCACCGGCGGTGACCCACCCCAGACTACCGCCCGTACGTGCAGAGCCGGGATCGCCGGAATAAAGTTGTGCCAGTTGTGCGAAATCACCGCCTTTTTTCAGGCGATCATAAATTCGCAGGATTTTTTCATGGGCTTCGGCTTCAGATTGAACTTCCGAGGATTTGATCAGAATATGGGAGCAGGCGGTCTGGTGCACCAAGTGTTGCGTGGCCGTTTTTTTATCCAGTAATTTCAGAATATGAAACCCGGTACTGTTGCGCACTGGCGCTAACACGTCACCGGCTTTCATCCCGGGAACAGCACTGGCAAACAGGGAGGGTAACTGTGCATCGGTGCGCCAGCCTAAATCCCCCCCTTCCAGCGCATTGTCTGCCTGTGACTGAGTGGCAGAGATCTGCTCAAAGTTCCCGCCATTTTGCAGTTGCAGATACACCGAGCTGGCTTTATGTTCTGCCGCTGTCAGTTGCTCCGGGGTCGGGTGGTCAGGCAGGCTGATGAGAATCTGCGCCAGATGATATTGGGTGGCCAATGCCGCCTTGCCTGCGGGAGACGCCAGAAACGCTTTGATATTCTGGTCGGTGATGTGAATCCG
Organism: Pseudomonadota bacterium; assembly: GCA_021781515.1. Taxonomy (GTDB): domain Bacteria; phylum Pseudomonadota; class Gammaproteobacteria; order Pseudomonadales; family Moraxellaceae; genus JAJXWR01. The sequence goes on from JAJXWR010000022.1 coordinate 2,936, forward strand.
GCTACCAATTTCATGATTACGCAAGCGGTCAATCATGATCTCGTGACGAATCTGGGTGCGCACGGCTTCGTAACTGGTCCCCGGTGTATGGTTCAGCTGATCGCGAAATGCATCCAGAGAAACGTGGTTTTGTGTCGCCAGTCCCGTCATTGCCCGATTCAGCGTGTCGTCGTCTATTTTTATCCCCGCACGCCTGGCCATTTGCAGTTGAATGGATTCAACGATCAACTGATTGATGATTTGCTGATGTAATTCATCTTCTGGTGGGGTGGGCGTATTGTCCTGTTGCAGATGAAACAGCACATCGTTTGTCCGTGCCTGAATTTCACTTTTCAGGATGACGTCGTCATCGACAACCACCGCAATTCCATCCAGTGGCATGGCTTCAAGCGACAGGTTCAGGGTCAACAGGATAAACAATAACAGTAAACGCATCAGGGGTGCTCCGCACTGGCAATTTGCTGATAGCCCAGGATCGCCTGGTTCAGCATATTTTCAACCTGACGGCTATAACCGCCAAGGCCTTTGAATTCAAACTGAAACATAAAGGAACGGTTATAGGTGGGGACGTTATTGACCGCCAGAAAATCAGAAAGGTAGATGGAGTCTACCAGTCGGACACGCCAGCAGCAACTTTCATACTGCAAACCACCAATAGCCTGCTGGGTATGATACAGCGCCAGATCGTATTCCCATAGTCCCAGCAGCTGCCAGCGCTCTGCCAGGGGAGTTACAAACGAGGCAGAGGCCAGACGGAAGGTGGGGACAGTCGTTAGCGCACTCTGGGCGGCAATTCCCTGCATGATGCTGTACCCGGTGTAGGCATGGATATAGTTGATCCCGATATTGAATACTGAATGCGCATCATGCGGCTGCCAGTGCAGGTTCAGGCTACTCCGTTGGGCAAAGCGGGTAGAGGGGTCCATGCTCAGATTGCCTGTCAGGGTCAGATCACGCGTCAGATGTGCAGTGGCGTCTGTCAATACACCCGTGGAGAGTGTGTTGGGGGGCGGAATGGTGGCATAGACGTGCATGGGGCGAAAGTAACGCATGTCGCCAATACTGAGTCGGTAATTTTCATTGCCTTCACTATCCATCCAGCGATTATTCAGGCCGAGCGCCAGTTGATCGGCATCGTCCAGTCGGTCCATGCCGACAAAGCGGGAGTCACGGAACATCTGTGCATAAGTGACCGGATTCTCAATGGTATCAAAAACAGGAATCTGATTCTGGTTTCGATAAGGGGCATACAGGTAATTGAGGCGAGGTTCAAGGGATTCAGTGCCGCCATTTTGTAAAGAACGCTCTAGGCTGATGCCACTGTCGATATTTACTGTAGGCACGGAGACGGAGGGGTTCAAGGGGATCTGATCCCCCGGAGTTAACGTGCTGCCCGAAGGGATCTCATTGTTTAACTGATCGTTCAGATGTTTCAGTGTCAGGCGCGGGGCCAGATAGCCCCAGGACGACTCCATCCGCATTCCCATAAACATATCGCTACGTAAACGCATACCTTGAATATAAGGATCCCCGGCAATCACCTGGGCGCCCGATAAACCACTGCCATCAAGAATCTGCCGACGGAAGTCTACGTAATCCACAGTTATGCCGGCGTTCATCTGCTGATCTTCTGAAGTCCAGAGCCGACTCAGGCGGGTTTCCGGAAAACGGTCGTAAGGCTTGTTGGCATCCGTTACGGTAGGATCCAGAATCTGGTAACTTTGCAACTGCGTCATCATCGACCATAATTTATCCCGGTAATCGATTTCCCCCAAACGGTTCTGGTAGGTTGATGTGGACAGTGCGGCGGTAGAGCCGAGATCCTGATAGTAATAATTATCTGACACATAATTAATATCAGTTCTGGCGGTCCAGCCTTCGGCAAAACTGCCCGTATGTTGCCAGCCCAGGGCTTTGCGATCCAGCCCCGGCGTATTGCTGGAATCCGGGTTGGCCACCAGCGGGTTGTAGTTCAAGGGATAGCCAGTCCGATCATTATTCAGAAAACCGCCTTGAAATTCCCCGTGCCCCCACGATTCCAGGTAACGCATATCCCCTTGCAGCCATAAACCCCGTTTGGACAGTTCGGTAGGGGTTATCGTGGCATCATAATTGGGTGCCAGATTGACATAGACCGGCACGGACAACATCACGCCATTTACACTGCTGGAACCGATGACGGGCATCAGTAATCCACTCTGCCGCCGGTCATCAATGGGAAAATTGATATAGGGCAAATAAATCAAGGGCATTTCTTTGGCATACAATACCGAGCTATAGGCTTCGCCACGACCACTGTCCGGATTCAGGCGAATGGTTTTTGCCTTGAGCCACCAGTCGGGAGACTGTGGACTGCAAGTGCTGATGGAACCCTGACGAATCAGCGTAATGCCATTGGCGGAACGATCAATATGCTGAGCATACCCATGCGCATGTATGGAAGCCAGCGCATAGCGCGCCTTGTCTATCCGGGTCGCATGGGTCTTGAGATTACTGTCGCCCTGATCTCCGCGGGCGGCATATCCCGGTTCCGAGAGCAGAATGTTGCCCTGCATGGTGGCCATATTGGTGACCTGATTCATGGTCGCCTGGTCGGCACAGGCAACCCTGTCTTTTTCACGGATTTCCACCTGGTTCTGTAGATGCGTCAGCCCTTCATGCTGACTGTCCACTTGTTTGGCATACGCCCAGATTTCCTCAGGGGGCACCATTGAACCGGGAAAAAGGTTCAACAGATAGCCGCCAGGGCAGGTGACATCCAGCGGAGGGTGTTGCGCTTTCGGATAAGTCAGTAATTCTTGGTTGCTGCGATACCCCAGAGAGCGATACAGTTCGGGGGCTTGCTGAATACCCTCGTTGTCTGCGGCCGCAACAGGCAGACAGAACCCCATCAACAGGGTGATGAGCCACGAAATCCACCGAATCCATCCCGTTGCAGGGGTAGAGAAGTCTATTTTTTTTTGCAGTAACTGGCGCAGCGGCATCAACTTTAGGGCACATAATGTTGGTTGGTGGAAATGATAAGGCTTTTAGCTGCATTTAGCACTTGAGGACAGCGTTTCTCTGAAAAAAAATGAGACTAACGGTGTTTCGACAATAGCTGAACTGTTAGAGTTGCTGAGTGTATGTTGGCAGTCATTGTCAGTGCAAGGGCAAGCACAGATTCAGTGGTAACATTCATCATGGTTGTGGCATGGCTGACGCAGGCGCTACGCTGAGAGAGTTCAGCGGCATGCACTGTTGTTATTTATTGCAGAAAACAGAAAACAGGAATTAACGAGGATATATGCCGCTGAATGAACGTGCTTTACAACTCAAGAACTGGTTTACCCAATGGCTGGAGGCTCATCACCGGGACTGGGGGGCATTGCTGTCGATGCAGATGGTCTCCGGGGATGCCAGTTTTCGGCGTTATTTCCGGATGTTTTTGCCAGGTCGTAGTCTGATTGCTGTCGATGCGCCGCCGCAGCATGAAAATAATCCGGCATTTGTAGCCATTGCCAGTGCCTTGCGGGCGCATGGACTGGTGACACCGGAAGTGTTTGCCTGGGAGACTGAGGCCGGTTTTCTACTGTTGAGTGATCTGGGCGATCGCTTGTTGTTAGCTGCGCTGAAGGATAGTCCGGTGGACGTTCTTTACCGTCAGGCCATGCAACAGCTACTGCGTATGCAGGAGTGTGACCGGATACCTGGCTGGACATTGCCCCTTTATGACCGGTTGCGCTTGCGGGATGAAATGCATTTGTTTCACGACTGGTTTATCAGTAAGTACCTTGGACTAACGCTGGATTTTGAAGCGCATGCAATTTTGGATAATGCACTGGAGTCGGTGCTGGAGCAGATTCAGTGTTGGCCGGTGTGTTTCGTGCACCGGGATTTTCATGCGCGGAACCTGATGCTGCTAGACAATGGCGAGTTAGGTATTATTGATTTTCAGGATGCGGTGCAAGGTCCTTTTAATTATGATCTGATTTCTTTGTTGCGGGATGCCTACGTCGTCTGGCCGAAGCAGCAAGTTCAGCGATGGATGCTGGAATTTGCGGCAGAGTTACGCCAATGTGGTCGACTGCAAGGCATGGGGGACACCGAATTTCTCCGAAGTTGTGATTGGATGTCGGTGCAACGGCATCTGAAAATACTGGGAATTTTTGCGAGGCTCTGCCTCCGGGATGGCAAGCCGGGTTATTTGCAGGATATGCCCCTGGTGTTTGCGTATCTGCGGGATGAATTGCAGCGATTGCCTGCATTGGACGGATTTGCCCATTGGCTGGATAAGCAGATCATTCCGGCCTTTGAGAGCAAATCCGGTAGAACACTGCCCGTATTGCCGGAGTAAACCCCGTGAAGGCAATGATTCTGGCCGCAGGGCTTGGTACCCGGATGCGTCCGCTGACGGACACTGTCCCCAAACCCTTGTTGCCAGTAGGAGGTAAGCCATTGATTGTATGGCATCTTGAAGCATTGGCGCGGTTGCAGGTCACGGAAGTAGTGATCAATGTGTCGCACTTGGGGCAACAGATCATGCAGACACTGGGGTCGGGGAATTTTTGGGGGCTGCGTCTGTATTTTTCTGAAGAAACGGAGCCACTTGAAACTGCCGGAGGGATTATTCAGGCACTGCCCCGGCTGGGTGATCAGCCGTTTTTGCTGATTAACGGCGATGTGTGGTGGCAAGCGGTGCCGTTCTGGCAATATGGTTCACTGAAAACGCAACACCTTGCGCATCTGTTGCTGGTTCCTAACCCTGAACATCATTTGCAGGGGGATTTTGGTCTGCTGTCTTCGGGGGAAGTCGTGCTGGACGGGGGAATACGCCGCACCTTTAGTGGGATCAGTCTGATTTCCCCCGAATTATTTGCCAATCTGGCACCGGGTGTACGCCCACTGGGGCCGTTGTTACGTCAGGCGGTGAGCCGGGGGCAGGTGTCTGGAGCGGAGTATGCGGGTGTTTGGGTGGATGTGGGAACACCAGCGCGTCTTAATGCGCTGGACCGACATCTGCGCCAGGGCCTCGTGCCGCAGAAACAGGCGTTCCCTTCAGTGCCGACAACCACGTTTCCAGGAGGCGTAACAGATAAGGACTGACTGCACGGAAGGACGGGTCGTTGCCGGCCAGAAATAGTTGCCTGAATGGTTGCTGCGTCTGGCGGCTATATTGTACACAGTAGTCGCATCCCTTCTGCAAAGTTGAGGGCAGGAAGTCCTGGAGAATCAGCAGAGGCTTGGAAAAATGCGCAAGGCTACCCGGCAATGGGTTACAGCGGTCGGGCAGTGGCGGAGGGGCCAGCAGAATGATTCCCTGAATAGCGGCGGGCCAAGTATTGTCCTGGGTCAGTTGCATGAGCGCCAGCCCTGCAGTGCCCTGACCCACAAGGATCAGATTCTGTTCGCCATGTTGCGCCAGCCAACCGATGGTTTCTTGCAAGCGGGGTTTGAGCAGTTTGCTGGCCTGTGACCAGAACTGCTTGTCGGGCTCGGTGGCGTTGGGCAATGGGAGGTCGGCATTGTTGATGGCCACGACATTCCATCCCTGGAGCGGCAATGTCCGGTACATCTGACGTGTCAGTCCGGCGGTCAATGGCCCTGAATTGAACTCTGGTACCAGAATAAGCGCACCGGCGGCTTGGGGCAGCGCCGTCAGGTGAGCGGCAATCACTAGCGGTTGCGTTCCCAAGGATAGAGTTTGCACTTGGTCGCTGTACAGCGGATCTTGTTGCAGTGCCTGCGCCCGTCCTTGTTCGTTATCGGTCGTGGTCTGGATTGGTTGAGGAGCAGCCGTGGTCGTCGTGGGTGCAGCCCAGGAGGCAGGCAGCAGCATGCTGAGCAGAAAAAAGCACAAACGTGCAGTTTTTCCGGGCAATGGCCATTCCCGGACTGCCGTTATCCGATAATTTCGGGTACACTCTGATTTTGGAGAGAGAGGATACTGAACCCATGAATTTTCCTGCCGATCGACGTTTTTTGTTGGCACCTTCAATACTCTCTGCTGATTTTGCCCGACTGGGTGAGGATGTCAGCGCCGTGCTTGCTGCGGGTGCTGACATCGTGCATTTTGATGTCATGGATAATCATTATGTACCCAATCTCAGTGTGGGCCCGATGGTTTGTCAAGCATTGCGTCGTTATGGGATTAAAGCACCGGTGGATGTACATCTGATGGTCACTCCGGTGGATCGGTTGATTGAGGATTTTGTGGAGGCGGGTGCTTCCTCGATCAGTTTTCACCCCGAAGCCACTGTCCATGTTGATCGTGCATTACACCGTATCCGGGAGGCTGGATGCAAGGCCGGCCTGGTCCTGAATCCATCCACTTCGCTGGAGGTGCTGGAATGGGTCGGGCATCGTCTGGATTTTATTCTGCTGATGAGTGTGAATCCGGGATTTGCCGGGCAACGTTTTATTCCCCAGATTGAAAAAAAAATCAGTACGCTCGCCTCCTGGTTAACGGCACAGGGGCTGTCTGTGCCGATTGCGGTGGACGGCGGGGTGACGGTCAGTAATGTTGGGCGGCTGGCGGCGGCCGGTGCGGAAATATTTGTTGCAGGGTCGGCGATTTTTGGACAGCCGGATTATGCAGCAGCGATTGCGGCCTTTCGTTGGGCATTGATGGGGGGGCAGGCATGAGCACCGGTGTTGATCCCGCCGAAGAAACCCGGAGGCCGGGTCAGCCTTTGATGGCCTGGTTTGGTGGGTGTCCGCAGTTGATCATGCTGGATTTGGACGGTACGTTAATCGATTCGGTGGCTGATATCGCTCTGGCCGTTAACCGGATGCGGCGTCATTTTGGCTTGCCGGAAATTGCGCTGACGCAAATCCGGCAATGGGTGGGGCGGGGGGCGGAAGTGTTGCTGGACAAAGTTATGGCGGATGCACCTTCTGCATTTCGGGGAGAAGCCTCCGTGTGTTTTGCCGAAGCCTACCGGGAAGCCGTGCATGTGCATACCACGTTGTACCCGGGGGTCGAGGATTTTTTGCAGCAATGGCAAGCGATTTGTCCGTTGGTTTGCATCACCAACAAGGCCATGCAGTTTACCCGACCGCTCCTGGAGTCGTTGGCAATGACCCGTTTTTTTTCCCTGATTCTGGCCGGAGATTCGTTTGTTGAAAAAAAACCGCACCCACGGGCGTTGTTGCACGCCCTGCAGTATTTTTCCGTAGAAGCCCGCCAGGCGTTGATGATTGGTGATTCACGCAACGATATTCTGGCTGCGCAGGCAGCGGGCGTGCGTTGTATTGCCTTGAACTGGGGGTATAACCATGGCGAACCGCTTGAGGAAAGTTCGCCGGACTGGATTGTCAACGAGATAAGGGAACTGTTATAGTGGCGCAGTAAAGGCGGTCTCTGGCGTGCAGATGCCGGGGGTTTCAGCCATTTTCAGCGGCATTCATCAAAAATCACCATGGGCTTAACTCATGCAACTGTTTTTTCTGTCAGAACGATGGTGTTCGGGTCTATTCTGAACCCGATTGCTTTACACTTCGTTTAATACATGGAGAACATGACTGTATGAATTCTGAGCAGTTTACTGCCCTGGCGAATCAGGGATACAATCTTCTGCCTTTGATGCGGGAAGTGCTGGTTGATACAGATACGGCACTGTCGTTATTTCAGAAACTGGCTAATCGGCCCTACACCTATCTGCTGGAATCGGTACAGGGGGGTGAAAACTGGGGCAGGTACAGTATTGTCGGTCTGCCGGCCTCCATGGTATTGAAAATATTTGGTCACTGGGTGCGCCTGGAGCAAGCCGGCAGTGTGGTGGAACAACACCGGGTGGATGACCCTCTGGCCTTTGTCCAGGAATTTATGGGGCGCTATAAGGTGCCGGATTTGCCGGATCGCCCACGATTTTGTGGAGGCCTGGTGGGGTATTTTGGTTATGACTGTGTGCGTTATGTGGAAAAAAAACTGGCACACGCCCCACATGCCGATCCACTGGGAACCCCAGACATCTTTTTGATGCTGTCAGATGAATTGGCTGTTCTGGACAATCTGAGTGGAACACTGTATCTGGTAACGCATATCAATCCGTCGATTCCTGATGCCTGGGCAAAAGGCCAGCAGCGTCTGGATGCTTTGCTGAACCTGATTGATGTGCCGTACACCACAGAGATTCGCTTGGCCAAGCCGATGGTGGCGGAAACGCAGAATCCGACCGGCATGACGACGGCAGAGGATTTTCGTAACTCGGTAGAAACTATCCGGCAGTATATCTTTGCCGGCGATGTGATGCAGGTGGTGTTATCGCAACGTATGGTCGCCCCGTTGCATTGTTCCGCTTTTGCGGTCTATCGAGCACTGCGGCATCTGAATCCCTCTCCCTATCTTTATTTCATGCATTGTGGCGCTTTTGAGATCGTTGGCTCTTCACCAGAAATTCTCGTCAGAGTGGCAGACGGGCAGGTGACCGTGCGGCCACTGGCGGGCACGCGTCCCAGGGGGCACACCCGGGAAGAAGATCTACGGCTGGAACAGGAACTGCTGGCCGACCCCAAAGAAATTGCCGAACATCTAATGTTGATTGATCTGGGGCGCAACGATGTGGGGCGAATCAGCGCTACCGGAACAGTACGAGTGACGGAGACGATGGCTGTTGAACGTTATTCGCATGTCATGCACATTGTCTCGAATGTGGAAGCTCAGTTGCAGGACGGGATGCAATTGATGGATGTACTCCGGGCGACGTTGCCGGCCGGTACGCTATCGGGGGCACCCAAAGTGCGGGCCATGGAAATTATTGATGAACTGGAGCCGGTGAAACGCGGGGTGTATGGCGGTGCTTTAGGTTATCTCGGGTTTCAGGGGGGGATGGACCTGGCCATTGCAATTCGTACGGCTGTTGTTAAAGATCAGCAGATTCATGTACAGGCCGGTGCCGGAATAGTTGCAGATTCGGTGGCTGAACTGGAATGGCAGGAAACCCAGAACAAGGCCAGAGCCCTGTTCAAGGCCGTGGATCTGGCGATGGCCAGTGTATCTCCTCACCGGGAGAAACACTGAGATGCTGATCATGATCGATAATTATGATTCATTTACCTACAATCTGGTGCAGTATTTGGGGGAACTGGGTGCTGATGTCCGGGTATTTCGTAATGATGCCATTGATATTGCCACCATGGAGTCTCTGGCACCCCGGCATATTGTGATTTCTCCGGGGCCCTGTTCGCCCAATGAAGCTGGTATTTCCTTGCAGGTCATTCAGCATTTTGCCGGTCGGGTTCCTCTGTTGGGGGTTTGTCTGGGGCATCAGGCCATTGGCCAGGCGTTTGGAGGGCAGGTGGTACGTGCCCGCCAGGTGATGCATGGAAAAACATCAGCCATCGTGCACCGGGGCCAGGGCCTGTTTCAGGGTCTGAAAAATCCATTGACCGCTACTCGATACCATTCGTTGATTGTTGCTGCTGATTCGTTACCGGATGTTCTGGAAATTACTGCCTGGACGCAACAGGCGGACGGATCCATGGATGAAATCATGGCGTTACAACATAAACAACTGGCTGTCACGGGGGTGCAGTTTCATCCGGAGTCGATTCTCAGTGAACAGGGGCATCAATTATTGGCCAATTTTCTGGCCGGAGTGAAAAACTGATGATCAGTTTCAGTCAGGCCATGCAACGTATTGTTGAACGACAGTCGTTGACTGAAGAGGAAATGGTGACGCTGATGCGCCTGATGATGAGTGGCGGAGCGACACCGGCGCAGATCGGTGGGTTATTGACGGGTCTGGCGGTCAAAGGCGAAAGCACCGATGAACTGGTCGGTGCCGTGCGGGTTATGCGGGAAATGGCAGTAGCGGTCGATGTCTCTACGCAATCGCTGGTCGATACCTGTGGCACCGGCGGCGACGGCTCCCGCACCTTTAATATTTCAACGGCGGCGGCACTGGTGGTTGCGGCGGCGGGAGGCCGGGTCGCCAAACATGGCAATCGGGCGGTGTCCAGTCGCTCAGGGAGTGCGGATGTGCTGGAAGCCGCTGGTGTCTGTCTGGATCTGCAACCTGAACAGCTCGCCCGCTGTATTGATACCTTGGGTGTTGCTTTTCTGTTTGCACCGATGCACCACAAAGCCACTCACTATGTGGCGAGTATCCGCAGGGAACTGGGGGTGCGTACGCTGTTTAACTTGCTGGGGCCGATGACGAATCCAGCCCGTGCACCTTTTCAGGTGCTGGGTGTTTATGCGATGCGGTGGCTGCGACCGGTGGCGGAAGTGCTGCAGCGTCTGGGATCGCAACGGGTGATGGTGCTGCATTCTGAGGATGGCATGGATGAGGTCAGCCTCAGTGCACCGACCGGTATTGTAGAACTGAAGGCCGGTGTTTTAAAGGAATACAGCGTCACCCCGGAAACATTTGGTATGGTTCGTGCGGATCGACAGTGTCTTGAAGTGCAATCTGTCAGTGAATCCCTGGAAAAAATGCGTCTGGGACTGAGTGATCGGGGGGGGGCACTGAGTGATATCGTGGCGCTGAATGCCGGTGCTTCACTGTATATCAGTGGTTGTTGTGGCAGTTGGCAGCAGGGGGTGCAGTTGGCCCAGGACGTGCAGGCAGGGGGGCAGGCGCTGGAGAAACTCCGGGCGTTGGTGGATTTTACGCAGGCCTGTGTGAGGACTGACTGATGAGTACAGCGACTCCGAAAATCGCTACTCTATTGCAGCAAATCCTCCAGGATAAAACGCAACAGGTAGGACAGCGTCGGCAGCGCCGACCGCTTGATGTATTAGAGGCACAACTGAAAAATGCACCGGCAGTGCGCGGATTTGCCGATGCAATCGAGAGGGGAATACGGCAGCGACAGACTTCAGTGATTGCGGAAATTAAAAAGGCATCGCCGTCCAAGGGGTTGATTTGCAGTGATTTTAGTCCGGAGCGCATTGCCAGAGCCTATGCAGCCTCAGGGGCTTGCTGCTTATCGGTGTTAACGGAGGAGCACTATTTTCAGGGCAGTGATGCCTATTTGCTGGAGGCCAGAGCCGCTTGTACCTTGCCGGTGCTCCGTAAGGATTTCGTAGTGGATTCCTATCAGATTCTTGAGTCGAGAGTCCTGGGTGCCGATGCCATCTTGCTGATAGCAGCGGCTTTGTCCACCGCCCAGCTCGGAGAATTTCATGCCTATGCCCGTTCGCTCGGACTGGATGTGCTGGTGGAGGTGCATGATGAGCCGGAACTGCTCAACGCACTGAGCATTCAGCCGCAACTCTTGGGCATTAATAATCGCAACCTGCATGATTTTAGTGTTAGCCTGAACGTTAGTCTGGAGTTAAGCACACAGGTTCCCGAGTCGGTGTTGCTGATTTCAGAAAGCGGAATTCGTGATGCCGCTGACATCAGCCGCCTGCAGCAGGCGGGCATTTATGGGTTTCTGGTGGGTGAATCCCTGATGCGCACCACCGATCCCGGCACAGCATTGAAGGCATTGATTCAGCGGGTACCATAAACCACAATCGTTTTACCGTGTGCGGTGATCAGTCCCTGATCCTCCAGACTTTTGAGAACCCGGCCGGCCATTTCCCGGGAACATCCTACCATGCGTCCCAGATCCTGACGGGTAACTTTGATCTGCATCCCGTCTGGATGGGTCATGGCATCGGGCTGTTTGCAGAGATCCAGCAAGGTTCGGGCGATGCGGCCCGTCACATCGAGGAACGCCAGGTCGCCAACCTTTCGGCTGGTGGCACGTAAGCGCCCCGCCATCTGTGCCGAAAGCGCAAACAGCAAACCGGCATTTTGCCGAGCCAGTTCACGAAAGCGGCTATAACTAACCTCGGCTATTTCACAGCGGGTTTTCGTACGGATCCAGGCAGATCGCACCGGTTTTTCCTCAAACAACCCCATCTCTCCAAAAAAATCACCGGGGTTCAGGTAAGCCAGAATCAGATCATGGCCATGCTCATCCTCAATGACGACGGAGACGCTACCACTGATAATAAAAAAAAGCCGGTCAGAGGCTTCCCCGGCCTTGAGCAGGGTGCTTTGTGCCGGTAGCAGGCGGCGATTACACTGTTGCAGAAACATATCCATTTCTGGAATAAAATGATTCATCGGCAATCTTGACATAATCAGCACCCATAAGGAGGAGCATAAGAAGAACCATAGGCAGGAATAGTGCCCAACACTGGCGCACAAGCGCACATAAAGCATGCCATCAAGGGTAGCGCACCTGTTTCTCTCAGTTCAAAAAAATTTGGGGCCAGCAGGTTCCAGAGTATCGCCGTGCCCCATGAACAAATCCCTTAGGCGTCCATAAAATGCTTGAAATTGCCATTGAACCGAACGTGAACCTAGGCTTCAAACTGTCACCGGTTCGCTCTCAGTGCGTTAAGGTCAGATACACGTTTCACTTCTACGATGCGGCGGACTGGTAGTCGATAAAACAAGATTGGGACGCAAACAATGGACTTATGGCCGCAGGTGTTTATTGGAGTTGTGCTGATCGTTTCAGGTGGATGTGGTCGCCATTCCCCTGCGACAGTCGATCTGAATCCCATTGAAAATTCATTTTTATCAGGACCGTGCTCAAACTGCTGGAACCTGTGTATACCTTGCGCCCATTCAGATCAATTTAATTGACTTTGTCATTCATCGGAAAAAAATAACCATTACTTATTATTGAACTATACCTGTGTTTGTAGATGCATGGAGCTGAATGATGAATAAGTCAGGATGTCGTTATTGGGTATTGTTGCTGGCGTTTGCCGCTACCTCCAGTGAGGCGGTGACGTATACAACCACCGGATTTGCCTCATTGGTGGCAGGAAAAGTTACTTCAGGAACGCCGGGCACGGCCGGAAGTGTGGATCCCGGGATTGATGGGGGCACCTGTCCCTGTGCCGTTGGCAACTGGGCGGATGTGGGGATTTACAACCGTAGTCTGAACCTTAAACCAGAGTCACGGGCGGGAATTCAGGAAAATATTAATTTTGACAGTGGGCTATCCTTTGTTGGTGAGCTGACGGCAAGGGCAGTGCCAAATACCTACGGGGATGTGGTGCCGGACTGGCTCTATGCCGGATATGCCATTACACCCAGTTGGACGGTGCAGATGGGACGCAAACGCTTACCGCTGTTTATGTACTCCGATTATATTGATATCGGGTATGACTACCCTTGGATGCGGCCTCCCGGGGATCTGTACAGTTGGCAGATCGACCATTATAACGGAGCCAATCTGTTATATAACAACACCATTGCGGATATTGCGTTCACCTGGAACACGTGGGTGGGTGGCGAGCATGACCGTAACAATGAAGAACTGAAAAGACTGTATTATGATGCACCGGCCAATAATTATGGTTCAGGAATAACCATTGATGAAAACTGGTACAACATGCTGGGAACTTACCTGGATTTCAGTAAGGACTGGTGGGATGTCCGGTTGATTTATATGCAAAATCAGGTGTCACGCACGCAGGCGGGCAATCCGGCGTATGTTCTTGATTCCAGTAATCATCAGAAATTCAAGGGGATTTCCGTTAATTTTGATCCGGGAAATCTGGTGGTGCGTACGGAATTTAATGAATTTTTACGCCCGACCAATCAGGATTATTACCATACCAGTCTGATGAGCATGGGCTATCGTATTGGCAATTGGTTGCCTTTGTTGACGTATTCTGAATTCCATGAAGATTTCCTGACGAACCCGGGTTCGGCGGAGAGTCATTTTACCAGGACGGCGACGATTCGTTGGGATTTTCGTCGGGGGATGGATATGAAAATACAATACGATCAGTTGGTGGATCATTCCCATTGGCCGTTTATCGGCAGTACCAAATTGATCACAGTGGGATTGGATGCCGTATTTTAGAGGATAGGGAAATGTTGAACCGGATTGAGCAAAGCCGTCGATTATTGATGCTGGGGCTGGTGGGCTGGGTGTTGAGTGTACAGGCCATGGCAGATGTAGTGGTAGTCGTGAACAAGAGTAATACCGATAATCTGTCCGCAGAACAGGTACAGAATCTGTTTCTGGGAAAAGCCAAGTATTTTCCCAATGGGAAACCGGCCTTGGCCATTCAACTGAAAGAAACCGCACCGGCCTATCAGAATTTTGCCAAGGAGTATCTGCATAAGGATGCCAATCAATTACGCGCCTACTGGAGTCGTCTGGTGTTTACCGGACGAGCGTCGCCACCGCGTGAGGTAAAAGATTCCGCAGAAGTCTTGCAACTGGTGTCTACCAATCCTAATCTGATAGGCTATGTAGATAACAGTGATGTACATGATTTTGAAACGGTGCGCTTGGTTAAAATACAGTAGGGTGGTTTTTCTCTGGGAGCGGACGTCATGCCGGCTTTAAAGGACATACGTTCCTCAATGCCTGACATGATCGCCGCCATGGCGATCGCCGGGCTGTTGTTACCAGAAGCCGTGGCCTATTCTCGGATAGGCCATCTGCCGCCTCAGGCGGGCGTGATTGCCCTGTTTGCCGGGTTGTTTCTCTACCCGGTGGCTGGTCTCAGTCGATTTGCCATCGTGTCGGCGACCTCTTCATCGGCGGCAGTGATGGCGGCAGCGATTGCCGGCTTAAGTAGTGGTGACGACTCGTTACGCCTTACATTGAGTGCTGGTCTGGTGTTGGTAACTGGCGTTTTTTTTGTGCTGGCCAGTATCGCCAGGCTGGGAGAAATTACCGCTTATATTGCCAAACCGGTGTTGCGGGGTTTCACCTTCGGCCTGGCCTTGGTTATTATTTCCAGACAGGTGGCGGAGATGGTGCATCTTCAGCCTGTGCATCAGGATTTGCTGCGTTACTGTGCTTTTCTGTTACTGCATATTCAGCAGTGGAATTGGCCTGGTTTACTCCTGGGGATGGGGTCGTGGCTATTATTGGTGCTGCTGGCGCGTATTCCTTATTTCCCTGCCAGCTTACTAGTGATTGTTCTGGGTATTCTCCTTGGACACTATGTGTCATGGTCGGCTTGGCACATCGGTGTGGTCGGCAGTCTGAACATGGGGGCGGTGCATCCGGGTATTCCGGAACTGAGCCAGTCACAGTGGCTACGCCTGATGGAACTGGGTTTTGCCATGGTCATGATTCTTTATGCGGAATCTTATGGATCAATTCGCAGCTTCGCCATGAAGTATGGCGATAAGTTTGCACCCAACCGTGATTTATTAGCGCTGGGACTGGCCAATATATGCTCCGGGTTTTTCCAGGGGATGCCGGTGGGTGCCGGTTACTCGGGGACGTCAGCGAATGAAACTGCTGGAGCTGTATCGCGCCGGGCCGGAGCAATGGCCGGCGTGGTGCTGGCGTTGATGGTCTGGGCATTTCGCCCGGCACTGGCACAGACACCGAATCCAGTGCTGGCCGCCATTGTCATTCATGTTCTCGGACATACGCTGAATCCAGGGGTATTCCGTCCTTATTTCCGGTTGCACCGCGATCGTTCAGTGATTGTGGCGGCCGTGGTGGCCGTGGTCACCCTTGGGGTACTGGATGGTTTACTGGCCGCCATGGCCTTCAGTCTGCTGGTCACCTTAAGACGATTTTCCGAACCCTCGTTGTTTCAGTTGGGGCGATTGGCACAAGGACATGATTTTGTGGCGGTGGATTCACATCCTCAGGCGCAACAGGTGCCTGGGTTATTGATCCTGCGTCCCGGGGAGCCACTTTTTTTTGCAAACGTTGAGAAGGTGTTGTTGGCTGCTCAGGAATGGGCGATACGCAGCAAGGAACATATTCATACGCTGATTTTAAGTTTAGAGGAATCGCCGGATCTGGACAGTACCAGCATCGAAGCCTTGTATGAACTGTATGTTCTGTTGCAACGTCAGGGCTTGCAATTGGTGTTGAGCCGGGTCAAAGAGAGGGCATTGATGGGACTGCAACGGCTGTCACCGGCCTTGCCTGCAGCAAATCTCAGTATTTTCAGTGTCGATGAAACGGTACAGGAATTACTGAATGTTCAGGAAAGCCATGCTGAGACGCAGAAATTATTGCCGACCGATGGGAATTCGCCGGTTTGATAGTTATAATTCAATTGCTGAGGTGAAAAACTTTTAATGTCCGTGCTTGAAATCCCCAGTCAAAATTCAAGGAGCAGATAGGCTATGAAAACCATTATTGTTACAGGGATGATTGGGCTTGGGGTAGCGCTTGGTGTCCATGCGGATCAGGAGTGGGAGATCACCACGTCAATGAGTATCTCGGATATGGCCATGCAGATTCCTCCTGTGACCCAGCAAATCTGTGTGGCGCAGGGGCAGCAGCCGGATGAACAGGGAATCAAGGCTAACAAGAACTGTAATGTCAGTAATATCAATCACTCCGGTAATACCATGAGCTTCGACATGAATTGTTCGGGGAAGGTACAAATGACCGGCAAGGGTCGTGTTACTAAAGACGGTGATTCGGCCTATCAGGGCAGTATGAATATGACCGGATCATTTGGAGATACCAAAACCAGAACCATTCTGATCCAGTACCAGAGTCATAAGGTCGCCGATGCCTGTAGTAATGCCGGAAATTCCGCTGCTGCTGCTTCTGGAGGAGTGGAGGTGGGTGGTATGGGTGGCAGTGCTAGTCCTTTTGGAGCACTGCTGCAGCGTGAATCCGCCATGGCAGGGGCAGCCATGGATCAACAGTGTCAGAACCAGTTGGACAAATGGGACCTTCCCTCGGCTTTTATTGGTCCAAATGCCTATTGTAGTGCGCAGGCGGGCGATTATTGCAAAATAGTTACCCAGGCTTTAAAAAATGCAGATACCAATAAAGTGCAGGCGGTCATGAAAATGCACCCACATTGGCAACAAGCCGGACGGGCGTGTGGCATTGATACCGATTCGTTGGCGACCAGTGTGTGCAGCACCGCCAAATCAGCCAATGACTGGGCAAGCGTTGCTTCTACCTGCCCGGATGCAGAAGTATTGGCCAAAGCCCATTGCACGGGTACCGATCGTAATGCGATCAATAGTGGAACTTATGGCCCGTTGTGCCAGGCCTTTCCTAATGAAGTACAAATCACCCCGACGCTGTCCGGTGAGTTACAAAGTGCGGGATCCAAGGCTGAAAATGTGGGCGATTCGTTAATCAATGGTGTGGATCGGTTACGGTCTATTTTCGGGCATTAATCTCTGAAAATAACGGGTTAGAAATAATACGCCAGGGTGGTCATTATTTTAGCCGTGAAGTACATCAGTACGCCGATTCCTCTGGGGAGTGGACGTCCCCCGGCGGCCAGCGCCATGTCAGCATGGCGCTGTTCATCAGCATGCATTTGCCGCAGAATGCTTCGAGTGCGTAGGTCACTGGGCGGGAGTTGTTGCAGATGCGTCTCTAGGTGCGATTGTACACGGGCTTCAGTTTCTGCAAGAAAGCCCAGATTAACCGCATCACCGGCCAGACCTGCCAGTGCGCCAATGGTCAGGGAAGCGAAGTACCAGAAGAGGTTGAAACGGCTGGTCCGGTAACCGAGCTGCAAAATGCGTTTTTCGCACCATACCAGATGATCCAGTTCCTCAATAGCCGCATGCTCCAGTGCATCGCCAATCTCGGGGTGGTGCGCTGTGAACGTCTGACCTTGGTAGAGGCCCTGAGCGCAGACTTCACCGGTGTGATTGATGCGCATCAGTCCGGCAATGTGTTTTTTCTGGGAGGCACTCAACGGTTTCTCAGGCAGGTGCTGATCCGGGTGCGGTCGTTGGCTGTTGACACTGCCCGGAATCAGTGTCTTGCAAGCACGATCTAACTGGATGATCAGCAGGTCTGTCCTGCTGAGTAAGCGGCCAGACATGGTGGCGGTTAACCCGGTGGCCAGAGTAGAGGCCGACCTGCCAGTAAGTGCATGTGCACGTGATACACACTTTGCCCCCCGTCCCGATTACAGTTGAGCGTCAGGCGGTACCCTTTGTCAGCGAATCCCCTGTCATGGGCCAGTTTGGCTGCGACACGGTGCATCAGGGAAAAAACCGTTGTATCCTCAGGTGGAATATCATTCAGCGTGCTGTAATGTGTTTTCGGAATAATCAGCATGTGTACCGGAGCCTGAGGAAATAGATCATTGAAAACAATAACATGATCATCTTCATGAACGATATTGGCCGAGACTTCATGCTGGGCTATCTGACAGAAAATACAACTCATAGTCGGTGTTCCTGATCACCTGCAACGTGCAGGGAGAATTATGGTATGCATGTATTAATGTTATCACAGTCTTGGGGTAAAACAATTGCATCCATGAAATCGGCATGGTCTTCCACCCAGCCGGCGCGTAAATGATTTGCATCCTTGTTGACGGGAACGCCTTGTTCATCGACCACTGAACAAGTGCTTTCGTCACAAAGGCTGTCCATGGGATCAATCCATTGTGCATGGCTATGTAAGGCCGTCGCATAAATCAACGGGCGGGTGGTCTGCATCGCGGCTTCTACGGCAGTTCTGCGAACCAGTGCATCAGGGCAGTGCAGGAATGGGAGTCGGCGCACTTGATTTTGTGGGATATAGGCGCGGCCGCTGGGGTTGCTGGCGAGCAGATAGGTTTTTATCCCCTGTGCATGCCAGGCGGCCAATTGTTGTGACAAGTGGAACACCGCTGGATAAAACCCCGGCCAGTGGCGGTAATTTTCCCAGAAATTGTCGATGACAATTGCCTTGACCTGCGGATGTTGAGCTATGCGCAGAGCGACTTGATAAAGTCTGGCACAGCCGCCGGCCGGAAACTCCGGTGCAGCGGGCCGGTTAAGTTCGGGCAGGAAAGGACACCCATCATAAGTAGCAAAAACCAGTGTGTAATGTTCAGGGTGTTCTTGGTAAAGCGATGCCAGACGTGGCCAGAACTGCTCCATGTGACTATCGCCGAGAAAAACAGTCTGTTCGGCCGAGGTTCCCTGCAATACATTGGTTTTCAGGTGGCTGCCGTCGAAAGCAATGCCCGGATAATCCCAGTCTCCCGACGCCTCATCCATGGCGGCAAATTGCCGGGCGATCGGCCGGGCAGGAAACCCATTCTGCCATTTGATCCAGCCCCCGGCACCACCTAGCAGCAATAAAGTCAGCAGCAATACGCTGGTCAGTTTGTCTCTGGAAAAGCGGCCAGAACGGATTGGTTTTTCCACTAGAAGATAGGTCAGGCTGGCCAGAAGCCCACTGCAGCCCAGCAGAACGAGGCGTGTCAGCACATTCAGAGAACCATAATTGGCCTGACGGGCAAAAACCAGCAACGGCCAATGCCAGAGATACAGCGGGTAGCTGATCAATCCAATTTTCACCATCAGCGGATGCCCGAGCAACCGGTGCGTCCAGGTCTTTGGGGGCAGAAAAATCAACAGGGTGGCCGAGGCGACTGGAAGTAAGGCCCAGAATCCAGGAAAAGCAGAATCCGGATTTAAAAAGATGACCGGCACCAGCAATAAGGCACTGGCCAGCAGGCCGAGTAGCGCATTAAATCGAGGTGAATCTGTGCTGAAATGAGGCGCTTGACTGGACCACCAGGCGAGCAGACCTCCGGAGAGCAATTCCCAAAAGCGGGTCGGAATACTGTAGAACACATTTTCCGGATATTGATGCACCCAATGGCAATTGGTCAGAAAACTGATTAACCAGAGAAAAGCCCAAAAGATAATGATCTTGCCAGAGTTGCACACCATTGAACTAATGGCCAGAATGCCCGGCCAGAATAAGTAAAACTGCTCCTCGATGCCTAAAGACCAGAGATGTAATAACGGTTTACTGCTAGAGGTGAAGTCAAAATAGCCACTTTGTTCACGCAGTACTTCGTTGGCCACAAACCCGGCACTGGCCGCCGTCAGTGATCCCAGTTGGGCATATTCACTGGCCATCAGCGTAAACCAGCCGTAAAGCAGACTGCTGAACAGGACGATGGCCAGTGCCGGGAAAATTCGCAGAATACGCCGCTGATAGAATTTCAGGACACTGAAGGTGTTGTTCTTGATTTCTCTGAATAAAATGGCGCTGATCAGGTACCCGGAAATAACAAAAAAAATATCAACACCGATAAATCCACCGGAGAGATAGGTGGGAAAGGCATGGTAAAAAAGCACCAGAAGTACAGCGACCGCTCGCAGCCCATCGATGTCGGGACGGTAAATTTCCCTGGACACAAAAGACGGTGCAGACGTATGAGTGGGTGGGGGATGCACGCTGAGAAAAAACCTCCTGATCTTTGGACAGCAAAAGTAGTCGGCATTGGGCTGCCGGTGAACCTGCAGTCACAGACATTTGAGAGTAGCACAATCAGTGCGTGGCACAACAGGCGCTGCCGGATATTGAATTGCATTTCGGAATACTGGCAAATGCGGCTATAATTGCTCGCCTGTGCTCACTGGACTGGGAAATGCGCCGTAAAGCTATTGTATTGCTCTCAGGTGGACTGGATTCGATGCTGGCTGCACGTCTGATGCAGGAGCAGGGAATTATCGTTGAAGGCATCAATTTTTACACTGGATTTTGTATTGAGAATCACACCCGGATGATACAAGGGCATTCGGGTGAACGCCGGCACCAAGCGCTATGGGTGGCGGAGCGCCTGGACATTCCTTTGCATATCGTCGATGTGAGTGAAGCCTACCATCAGGTGCTGTTACAACCGCAGTATGGCTACGGTGCCACATTGAATCCTTGTCTGGATTGCAAGATTTTTATGGTGAAGCAGGCGGCGATGTTTCTGGAAAAAGCCACAGAAGTGGCATCGGCCCGGGCGGTTGATCGGGGGGCGGATTTCCTGGTGACGGGCGAAGTAATTGGTCAGCGCCTTAAGTCCCAGTTAAAATGGACGATGCCGTTGATTGCCCGGGAATCTGGAGTCAATGATCGGCTGCTCCGGCCATTGTCTGCGCAGATCTTACCGCCGACGTTGCCTGAGCGTGAGGGGTGGGTCGATCGTGCCCGACTTTTTGGGTTCAATGGCCGGTCACGTCAACCGCAGATTGAACTGGCGCAGTCGCTCGGGTTTACCGAGTGGGCGCAACCGGCGGGAGGGTGTTGTTTTCTGACGGATGCGGCCTACAGCCGCAAATTGCAGGATTTGTGGAGTGCCCGTGGGGCTCGGGATTATACCCTTGATGATGTGGTACTACTGAAAGTCGGGCGACATATACGGCCGCAGCCGCACTTTAAACTGATTATCAGTCGTAACGCAGGAGAAACACAGTTTCTCGAAGGCTACCGCCGCACGTTGTATTCTATGCAGGCGCTGTCGCATGCAGGTCCGCTGGCGCTGGTTGATGGTGAACTGCGGCCTGAGGATCATCAGGTGGCGGCTCGTATTGTTGCGCGCTACAGCCAGGGAAAAGCGGCGGAGCAGGTGACGGTGGGTCTGTTTGATCGGCAAAAAATGCTGGAGAGGCGCTGGGAGGTGGTTCCTTTCGCTGCCGGGGACGTGGAAGGGAGTTGGCATGTGGGATGCTGAATTGCTGGATGTCAAGGGGCTGCTGTGCCCTATGCCCATCATTCGTCTGCAGAACCGCAGCCGGGAACTGACTGCAGGTGCCAGGCTGTGGCTGCAGGCCACGGATGCAGCTGTGTTGCAGGATATTCCTGCTTGGTGCCGGATCCATGGACATGGCCTTGTGCAGCAACAGGAGTTGCATGGAATCTATCATTTTCTGATACAGTTACACGCTGGCAGAAAATAAGTAAAACAGGTCGGTGTTGTATTGTATTGTATTGTATTGCTGTTTTTTGGTGCACATACTAGGTTATGTGCACATTTTTGGTGCTGGTTTCGCTACCGGAGAGAGTGGGGGGATTTTTAAGGCACTGAAAAAATGGACGATCGTATCTTTTTTGATATGGTACGTTTTTTGCTTTCCGCCAATGGCGGTGTAGTAAGGCAAGACTCTCGGGCCTTGGGGTATTTTCTGAAACAAACAACATATGTCACGGTACAGGTTGGGAGGACCAATATGTCAAACAAGACATTAGATTTGATCAAACAGAGTGAAGCGAATTGGGTGGATTTCCGGTTTACGGATACCCGTGGCAAAGAGCAGCATGTCTCCTATCCGGCAGCGACGGTAGATGCAGATACGTTTGTTACTGGTAAAATGTTCGATGGCTCCTCGATTTCCGGATGGAAAGGCATTGAGGCCTCAGATATGATTCTGATGCCGGAGGCTGATTCTGCATTTCTGGATCCGTTTTTTGAGGAACCCACAGTGGTTGTGCGCTGTGACGTTATTGAACCATCCACAATGCAGGGTTATGAGCGCGATCCACGTTCGCTGGCGAAACGGGCCGAGGCTTATCTGATCTCCACAGGAATTGCAGACACGGCTTATTTTGGACCGGAGCCAGAATTCTTTGTATTTGACGAAGTCAAATTTTCCGTTGACATGAGCGGTGCTCGCCACACTATTTATGCCGAAGAAGCGGCCTGGTCAACAGACAAAGACTATGAGGGGGGCAATTGTGGGCATCGTCCACGTGTTAAAGGGGGTTATTTTCCAGTACCTCCCGTAGATTCAGGTCAGGATTTGCGGGTGTCGATGTGTAATGCCATCGAAGCCATGATGGGGCCGGGGCGCCTGGAAGTGCACCACCACGAAGTGGCCTCCTGTCAGAGCGAAATAGGGGTCTCTTTCAATACCCTGGTAAAAAAAGCCGATGAAGTTCAGATTCTTAAGTATGCAGTCTGGAATACGGCCCACTCGTATGGCAAGACGGCAACCTTTATGCCAAAACCCATTGTCGGCGATAATGGTTCAGGTATGCACGTGCACCAGTCGCTATCCAAGGGAGGTGTCAACCTTTTTGCGGGTGATCTGTACGGTGGCTTATCGGAACTGGCATTGTATTATATCGGTGGCATTATCAAGCATGCGCGGGCATTGAATGCCATTACCAACCCACTGACCAATAGCTACAAGCGTCTGGTACCGCATTTTGAGGCACCAATCATGCTGGCTTATTCGGCCCGTAACCGTTCTGCGTCAATTCGTATTCCTTACGTCTCCAATCCCAAAGGACGGCGTATTGAAACACGTTTCCCGGATCCGGGAGCCAATCCCTACCTGGCTTTTGCAGCATTGATGATGGCGGGGCTGGATGGAATTCAGAACAAGATTCATCCGGGCGATGCCATGGACAAAAATCTTTATGATCTTCCCCCAGAAGAAGAAGCCAAGGTGCCAACCGTTGCACATAGTCTGGAAATGGCGCTGGAAGCGTTGGAAAACGACCACGAGTTCTTGCTGAAAGGCGGAGTATTTACACGGGAATATCTGGATTCCTACATCGAACTGAAGCAGGAAGAAGTGCGTCGACTCAATACCACGACACATCCTGTGGAATTTGAAATGTACTATAGTCTGTAATTATTGGCTGTTATCAACGCGCTGCGTTAACTTCCGGGGATGTTTTTACATTCCCGGATTGTTATTGCGGAGACTGATTTGCGGCCAGCCCCTTTTAATGGCTTCACCTTGAAGTTTTGCATCGGCATCAACCACCACCGCTTCGTTGGCCCAGGTGAGTAGCGGTAAATCGTTAAATGAGTCGGAGTAAAAACGGCTGTATATGCCGTTCAACTGCTGTGCGCCGAGCCATTCTTCAACCCGTTGGACCTTACCCTGTTGAAAACAGGGTATTCCACTGATCCTGCCGGTATAACGCCCTTCAATGACTTCCCCTTCGGTGGCAATCAGGTGGGGCACGTTGAGCAAACGGGCAATTGGTTCAGTAATAAAACGGTTGGTGGCGGTAACAATGACCAGTGTATCCCCAGCCTGTCGATGTTGTTCCAACAACTCGATTGCCGCAGGCAATACCAAGGGTTTGATCACTTCATCAACGTAGGTTTGTTGCAGCGTCGCCAGTTCGATGGGTGCGCGACCGCAGAGCGGCTGTAAAACAAACTGGCTGTAAGCCAGAATATCCAGCGTTCCACTACAATAGTCGGCATAAAACCGGTCGTTTTGCTGACGGTGTGACTGAGCGTCCACCCAGCCAATATGGGCCAGATAATCACCGAATGCATGGTCAGAGTCACCGGCCAGCAAGGTGTTATCCAGATCAAAAAGTGCAAGCATGGGTGATCCTTCATGAGAGGCAGGCAGTTGATCCGGTCAAAAAAACAAGGGGCGTAACGGCTTGCAGTATACCATGTGCCCCGAAAAAAAATGGAGTTGTGCTGGGAATGCTGGAGATAATTTAAAAAACAGTGGGTTAAATGGATGTCGCAGAGAATGCCCCAGTTACTTAAAGTTTTTATAAGGTGTTTTAAGGCGGTTGCCCATGAATTATCTCACCGCTTGGCAGAAATTCGTTCTAGTATTTATAAGATAATGATTTGGTTATTTTTTGAATGGTGGATTTGTGATTGACGCAGAAGGCTACCGACCTAATGTCGGAATCATCGTGGCTAATGGTTGCGGTGAGGTGTTATGGGCGCGTCGCTATGGTCATGAGGCATGGCAGTTTCCGCAAGGAGGCATTTCCCGTGGAGAGACGCCTGAAGAGGCAATGTATCGTGAACTGGGTGAAGAAGTGGGTCTGCGTGCAGAACATGTACGGATTCTGGCGCAAACACGCAATTGGCTGAAGTACCGGTTGCCCAGTCGTTATGTTCGCCAGGATCGTCAGCCGCACTGTATAGGGCAGAAACAGAAATGGTTTTTATTGCGCCTGTTAGCAGATCCGGCAGAAATTTGTCTGGATAAGACGCATCCTGCTGAATTTGATGCCTGGAAGTGGGTCAGTTTCTGGTATCCTCTGAATCAGGTGGTTGCATTCAAGCGGGAAGTGTACCGCAAGGCACTGAAGGAATTGGCTCCACGACTGGTTATAGACGGAGAATGAACAACAACCATGCTTGAACTGCTGCGTCGTATCGTTCAGGAGGTGAACTCTGCCCCCAATCTGCAATCTTCATTGGACATCATGGTGTCCAGTGTGCGTGCGGCGATGGGGACCGAGGTAAGTTCTGTGTATTTACTGGACGAAAAAACCAGTCGGTATGTGCTGATGGCTACTGAAGGATTGAATGCCGAGGCCATTGGTAATGTCAGTCTGGGTATTACTGAAGGGCTGGTCGGTCAGGTGGGGCTGAGAGAGGAGCCGCTGAACCTGGATGATGCCTCAGCACACCCGAAATTCCATTATTTGCCGGAAACCGGGGAAGAGCGCTACAACTCGTTCCTTGGTGTGCCGATCATGCACCGTCGCAAGATTCTCGGTGTTCTGGTGGTACAACAGCAGGAAAAACGTCGCTTTGATGAGTCGGAAGAAGCGTTTTTAGTGACGGTATCTGCCCAGTTGTCCGGGGTGGTGGCGCATGCCAAGGCCATAGGAGCGCTGGACAGTCTGCGCGGCAACAAGCCAGGAATGGTGGGGGTCTTTAATGGGGTTCCGGGAAGTCCGGGCGTGGGAATCGGCAAAGCGGTGGTGATTTATCCGCTCGCCCACCTGGATTCGGTGCCGGATCGATTGTGTGAAAACCCCGATACTGAAATTGCCTTGCTTAAAGAAGCGGTAATGACCGTACGCCAATCGATCGTGGAACTTGACCGTAAAATGGCCAATACCCTGATGCCGGAAGAACGGGCACTTTTTGAAGTGTATTTACGTATGCTGGATGATCATGGTCTGGTCGGCGAAATTATTGACCGGATCATCGCAGGTAACTGGGCACAAGGGGCCTTACGCGAAGTGATCGAAGAGCATGTGCAGTCGTTTCAGACGATGGAAGACGCCTATTTACGGGAGCGGATGGCCGATGTCCGTGATCTGGGATTACGGGTTCTGTCGCAACTACAGAAAAAAAATGCAGTGACCCAGCCGGAATACCGGGAAAATACCATTTTGGTGGGTGAGGATATTCCCACTTCCTTGCTGGTGGAGCAACCCTTGGACAAGATTGCAGGGATTGCCATCGTACAGGGTTCCAGCAATGCGCACATGGCCATTGTGGCCCGGGCTTTGGGAATTCCCACGGTAGTCGGGTTGGCAGAAATGCCAGTGACCAGCCTCGATGAGGCGCAATTGATTGTCGATGGCTATCAGGGGCGAATTTACGTCAATCCCTCCGCCAACATGACGGCCAAGTACAATGACATTATCCGTGATGAAAAACAGTTTGTGGCGGGGTTGGATGCCTACAAAGACAAGGCGGCACTGACTCCCGATGGTTTTCCAGTGCAGATCATGGTCAATACCGGACTGATGGTGGATGTGGCGCGATCGAAAGACCGGGGGGCGGAAGGGGTAGGGCTGTATCGTTCCGAAATACCCTTCATGATGCGGGAACGGTTTCCATCAGAGGAAGAGCAGCGGGCGATTTACCGTTTTCAGCTGGAGTCTTTTTCACCCCGACCGGTTACCATGCGGACACTGGATATCGGTGGTGATAAAGATCTGCCGTATTTCCCGATTGAAGAAGAAAATCCGGCGCTGGGATGGCGAGGAATACGGGTGACGCTCGATCATCCGGAAATTTTTATGGTGCAGTTGCGGGCGATGCTCAAAGCCTCTGTTGGTCTGGAAAATCTGCGAATTTTATTTCCGATGATCTCGTCGGTGGTGGAAATTGAAGAAGCCTTGCACTTGATGCATCGGGCGATCATGGAAGTAGAGGAAGAATTGCAGCAACCCTTGATCAAGCCGCTTGTGGGCATCATGCTGGAAGTGCCGGCGGCCGTTATCCAGGTCGCTGATATGGCGCAACTGGTCGATTTTGTTTCAGTCGGTTCGAATGATCTGATTCAATATATACTGGCGGTTGACCGCAACAATCCACGGGTGGCGGATATTTATTCAGCTTATCATCCCTCGGTATTGCGCACCATGAGCCGGATTGTCCGGGAAGTCCATGCGGTGAACCGCAAAGTCAGTATCTGTGGAGAAATGGCTGGGGATCCGGGGACGGCCATGCTGTTGATGGCCATGGGTTTTGATACCCTGTCGATGAGTTCGAGTAATCTGCTGCGCATAAAAAAAATGGTGTGCGAAATGCCAATGCACCGCGCCAAAGCACTGCTGGATCGTGTGCTGATGGTGGACAGTACGGCGGTTATCCGTTCATTGGTGGAATACGAACTGGAAGAAGCAGGGCTGGCTTCACTGGTACGCCCCTTATCGAAAGCGGTGGGGCACGGAACCATCTGACCAAAGTGTGATTTAACAGTAACAATTAATACTTGAGCAGGATTATCCAGCGGTGTTTCTTGCGGGCTGACTGCGGTCGCGCACTTTCAGCTCAACTGCCTTTAGCCGGTTTTCCAGTTCAGTAATACGTAATCGGGTTTGCTCCAGCACCTGAGTTTGCTGGCTGAATTCCTCCCGGGTCACTACATCCATCTTGTTCAAGGCTTCTTGCAAGGCAGAGCGTAAGCCTTTTTCAATATCCTGCCGCAGATTGCGCATGCCCGGCGGCAACACGAAATCCAATTGTTCGCCAAAACGATTAAGAATCTGTTCAAAATTCACCAGAAAATCTCCGAGTCCGAGTTAGCCCCCATTTTAGCATGACCGTCGCTGGAGCGTTAGTGGCAGCGGGGGAAGAATCCCAGAGCGGGAGCGCCGCAATAATGCCCCAAAAAAATACACTCACGCACAATAAGCGTGCAATTTATCGGTGGAGTGGAGCGGAACTATTGCGTCATAAGTAATAATTATATAAAAATCAACAGGTAAATGATCTGGCATGTTCTGTGCTATTTACACTGTGTTACATCATGAATCACAATTAAAGAGGAATATCGACAATGATGAAGAAGCTAAGCATGACTGTGGTTTCCGCCATTGCGGGGCTTTCTGCGGGGGCCTGGGCGGATACCGCTCCAGCGGGACCGGGACTGGACAAAGTATTGGCCGCATCAGGCATCACTGAACAGGGCTATATAGAGGCGGCCTATAATTATTACAGCTACAGCGCTCCAGGTGGTACCAACCTGGCACCCACCGGCATGAATTATTTTGATAACCGGGCCAATTCCTTCGATCTCAAGCAGGCGTTTTTACAGTTGGCCAAACAGCCTGCCGAAGGCGTGGGGGGGCTGGTCAACATCACCACGGGCAGTGATGCCGACTGGATTAAATCAGCGCCGTACAGTCAGAGGGCAGCGAGCAATTCTTTTGATCTGACCCAGGCCTTCTTGCAGTATGCACATGGGATTTACACGGCATCGGCCGGCAAGTTCGTCACGATGGCAGGTGCTGAAGTTATCAATGACTTATCAAACACTAACATTTCGCATTCTATTGCCTTCCTTAACGCCATTCCGTTTACCCATACCGGGGCTCGTTTTACCATTGCTCCGAATTCCACCTATTCCATCATGTTGGGTGAAGTGAACGGCTGGGATCAGCAGCAGGCGTATTCGGCTCAGAAAACGACCGAATGGTGTCTGCTCTTTAATCCAACGGCCATGGTGAGCTGGAGTTTGCAGGGGTATTACGGGGATGCGACTCCCTCAGCCTATACGCCGACGGTGGCAAATCTGGTTGCGGCACCTGCCACTGCCAATGGCAAGCTGATTAATAACAAAACGGTGTCTGGTATTCTGGCCACCCGAAATCTGGTGGATACGGTGTTGACGGTTAAACCGACTGCAGCACTCAGCCTGATCCTCAATGCCGATTATGCCAAACAGGATAGGGCATTTACCGATAATACGGCGGCGGTATGGACGGCCGTGGATGTGTATGTCAATTACCAGTTTAATGATCAGTGGCGGACGTCGTTGCGTCTTGAAAATTTTGACGACAAGGAGGGTTATAAACTGGGCTACGGGGTAGGAAATACCAAATCATCAACATTGACGGTGGGTTATGCCCCTATACCTGCTTTTGAAGTACGCGCAGAAGTACGTGAAGACAAGGCACCGCAGGCAGTGATCCCGAAAGGGAGTGGAGTTACCGATAGCGTCGGCTATGCGGCCGTTGAAGGGATTTATAAATTCTGATTACCGGCGGCGCCGCCGCCTTTTCCAGGAGAATACTTATGAAAATGGTTACGGCAATTATCAAGCCGTTCAAACTCGATGATGTGCGTGAAGCACTGTCCGATATTGGTGTGCAAGGGGTGACAGTGACTGAAGTCAAGGGGTTTGGGCGGCAAAAGGGGCATACCGAATTGTATCGGGGCGCAGAGTATGTCGTGGATTTTTTACCCAAGGTCAAAGTTGAAGTCGCAATCGCTGATGACATGCTGGATAAAGTTATTGAAGCGATCAGCAAGGCGGCCAATACCGGCAAAATTGGTGATGGGAAAATTTTCGTGACCAGTCTGGAGCAGAGTATTCGTATCCGTACTGGTGAATCGGGTGTTGATGCATTGTAATCTTTAAGCTAATAAATTGTTTTTAATATAATTTATTTAATCGGAGAAAGAACGTGAAAAAACTCTTGCTTGGAATAGGATTGGGAGGCATGCTGCTTGTCTCTAGTCCGGCGTGGTCGGATGACAGCGCCACCCCCCCTGCCGCAGCGCCTTCCACCGCCACGGTGGTGGCGGCGAGTACGACACCGGCTGTAGCGCCGTCGACAGCGACGCTGAGCACACCGGCGGCTCCGGCAGCGGTGACAACGGCGGCACCTGCAGCCGCAGCCGCTCCCGTTGACAAAGTCGATACCGGTGATGATGCGTACATGATTATCAGTTCGGCTTTTGTGATTTTGATGTCGGTTCCGGGCCTGGCGTTGTTTTATGGCGGACTGGTCCGGAAAAAAAATATGTTATCGGTATTGATGCAGGTATTTACCATTTTTTCACTGATTACGGTGCTATGGGTGGTCTATGGTTACAGTATCGCCTTTACTCAGGGGCATAATGCCTTAAGCCCATTTTTCGGGAGCCTTGATAATATATTCATGAAAGGCATTACCCCCGATACAGTGGCCGCCACCTTCAGTAAAAATGTAGGCATTCATGAGTATGTCTATGTCGTCTTTCAGGGTGCATTTGCCGCCATCACCTGCTGTCTGATCATTGGCTCACTGGCCGAACGGGTGAAATTCAGTGGGTTGCTGGTATTTATCGTGCTGTGGTTCACCTTTGCCTATTTGCCGGTCGCTCACATGGTCTGGTTCTGGCAGGGCCCGGATGCCTACACCAGTGCTAAAGCTTCCGATGCGGCTAATGCCACTGCAGGCTGGCTATTCCAGAAGGGAGCTATTGATTTTGCAGGCGGTACCGTTGTGCATATCAATTCAGCGATTGCGGGTCTGGTTGGTGCCTTTGTGGTCGGCAAACGTGTGGGCCTGGGACGGGAAATCATGGCACCGCACAGCACGACGATGACGATGATTGGTGCATCGCTGCTCTGGTTTGGCTGGTTTGGTTTTAACGCCGGTTCCGCTTTGCAGGCGAGTACTTCAGGACTGCCCTTTATCAATACCTGGCTGGCAACGGCGGCAGCCGCCTTGTCATGGTCAGGGGCTGAATGGGCACTGAAAGGCAAACCCTCTATGTTAGGAGGTGCTTCCGGTGCGGTAGCGGGTCTGGTGGCCATTACCCCGGCGTGTGGTTATGTCGGTGTCATGGGTGCCCTGGTCATTGGTTTGATCGCCGGTGTTATCTGCCTGTGGGGCGTCCATGGCCTCAAAAAGATTCTGGGTGCGGATGATGCGCTGGATGTGTTTGGAGTGCATGGTGTTGGTGGGATGTTAGGTGCCATACTGACTGGTGTGTTCTGCTCCCCGGCATTGGGTGGTGTGGGTATCTATGATTATGTTGCCAATAATACTCCGGCGACTTATGACATGCTGGGCCAGGTTAAAAGTCAGTTGTGGGCGATAGGTACCACACTGGTATGGTCGGGTCTGGTGTCGCTGTTGGCTTACAAAATCGCCGATGTGGTGGTCGGGCTGCGGGTCACTGAAGAAGATGAGCGTATGGGTCTGGATGTTAGTACCCATGGTGAACAGGCATATAATGACTGACTGATCGGTTTAACACATCGTTGAGGCACCCTTCGGGGTGCCTTTTTTTTAGGTATTTAACCCAAGTTTTACGTTCGTTGTATGAACGGGCAGATCAGGATCTGAATTTCGTATCGGAGCCTGCTAAACTTCGATGATGTTCTAGGAAGTGGATGGTGATCCGCTTATGATTCAACCTATTCGTTTTGTTCAGACGGGTGGGCCGGAGGTGCTTTTTGAAGCGCAGGTTGAAGATATTGGAGAAACGGGCACGGGCCAAGTCTTGATCCAGCAGTATTGCATTGGCATGAACTTCATCGAGACCTATTACATTACCGCAGGAATCGTCCTTGCAAGCGGCACTGGCGTAACCCGTTTTTGTCCCGGTGATCGGGTTTGTTATACAGGAGGCAGCAGTACGCTGGGTGCCTACTACAGTGCGCACATATGCGTCCAGTTGCTACGGTTGGTAGTCATGAACAAGACAAAATAATTTTAGGGAATTTTTATGGCATTGAATCTTGGGGTAGCCGTATTGGACTGTTTGAAATCTCAGTCAGGAAAAAACTGACGGCACGAGAGGTCGCTGAGTGGATTCTTGGTAATGGTAAATACCATTCGGAGTGTGAGGAGAAAAAAGCCAACAGTCAGGGCGGCCGCATCAAAACCAAAGGCGACTTGGTGCAGCAACTGATTGCAGAAATTGGCGCACGTCGCCCCAGTTTGCAGAAGCAGAACCCTCAACTGAAGACAACCGAAGGCAGACCACGAAAGTACTACTACACGGAGAATACTGACGACAAAGAAGTCGAGGAGGCTGAGAAACCAGCCACTGTCGCGACCGCGACCGCGACCTTAAACGTAAACGTAAACGCTGGTTGTCACCGCCGAGATAAATATCGATAGAAATGGCCGGTTATAAAACCGATATTCTTAGGCGTTTTCTTCCGTTTTCTTCCCTTACATATTTAATAAAGTTTCTTCCT
>JAJXWR010000023.1 GCA_021781515.1 Pseudomonadota bacterium
AAAGACCTCGGTCTGCCTCAGCCAGCATGCCGGTATCGTTGTAAGAATCCCCCGCCGCTACGACGCTGAAATTGAGTTCATGCAAGCGCCTTACCGCCTGGGTTTTTTGATCTTTCTGGCGTAGGCGATAGTTACTGATATAGCCCGCTGCATCAATCTCCAGATGATGACAAAAGAGCGTCGGCCAGCCCAACTGCCGCATCAGCGGTTGCGCAAATTCATAGAACGTATCGGAGAGGATAATCAGTTGGTAGCGTTCTCGCACCCAGTCGAGAAATTCCCGGGCACCAGACAATGGCCCCATGGCAGCAATGACTTGCTGAATCTGTTGCAGACTGATTTGGTGTTCAGCGAGAATACGCAACCGCTGGCGCATCAACACATCGTAATCGGGAATATCCCGGGTCGTGGCCCGAAGTTCCGCAATGTTCAGGCGTTGCGCCACCTGAATCCATATTTCTGGCACCAGCACCCCTTCCAGATCCAGACAAACGATATCAAACATGCTACTTCCCTCTTGATTTGTGGCGTATTTCAGTATTTCTATTGATGATCCTGAAGCGAAGCGTCGGCGATCCAGCCTGCACATTCCCGGCGTATTTCAGCCGCCAGTGCGGCAATATGCAGCGGATTGGCATTCAGAGCCGGAATATAGGCGTAACTTTCACCCCCTGCAGCTAAAAACAAGGTGCGGTTCTGCATGGCTAACTCTTCCAGTGTCTCCAGACAGTCCGCAGAAAAAGCGGGACTGAGCACCTGCACCGATTTTACCCCGGTGCTGCCCCATTCCTGTAATAGCACATCGGTATAAGGACGCATCCACACCTGTGCACCAAAGCGCGACTGATAACTAAACGCCCACTGCTCCGGTCGCAACGCCAGTGCATGCGCCAGCGCCTGTGCGGTGGCCTGGCACTGGTCCGGATACGGATCGCCCTTGCGATAATAATCTTCCGGAATTCCATGAAACGACAGCAACATCCGCTCTGCCTGGCCCTGTTCCTGCCAGAATGCCCGGACGCTCTGCGCCAATGCCGAGATATAGGCCGGAGCGACATGGTAATCATGAACATAGCGCAGTGCCGGAATATCTCGCTGCCGGCGCATCCAGGCGGCCATCTGATCCAGCACCGGCGCAGTGGTCGATGCAGAGTACTGTGGATATAAAGGAAACAGCAGAATCCGCAGTTGACCCGCCGTTTTAAGCGCATCGAGAACGGAGGC
Source organism: Pseudomonadota bacterium (assembly GCA_021781515.1). Lineage (GTDB taxonomy): Bacteria > Pseudomonadota > Gammaproteobacteria > Pseudomonadales > Moraxellaceae > JAJXWR01. The sequence continues at coordinate 1,225 of JAJXWR010000023.1, forward strand.
TACGCCGGGACTGCCATAGGTCATAGCAGTACACACCTGAACCTGCCCAGGCCACTCTGCATCCAGGTACTGCTGTAAAGCGTCCGCCTGCTGTTGCAGTATGACACGCATGGGCGAGCCACTGGCCATCCAGATGGACTGGTACAGCCGAGCCACACGCCGTGGCCTGAATGGCAACACAAAAAGCCGCAAAATTAGCCACCACAACCACCGCGGCAGCTCAACCACCCGCGGATCGCTGAGGAATGTCTGAAGAAACTGGCGCACTGCCGGAACATCCGGACGTTCCGGTGTACCCAGATTGACCAGCACCACTGCAACTGATGGCCGCTCCTGGCTCATACCAATGCGTACAACCGGACTGTTAACACAGCAGCGCCAATAACTGCCGCGAGACTTCAGCCATCGGCCCGATACCCGACAACGAGCGATATTGCGGAGCTTTCACCCGGGCATGACCTTGTGCTGCCATCTGTTGGTAAAACCCGATCAGCAGAGAGGTTTGTGCATGATAAACCTCCAGGCGTTTACGCACTGTTTCCTCCTGATCATCCGCACGCTGCACCAACGGCTCTCCCGTCAGGTCATCACGATCGGCCACTTTAGGGGGGTTATGCAATACGTGGTACACCCGACCCGATGCGGGATGAATCCGCCTGCCACTCATCCGGCTGACAATCTCTTCATCACTGACAACAATCTCCACCACATAATCAATGGCGATATCCGCTGCATTCAAGGCTTCCGCCTGGGCAATCGTGCGGGGGAAACCGTCAAATAAAAACCCTGACTGGCAATCTGCCGCCAGAATGCGTTCCTTGACCAAACCAATAATCAGATCATCAGACACCAGCCCCCCCGCATCCATCACCTGTTTTGCTGCCAGTCCCAGCGGTGTCCCCGCCTTTACGGCGGCGCGCAACATATCCCCGGTGGAAATCTGCGGAATTGCAAAATGTTGAATCAACTGTTGGGCTTGGGTACCTTTGCCAGCACCCGGCGGGCCCAGTAAAATAATGCGCATAACTGTAATTCCTTCAGACAAGGGGTTGCGAGCACCCGCTACACACCATTCATGATGACATCATTAATAACGGTTTAAGATACAATATCCCTATGGATCATGGCAAGTAGCAACCGAATGCTGTTTACACCTCCAGGAACACCTCATTCAGGCACCGGGCCCGTAAGCCCGACTTTTTGACTGATCTGCAATTTCAGGCGTTGTTCCCCCAACGTTGAACATTGCACCGGCGCACTAACCCAGTCTCCCGGTTTTCTGGCCGCCTCCCCGTGCAGAGAAAGCAACGCTTCCACTTTCACTTCAGGGAATGCAGACAATTTCATCGCCGGCATCATGGCCTGCGTATCATCCAGATCAACTTCCTTAGGCAACTGTGCCAAGGTATAACGCTGCACCGCCAATGGCATCGGCATTCCCGAAACGGCCCGGGCAAAGACAAAGATCGTCGCCTCCGGATAACGCTGACGCAACAAGGCGGGAACCTCCAAGGTGATGCGCAATCGGGGAGCCATGGCCAGACTCTGCGCATCCACCGTCGCACGGGCAGTGGACTCCTGCAAATGCCGGGTAAAGACGCTGCGTTCCTCGTCTCCAAAACCAGAATCCTTACGTTCCAGCAATGCCTGATAAAACGGGATAGCCCGGGCATAATCACCACTGTTGTACGAACCTTCCGCCATCAATAGTTGCGCCTCTAACTGCTGCGGTTGCTGTTTCAGCACCTGCAACAACAAGTCACGGGACTGTGCATCCAGTTGTCCATTGGCTGCATAAATCCGCGCATGGGCCAGCGCCAGTTGCAGGTGCACATCCCCCGGATGCAGATCATTCGCCCGTTGCAGGGCGATCGCCGCCATATCCGGCATCATGGCCTGCAAGTAGCTGATCCCCACGGCTTCCCACCAGGCATACTGATCTGGATGTTGCTGAATATGTACCTGCAACACCCGCAGCACATCCGCCATGTTAAAACTGTCTGGCGGTGCCTGCGGTGCTTGCCCAGCCATCATTCGCTCGACATCGGCACCAATACGTGCTTCGGTCTGCCACCAGGCACCCACGGCGGGCTGATACAGAAAACGCCCATAATACACGGGAGCCAGCACCAGGATGCACAGCATGGTGCTAATGGCCCAACGTACCGACCCGGCAGTCAGTGCTGACCCTCCCTTGGCCGCTGGCAATTCCTGCTCCAGCAGCAAGGTACGCGCCAGATCAGTGCGCAGTTCCGCAAAATCATCCGCTTCCATTTCACCCGCCTGCAGGTCGGCCTGCATTTCCTGCAACCGATCCGCATAAACCTGCCGGCTCAACCCGAGCACGCCGGGTGGTTGCTGCCGCAGCGGCCACCAGAGCGGTGACGCTACCAGCAACGCCGTAGCCAGGGTCATCAATCCCATCCAGAAAAATGCAGTCAAAGCAATCATTGGTTTTTACCTGACGGCAACGTGGCGTCTGTTCCCAGAATTAGCGCCAGTCGCTGTTGTTCTTCCGGGCTCAAGGCACGGGCTGCTGTATTTTTTTGCCGGAGGCGCCGCCATAGCAGCAACACCGTCGTCATACCGAGCACCCAAGGTCCCAACCAGAGCACCAGTGTCCGCCAGCGCAACGGTGGCCGGTAAATCACGAAATCACCATAGCGGGCCCGTAAAAATTCCTTGATGTCACGATTGCTTTTTCCGGCTTGCAGCATCAGATACACCCGATCTTTCAGATCTTGCGCCACCGGCGCATCCGAACCCGCCAACGATTCATTCTGGCAACGCGGGCAGCGTAGTTCTTCTGTCAGTTGCCGAAAACGCTGTTCCTGTTCCGGCGAACTGAAACTATAGGCATTGATCGCCGCCTGCAGAGGTGCGCATAAAAACCACCCCAAGCAGAGACAGAGCAGTAATTTCACGGCTTCACTCCCTTTAAAAGGGTCTGATAACGTGGTTTAAGCACGGTGTTCCACACCCGGTCATCAATTGGACCATCCATATGGTAACGAATGATCCCCTGTGCATCCACCAGAAAGGTTTCCGGTGCACCGGTGACCCCAAGATCAATACCAAAACCACCGACCTCATCATCTATAACCTGCCGGAAAGGATTGCCCTTGCTGGCCAGATAATCTTCAGCCGCCGCCCGCTGGTCTTTGTACAACACACCATACATCAACACACCGGTTCCGCTAATCTTCATCAACATACTGTGCTCTTCCGCACAGGAATTACACCAGGTCGCCCAGACATTCAGCAGATAGGGATGCCCTATCCACAATTTCTGGTTCACCACATGTTCCGGATGCTCCAGATCCGGCAGGGAAAATCCAGGCAACGGCTTATTCAATAAAGAAAAAGTATCGACATCAGGATCCCGACCATTCTGACTGATCAGAAAGACGATCAGAGCCACAAAAAGCAGAAATGGTACCAGATAACTGAGTTTCAACCATTGCATAAATCCAACTCCCCTTTTTCACTGACAACCTACTCCTGAGTTTGTACTCTGTCCCGACGCAAACGATACCGAGGGTCAAAAGCCGCCATGACTCCACCACACGCCATCAGTAAAGCACCCATCCATATCCAGCGCACGAAAGGCTTGTAATAAATTCGCACAGCCCAGGCACTGCCATTGGAATCCCCAAGGGCGACATACAGATCCTGAATCAACCCCGGAGCCAATGCTACTTTGGTCATCGGCATCTGACGAACGGTGTAAAGCCGTTTTTCCGGCCAGAGCGAACGAACCGGCTGCCCTCCCCGATACACATCGACCCTGGCCTGCTGACTGGTATAATTGGGGCCATTGACCGAGCGTAAAGCGCTCAGACGAAAATCAAAGGGACCCACCGTCACCTGATCCCCGAGCGCCATGCGTACATCGTGTTCAACACTATAAAAACTGGTCAGTAAAATCCCGGTCATGCTTACCACTAACCCCAGGTGCGCCAGCTGCATTCCCCGATAGCTGCGCGCCAGCTTCCAGAAACCGGTCCACAGACCTGAACGGCTATGCCGCAATTTACGACGAATATCCTGAAACACACTCAACACCACCAGCAGCAGCAAACTCACGCCGACAAAAACCAGCGTATGCCAACCCGCAAGAGACGTCAGCAGCAATGACAGGCTCAGCGCCAAGGCGGCCGGCCATGCCAGCTGCCGTAGCAGATCAGCCACTTCCTGCTGCTTCCAGCGGGCCAAAGGGCCTGCCGCTAGAAAAAAGAGCAGGGTCAGCGCCAAGGGTTTGAACACAAAATTAAAGTACGGCGGTCCCACTGAAATCTTCCCCCAGTGCATCACTTCACTGATTAGCGGAAACAATGTACCGAGAAATACCACGAAGCAGGCAATAATCAGCAACAGATTATTGGCCAATAACAGCGTTTCCCGGGATAACAGCCGATAGCGGCTTTCAGTGACCAGCAAGGGAGCCCGCCAGGCAAAAAGCACCAGTGCCGATCCCACCATGACCGTCAATATCCCCAGCACAAAAAAACCGCGGGAAGGATCGGAGGCAAATGCATGCACCGAGGTCAGGACACCTGAACGTACCAGAAACGTCCCCAGCACACTCAGGGCAAAGCTCAAAATAGCCAACAGTGTCGTCCAGGCTTTGAATACACCGCGTTTTTCAGTGACTGCCAGGGAATGCAACAGCGCCGTTCCGGCCAGCCATGGCATGAATGAGGCATTCTCAACCGGATCCCAGAACCACCACCCGCCCCAGCCCAGCACGTAATATGACCACCAGCTACCCAGTGCAATGCCCAGACTGAGAAAACACCAGGCCATCAATGTCCATGGCCGAGACCAGCGGGCCCAGGCGGAATCCAGACGCCCCCCCAATAATCCGGCCATGGCAAACGCAAAAGGCACGGAGAAGCCCACATACCCCATGTACAGCATGGGTGGATGCATAATGAGGCCGGGATCTTGCAACAGCGGGTTGAGATCCGCACCATCCGGAGGAAAATCAGGCAACCCATGCGTAAAAGGATTGGATGTCGTCAGTACAAATGCCAGAAACGCAGCCGACACCCAGCCCAGCACAGCCAGCACCCGCGCCCGCACCTCCAGGGGCAGTCCTTGTGAAAACACCGCCACCGCCGCCGTCCACAACGTCAGTACCAGTTCCCACAGCAACAAAGAACCTTCATGCCCGCCCCATAACGCCGACATTTTGTAGTAAAAAGGCAGACGGGTATTGGAGTTTTCCGAGACATAGGTCAAGGTAAAGTCATTGTGTAAAAAAGCATATTCCAGTGCCATGAAAGAAAACAGCAACAGGCCTGCCTGCGAATAAGCCGCCGTTCGCCCCAGTTCCTGCAATCCTGACTGACCCCTTCTTATCCCCCACAAGGGAAGTATCCCCTGCAACAGAGCCACCACCAGTGCCAACCCTAAAGCATACTGGCCCAATTCAGGAATAATCACCCCACCCCCTTAAGCTCACTGACCTGTCACCATTGCAGGATCGACGCGGGCAGACAGCACGGCCACCCTGGATATAGATATTTCCGGGTATTTCCTGCACAGAAAAACAACCTGACCGGCACTCTTTACTCTCGAATCCCGTAGCGCATTGTAACGACTACTGCGGCGTACAGCAACGCAGAATTCAATCAACACCCCTTGTGACCCAGTAATTCATTGACTTTATCAATTAATATACAGATGTATACATATTTGGAAACTATTTTCAGGTGGTTTTAACCGAGAATGCATTAAAACTGTCATCTGTTCTGGGGTACGCTACGCATGTCAACGTCAAGGAAAAAAATCATGGACATGAGCATCGTTCGACAGCAGTCGTTTACTTACGATGAACTGTTACAATGTGCCCGCGGTGAGCTTTTCGGCGTAATGAATGCCCGCCTCCCGCTTCCTCCTATGTTAATGATGGATCGGATCACGCTGATCACTGATCTTGGGGGAAATCATGACAAAGGCGAAATTATTGCCGAGCTGGATATTCGCCCGGATCTATGGTTTTTTGCCTGTCATTTTGCCACCGATCCGGTCATGCCAGGATGCCTGGGGCTGGATGCGTTGTGGCAACTCCTCGGTTTCTTTCTGGGTTGGCGCGGTAATCCCGGACGTGGCCGGGCGCTGGGTGCTGGCGATATTCGCTTTACGGGACAGGTGTTACCCGATGCCAAAAAACTGACCTATCATCTGCACCTGAAACGGATCATTGAACGTAAACTGGTCATGGGGATTGCCGATGGCTGTGTGTCGGTGGATGGGCGCCCCATTTATATTGCCGAAGATCTACGGGTCGGGCTGTTTACCCGAACGGATAATTTTTAAGGTAAAGCCACACGCTTGGTGGACGCCATAGAATATAGGCAACGTGAGTGACTTCATCAGTGACTACAGTGGATGTGCCTATAGACCGGTTTCACCAGGTTGCACCGACTGCCACCATTTTCTGCGAATTGTTTAAGCGTCTGTTGTCTTTTTTTTGTTTCCATTTTGAGGTTCTTTATGAAGCGAGTTGTCATCAGCGGGCTAGGAATTGTGTCGTGCCTGGGAAATGATCAGGACACCGTGAAGCAGGCGTTGTGGGAACAGCGCAGCGGTTTGCGGTTTAATCCGGTGTATGCTGAGAAGGGCTTTCGCAGCCATGTGTCCGGACGGCCTGATCTGCAACCTGAGGAGCACCTGGATCGAAAAGCCTTACGTTTCATGGGGGATGCTTCTGCCTATGCGGCGGTGGCGCTCAAAACAGCCATTGCCGATGCGCAGTTACCACCTGAACTGGTCTCTCAAGAGCGTACCGGCCTGATTGCCGGTTCCGGTGGGGCCTCAAGTTCCCATCATACGGAAGCAACAGACCTGGCACGCAGCAAAGGCGTACGGCGCATCAGCCCTTACACCGTGCCGCGCACCATGAGCAGTACCGTATCCGCTTGCCTCGCTACCGCCTTTGGCATCCGAGGGGCCAGTTACAGCATCGCTTCGGCCTGTGCCACCAGTGCGCATTGTATTGGTCATGCGATGGAACTGATCCAGCTGGGTAAACAGGATATTGTCTTTGCCGGCGGTGGCGAAGAAGAATCCTGGCAGATGTCCTGTCAGTTTGATGCGATGGGTGCCCTGTCCAGCCACTTCAATGATCAACCCGAACGTGCCTCAAGGGCTTATGACAGCCACCGTGATGGTTTTGTCATTGCCGGTGGCGGCGGCATGGTCGTCGTTGAAGAATATGAACACGCCAGACGCCGTGGTGCGCCAATTTACGCAGAACTTGTGGGTTATGGTGCCACCTCCGACGGTCAGGATATGGTTGCTCCCAGCGGCGAAGGTGCCGTACGCTGCATGCGCATGGCCTTAAATGGCGTAACTGCCCCAATTGACTACATCAATACCCATGGAACCAGTACCGTTGTCGGTGATCTGGCCGAACTGCGTGCCATCCGCAACGTATTTGCCCCACGTATACCTGCTTTCAGTTCAACCAAATCCCTCTCCGGCCATCCTTTGGGAGCCGCTGGTGTCCATGAGGCTATTTATTGTCTGCTTATGCTCAAGCATGGCTTCATTACCGGTTCTGCGCATATAGAACAGGTTGATCCCGAGGCCGCCAGCATGCCGCTGATTCAAATCAGCCAGAAGGCTGAACTGCGCACCGTGATGTCCAATAGTTTTGGCTTCGGTGGCACCAATGCGACGCTGATATTGCAACGACTCGACTGATTTTTATCACAGTGGTCTCACGAGCGCCACTGTGGCCCATGGCCTGGCTACCGTTCCAGCAACACGGTAGCTAACACATAATCCTGCTCGTCACTGAGACTGACCCAACTTTTTATGCCGTCAGCGGCCAGGCGTTGTTGCATGACACCATGCCAGTAAATTTCTGGTCGTCCCAGTGCATCATGCCCCAGTTCTATATGTTGCCAGCTCAGCCCCTGACGAAACCCTGTCCCCAAGGCTTTACTGGCCGCTTCCTTGACCGCAAAGCGCTTCGCCAGCCAACGGGCAGGATCTTTAACCTGCTGAAACTGCGCCCACTCTCCCGGCATTAAAATCCGCTGTGCCAATCGAGGGTGACGTTTCCATACTGAATCCACCCTGCTGATCTGTATAAGATCGGTACCCAGACCAATAATCAACGGGGAGCCGCCCGATCCAGCAACACCCGCATCTCCTGCACCGCTTCCTTTAACCCGGAACATACAGCCCGGGCAATAATCGCATGGCCGATATTCAACTCATGTAACCCGGCTAATGCAGCGACCGCTTCTACATTGTGGTAATTCAGGCCATGCCCGGCATTCACAATCATCCGTCCATTCGTAAAGGCAATGGCCTGTTGCAGACGCCGCAATTCGTCCGCAGCAGAATGACTGGCATAGGCACCTGTATGCAATTCAATCGCAACTGCCCCGGTACGCCATGCCGCCTGAATCTGCTGTTCATTCGGATCAATAAATAAAGAGACCTGAATACCGACAGTTTGCATCTGCAAAACCGCCACACGGATTTTATCAAGTTCAGCCACGACATCCAGGCCTCCCTCCGTCGTCAGTTCTGCACGACGTTCTGGTACAAGACACACGTGTTGTGGACGGATTTCCAGGGCAAAATCCAGCATCCACGGCGTCAGTGCCATCTCCAGATTCATGCGCGTCATCAATAACGGACGAAGGCGGCGAACATCCTCTTCCTGAATATGCCGACGGTCTTCACGCAAGTGCAGGGTAATCCCGTCAGCCCCTGCCTGCTCAGCCAACAATGCCGCATAAACCGGATCCGGGTAGCGTTCACCACGCACCTGACGTAACGTCGCCACATGATCAATATTAACCCCTAAAAGTAAACGTGGCATGTTGACCCCCTCCCAATTCAGACGTTCTGCGACCCAAAAGCTACCCGATGGCGGATTATAGGCAAGCAATTCTCATCCCGCTAGCGCTTTCCTTGCGTCAGGATCTGGAATTCATAGCGTTAACTGATATTATCATTAGGACACTCTAAAATCCGGTTGAGAATCGCCGTGGATTTATCCATCGAAAAAGAAAAAAGTACACTGCCCCGGATTCCTTTACGTCAACTGGATCGAGAGAGCCTGTTGGCTTTTTTTCGTAAAGAACTGGGGGCGGACTGGTTACAGATCCATTACTCACTGGATCATCTGCGCGAGACGAATCAATTTCATCTGGTGGATCCGGCGATCCGTGCTGAATCGGATTTCCCGGCACAAAATGTCTTTTTATCTCTCGATGGACGCATTCATGCGGAAATTGCCTGGGACGGCCCGGAAATCACCGAACAGGTCTGGCGTGAATTATTATGGTGTCTGCTGGAAAGCCACTGGCAAACCCAGATCACTACCCCTTCAGATACCGACCATCAACGCTACGAACTCACCGATCTGCTGGAGTGGCTGGATAGTCTGGGTAATGACGATCAGGATCTGGACCCTAATGAATTACTGAGATCCCTGCTCGATCAAATTAAACGGTTTGCCCACGCAGAACGTGGCTCTCTGGCCATGACACGCAAAGACGGCCAGATCTACCATTGGCTACACGATGGTCATGGGGGACGCGGACTCATCGAAAGTCTGGATCTGCGCCCCGACGCTCAAGCCTGGACCTGGATCAGCCCGCCACTACAAATCATGATCTGCAATCTGAACCTGGGCCGGGGACCATGGATTCACTGCATCCTTGGACGCACCACTGACCGTCCGGCCTTTGACCGGGCCGACCTGAGTCTGGTGACCTATCTTGGGCAATTGTATGCGCAGCAACTCAATTACAAACAGATGGAAGAAGATTTACATCTGTCTGCCCAACTCATGACCTTTGAGCGTGAAGACCAGTTACGCCGTCAACAAAAAGGCAACAGCCTGAAAATTCATACCGATGAAGTCGATTCAGATATTGCCTACCTCCAGGACATGCTGATTGAATGGCAACGCATCGCCCATCCCAAAGGGGATAGCCGTCCTTTCAATATGGAACTGGTCAGTATTGAAGAAGAAATACGGACCATGCAGGGGCAACTCCGCGATAAAATCCAAGCCATTGCCAAACAGCTCAGACAGATTTTTCCAGATCCTTGACTGACACCCCCCTGGCTAAAGCCAAGGGGTTCCCTGTTTATCTTGGGGCATAGGATATTACTCCTACTCAGACCAGGCAGAGAACTTTTGACGACAACGGTGCCGTGCCAAACGAGTTTGCAGTTTATCGACTGACACGGGTTCGCGCCAAGGCGTGTGCGGGGCCTGTGGGTACTCGTGCTCATCACGCCGTCTCTCGGTACAAACAGAGTTGTTTCTCTCGAAGCGATGGCGCAAGGATCTGCCATGCCACTTCTAACACCTCAGGATCATGCGACCAACGCTCAACGATGTTGCCATCCACTCTGGCGATAGACCGCACGGCATGACTCGCTAAAAATGTCGTAAGCATCCGGTAAAGTGCACCTGTGATAAGAGTCTCTGATTCGTTACGATGTCTCAAAGCCAAAGACATGGAGAATCATGATGACCCAAGGCCATCGCTTTGCTTGAATAGCGCCATGATATCACGGCTTTTTTTGACCCTCTGAGCGCCCCATGGCAGGGCAAATCGGGATTTTTTGATTCTCACAGAGAATGACGTGGCGAACGTCGCAACAAAAGGCTTTAAGCGGTGTTCATGGACGATTTTTAAGGCAATGCTGAATGTCGGGAAAAATCACCAAAAAATCATGTCAAGTAAAATTTTGACTATTTTCGCTGACTTCAGGGGGTGAGCAGTTACATTCGTTGTACGATTATTCCTTATTCGTTATGCGGGGTTACGGTAACTGATGTGCTAAATGTCAACAGAGCCTAGGATTTCTCCGGCCACGACTTGTTCGGCATAGCGCTTGGCCACGGCTGAATACGACCGATGGCGTACATCCATGTATTTACAAATCCAATTGGGTAGGTTAAGATGTACGCATACATCCAACCAATCTAACGAGGCACGGTATGACTAATACCAAACTGTTCAAAAACGGCAACTCCCAGGCTGTGCGTATTCCAGCCGAACTGGCCTACAGCAGCTGGGACATTGATCTGGTCATCGAGCGCCAGGGCGATGAGTTGCGGATCCGTCCGGCACTGCAGCGCATGGGCGATGTGCTGGGCAAGCTGGCCCAGTTCTCCCCTGACTTCATGAGCGAAGGCCGGGGCATCAATGTCGAAGGTGAGCGCAAGGCCTTATGAAACCCAAGTACATGCTTGACACCAACATCTGCATCTACCTGATGAAGCATCAACCCCCACAGGTTCGGGCGCGTTTTGCCGAGTGCTTTGTGGGTGACGTGGTCATCTCTGCCATCACCATGGCCGAGTTGGAGTTTGGGGTTGCCTGCTCGGGTGAGTCCCAAGCCAAAAATCAAGCGGCGCTGGACAATCTTCTTGAGGACCTGCTGGTCGCACCTTTCGAAGCCCGAGCAGCGCGAGCCTATGGGCCGCTGCGTGCTGCCAACAGAGAACGCAACAAGGATGCCTTGGACAAGCTCATTGCCTCTCACGCCTTGTCGCTGGACGTGACGCTGGTCACCAATAACGAGGCCGATTTCCATGGCTTTACCGGATTGACCGTTGAGAATTGGGTCAACAACCACTGATTACGTCATGCACCAAATACCTTCCATTACCGTAACTACTCACCCCCCCTAAAAACAGAGTATTTTCGCTATCGCTGATGGTATGACATGATGGCAATCATGCTTGCTGTAAATCGAGCAGGTACAAGCGCTTCAGAGTTGGCAAACAGTCAGCGTAGTGGATAAATTCCGCCAGTTTTGCACAAAACGGCGAATTATCAGGTGTAGGTTTCTCTTACAAAAGTACACATTTTATTATGGATGTCGTAGAGAAATGCCGTGCTTTTTATCATGTTAACCAAAGCCTGGAACAACTCATTAGCATCATCCTCATAAACATGATTTACCGCATTACGAATCCCCCGAACAATGCCCCATTGCTGAATATTGTCAATAATGCCAAGTTTTTCCATGAGGGCCAGTATGGAACTAAAGCTCACACTGGCCATTTCTTCTTCAATGGCAATACTCTTGAAAGCCTTGCCCAGTTGTTCTTGATAGGCAGAAAATCGTGCGTTGAAAGCGGCGACCGATTCGCGCTCATCATCTGTCAATACATCAACACAACCTGAACGGATTTTAGCCAGCGGAACTGCCATTTTTCCAACTGAATACTCAAGATCATGTCTCATTCGCCGCAGATGTTCAATTTTTGCCTGCAAAATTTGTAGATTCTCATTCATTTCAATCGAATCCCGGTTTCCTTGGCAATCCTGTGAATGGGTTTACCCCCATTGCCTACAACAAGATCCACCTCCAGACCAAAAAGATCCACCAATTGTGATTGACACTGTATTTTTTTCATGAAATCGGTAGACTGTGTTTCTATATAAAGATCAATGTCACCACCACGTTTTGCATCATTACTGCGGGATCCAAACAGCCAGACAGCCACATCATCACCGAAATAGTTAATGATGATTTTTATAGCCTGACTGGAAGCAGCAGCAGAAATTCTCATTACACAGCCTCAAGCACCTTCAGCAACCATCATAAACCATCCCAATCTCCATAAGTTAATTAATCCGGATTCATTTGTCTGCAAAACAATTAGTTATTGATAATGATTCCGCAAACATTGACATTTTATTCATTCAACGACTCATACCTGACTAGCGCCTGTCCATCGCAGCGCAAGACCGATAATCAGCCCCGCCAGAAACCCACCGACATGGGCCGCCTGAGCAATCGGGCCCACTACAACATCGAGCACGCCGCTGGCCCCCAGTAACAGACTGACGACGATCATTACGCCCAATCCAGGCGGCAGCCGCTGTAGCGTTTTTTTTCGACCGCCCCATACCGCCAGCAAATAGGCTGCCAGTCCCATGACTACTCCAGACAACCCTGCAAAATGGGGTCCCGCCCAAAAATACTGCGCCAGGTTCGCCACCACTGCCAGCACCAGGCTCAGCATCAGCAAGCGCCCACTCCCTTGCAAGGTTTCAATGCGCCGAGCAAATTCCCACCACCACAAGGCATTGAATAGCAGGTGCGACCAGGTGAGATGCACCAATGCTGGTGTCAGCAACAGATAAGGATGTGCCCATAATTCTGCAGGTTGATCTGGCATCAACAAAAAAGAAAATCCCGGAAATCCGGGCCAGTGGGTCATCAGGAAAATGACCAGAATGAGCAGCAGCACACTCAACGTCACTGGCCCTGAAAGCTCCTTGATCTGCCGCCAATACTGTTTTTCAGCAGCGGCAAAAACATCTCCGGAAAATACCGTCCCTCCCTTCCAGGAGGCTTCCCGATACATCGGATCAGTGGGGTTTTTCTGAAATTGAACCGCAATTTCCTCTGCAACTGGAAAATCATGTGAACGAACCACAACGCGCACCTCATTGTTCCAAGCGCTGAGCTTACAGAAAATGCCTTTACTGAGGAGAAAATCCCTTAATAGCAATGCCAGATGTGCATCACGAAATCTCATCAGTTCAACCACTACAATCCCCCCCACTTCATACGGTATGTTTTCATAACCAACAATCCCTATGCAATTTTAAGCACCTTTTTAATGAATTACTCTTGTTGAATTGTACTTGAATTTTTTGCGCCAATAACCGACCATTGCAGCGCAAGCGGTTATACTACCCGTTTTATCCCTTTTTTGTATGGAATGTGCCATGACTCAATTCGATCAGGTGAGTGTTGTAAAAAAATCCAATGTCTTTCATGACGGCCGCTGCATCAGCCATACGGTGATTTTTCCCGATGGAAGCCGTAAAACGGTGGGAGTTCTCCTGCCATCCACCTTGACTTTCAATACCAATAGTGCGGAAACCATGGACATCCTTTCGGGAAGTTGCCGGGTACGCCTTCCAGGAAAGACCGGATGGGAACATTTTGGTGCTGGCGAGAGTTTCTTTGTTCCCGCCAACTCCAGTTTTGATATTGAAGTTTCTGAAGCCACTGACTACGTCTGTTCTTTCGAATGAACCGCCCCCACGCAGCAATCCATGCGAATCATCCGTGCGAACCATCCATAGTGATTAGTGGATGCGTCTTATGGATAGTATCTGGATCGCCTGAACTTCTGGCTTTTCTCCACAGCCCGTTACGCACGGGCTGTTAAACCTTGCAGCAGTTGTTGATGCAATCCGCCAAAACTGCCATTGGACATAATCACGACCTGATCGCCTCGGCGAAGCTCACCCAGCAAGCGCTGCAACAAACGGTCCAGATCGCTAAAAATTTCCGAAGGTGTTGTTGCGTTCTCCAGTGCCTGATGTAAATCCCACGTCAGTTGCGGCGGTTGATACCAGAAGGCTAACGTTGCCGGAGCAATACAGTCCGCCAGTGCCTGCTGATGGATGCCCAGACGCATGGTATTGGACCGTGGTTCAATCACTGCAATAATACGGGTATCTGGGCTGGTTTGCTCACGCAAGCCCTGCAATGTCGTGGCTACTGCCGTCGGATGGTGCGCAAAATCATCATAAACAGCAATACCGTGCGGCGTTCCCAATAATTCCATGCGGCGTTTGACTCCCGGAAAAGTAGCCAACGCATCGACCGCCTGTTTCGGAGAAACACCCACATCAGCAGCAGCAATGATGGCCATCAAGGCATTATGCCGGGTATGCGCTCCATGCAATCCCGCTGGCAATTGCGCCACCGCCTGACCGTCACGACAGAGGGTAACGCTCTGCCCTGGCACCACCACTTCGTTCATACTCCAGTCAGCAGCGGAATCCGCTATCGCCATGGTCTGTTGCCGGCTCCACACCCCTCGGCGCAGGACCGCCTGTAATGACGGATCACTCGCCGGGCTGATGATTAATCCCGTACCAGGAACCGTTCGCACCAGATGATGAAACTGGGTCTGGATAGCCGCCAGATCCGGAAAAATATCTGCATGATCGTATTCTAGATTATTCAGAATCAGTGTGCGCGGATGATAGTGCACAAATTTTGAACGTTTATCAAAAAACGCTGTATCATACTCATCCGCTTCAATGACAAAAAAACGACTATCCCCAAGTGCCGCACTGGAGGCCAAACCCACCGGCACCCCCCCAATAAGCCAGCCTGGCTGCAACCCGTTTTCCTGCAAAATCCAGGTCAGCATGGTTGTGGTCGTCGTCTTGCCATGCGTCCCGGCCACCGCAAGGACATGCCGTGTTGCCAGTACCTCTTGAGCCAGCCAGGCCGGTCCCGACAGGTAAGGAATTCCTTGATCCAGCACATATTCAACCGCCGGATTGCCCCGACTCACTGCATTACCCACGATCACCAGTTCCGGATGCGGCTTCAGTGCTGCCGGGCTATACCCCTCATACAAGGCTATTCCCGCTGCCGCCAATTGCGTACTCATGGGCGGATAAACACCCGCATCGGAACCACTCACCTGATGCCCCAGATCCCGAGCCAACAACGCCAGAGATCCCATGAAAGTCCCACAAATTCCGAGAATATGAATGCGCATCACCCGTATTTCCTTAATGCATCTGCTGTTTCTGAGAAGGCTGCCCTGCAATGGGAATTGTCCGCAACTGCACTGAAGCCACGTCAAACGCCTTGATCCAGGGAGCCACCTGGGGGTGCTCCCGCAGTTCAAGCAAACGTTGCTGCCGCAGCTGTTCCTGTTCAGTCTCCTGCCATTGCTGCGGAGTTTCCTGAACCAGGGTGCGCTGCAGGAGGCGTAACTGTAATCCGGGAGCACCTGTATAGGTCGCCAATCGCTGGCGTAACCCTTCCTGGGCAAGTTCTAACACCGAAATAGCGGCCCGGCTATGCAATTCCCAGACTGAATTACCGGTAGAAACAGGAAGGCTTTGCATGGCCACGGTTTTCAATACACCATCTAATGCCATTTCATTAATAATCCCGAACCACGTTCTGGCATCCAGTCCTGGACCCACTTCATTGTTCAGCGGCCTGACCTCCTGTGGCTCTCGCCCCTTGGGTACCTCTGCCGTATCAATACGCTCAACTGCCTGCGGTAAAACAGGCGAATGGTTCGCATCGCCCGGATTTTTATCAGTTTTTTCTGCAACCGTACGGTGCACCGGCGGTTTCCCCCCCCCTTCACCGACGAGGGGAGCTACCGGGCGAAACGCCAACATCCGCAATACTGTCATTTCAAATCCGGAGCGCAGATCATAGGCCAGTGGTAAATCCCGGCGCCCCTGCACAGCAATCTGATAATACAACTGCAACAGTTCAGGCGTTATCGAACGGGCGAGCAACGCCAGCTCAGGTGACTCTGCGGCACGTTCAGGTAACACCTGTAATAACGACAACTGATGCAGGACATATAAAACCTCCTCCAGCACTTTCGCAAAATCCAGCGACTGAGAGGCCATCTGACTAATCAGATGCAGCGCCTCTGCTCCTGCATCAGCGGCAATTTTCTCCAGTAACTGCCGCACCAGGGTACGATCCACAGTTCCTAACAGGGCCGCTACGTCTTCGGCATTGAGCTGTCCAGAACCAAAAGCCAAGGCCTGATCGGTCAACGACAAGGCATCACGCATGGACCCTTGAGCGGCATGGGCAAGAATCTGCAACGATGCCGCATCAAACGCCAACGCTTCCTGATGCAACACCCACTCCAAGTGAGCCACGATGTTTTTACCCGACATCGGTTTCAACGCAAACTGCAAGCAGCGCGACAACACCGTCACCGGCAATTTTTGCGGGTCAGTCGTCGCCAGCAGAAATTTGACATGTTCCGGTGGCTCTTCCAGGGTTTTCAACAACGCATTGAAACTATGCGCCGATAACATGTGCACTTCATCAATCAGATAGACTTTGTAACGTCCACGGACGGGCGCATAAGGCACATTATCCAGCAATTCCCGCGTATCTTCGACCCGAGTGCGGGAGGCAGCATCGATTTCCAGCAAATCGACATATTTACCCTCCCGGATATCACAACAACTACTACACACGCCACAAGGCGAGGCGCTGACGCCTTGTTCACAGTTGAGGCACCGCGCTAAAATTCTGGCAATCGTTGTTTTACCCACTCCCCGGGTACCGGTAAACAGATACGCATGGTGCAATCGCCCCTGCTCCAAGGCATGCGTTAACGCCCTCGCCACATGCTCCTGCCCCACCAGTTGCGAAAAACTGCCCGGACGATATTTTCGTGCCAATACCTGATAAGACATGGGAGATTTAATACTCAAAATCGGGTAACTGTATGCCCCTGGTTAATATCCTGTGCCCAGTCACTCGACCGGATTACACACGGCTATATTACTACACTTCAGCTGACGCTAAGCATCATGCGGTTTCCGTAAGTGAATATTCGGCCTTCAACCGGGTTAACAACTGATCTTTTTCACTCCAGAGTTGATTCACCCACGCCTGAAAATGCTGTCGAAACGCCGGATCATTTTCATAATCGCCCTGGAGAATGTCCGGAGGCAATGTTACTTTATCCACACGCACGACAATCCGTTCAATCCGCCCACAGACAAAATCCCAGAATGAAGTGCGGTTATCCGGATAAAACAACGTCACATTTATCATACTGTGAATTCTTCCGCCCATCGCCGATAAAACAAACGAAGCACCACCCGCTTTGGGTCGTAACAAGTGGGTATATGGTGATTTCTGTGCCTGATGTTTGGCCGGGGTAAAACGCGTCCCTTCCATGAAATTCATGACTGAGACCGGGACATACCTGAATTTCTCACAGGCTTTTTGCGTCGCCAGCAGATCTTTTCCTGCCTGTTCCGGATGTTTTTGCAGATAGTCTCTGGAAAAACGCTGCATAAAAGGAAAGTCCAGCGCCCACCACGCCATTCCTAAAAATGGCACCCAGATAAGTTGTTGTTTCAAAAAAAACTTGAGCATCGGGATACGTCGATTGAACAGGCGTTGCAAGACCAGGATATCGCTCCAGCCCTGATGATTGCTGACTACAAAATACCAGCCTGCATGCTGCAAATCCTCCATCCCCTGCACCTCCCACACCGTTTTTTGGGTCAGGCGCTGCAAAGCGTTATTGATCGACATCCAGAGTTCAGCAATCCAGATAATAAGCCGCGTCATCAACTTAATCCAGAAATCAACAGGGATCATCAGCTTGAACAAGGCCACCGTGACCAGCAGTGTCACCAGTATCACGGTATTCACCGCCATTCCCAACATCACTATCACGCCTTTCAGTAAAGGCGGCATCCAGACCAACATAAGCGCCAATCCCCCATCACTCCCATGACCTAATAATATACATTTGTATATCAACTGTCATCCACCTTATAAGCGGCCTCTCTTAAAAAAGCCTACCTTAGGTGGATGGCTTTGCCACTGGTCTGAAAGCCATCGCCTTGGGATTGCAATTGTGGTCTTGAATTGATAGCATCCATACACTGTCGTTCTCTGGAAAAACCGATGACCCAAGTCTTCTGTAGCAAGACTCAGAAAATCTGGAAAAGACAATCAGCAAAATGCGGGTTGAGTGGGTGGTTTGAGGAGATCGATGAAGGATAGAATCGATAAAGGATAGAATCGATTAGAATAGGCACCGGATCACAATTCAAATAACAATAAATGTGTCGGGCAGGTCGTTCAGATAATCAAGGGGTGTAGTGTCGGAATTCGCTGCAATGCCCGGTTGGTGTGCCTGAATGATGTGACCGAGTGTGGCGATGGAGAACTAATAAAAATGAATCTGAATATATTTAAACACACCCGAAAAGTGGTCGTCGTGTCGTCGCTGTTTTTCCTTGCATTAGTCGCTCAGGCTGAAACCCTTGATTCAGGGAGTGCGGATGATCGACCAAAACTGGAGTCGTTTACCAGCTACGAAGACTTTCAAAAAGCCCTGAAATTGTGGCAGGATAATCGCCTGGAAAAACAGGGTGAATTGCCCTCACAACGCGGGGCATTGTCTGAGGTGGACATTGATAAACTGCACAACGCCTTCAAGCCTCGGACTATTTATGTCAAACCGGAAATAAAGAAACAGGTTGTCAAAAAAGAAAATCTGGATTCAGCGATTCATCAGGCCCCGAAACTAAGTGCTGAAGAAGCGGGTCAAGTGTCCCTGAGCAGCAACCCGGATTTGCAAGCCTCAGACAATGGGAATCTTTCGGCGACAGCCATCGCCGGTGCACTGGGAGCGACAGCGGCCGGTGGTAATGCGCCGGTAGTTCAGAGCAAGTTACAGGGTAACGTCGATTCACAATCGGCGCTCAATAATGTAGCGAATCAGGAACGCGGCCAACAGAATACCAGTCTTCCCACCAACAATGCGTTTATGATGACTACCGCAGAGGGTTCAGCTTCGTTGCCCGGGTCTTCTGCGGTGAATATCGTGCAACGGACAACGATGAGTTCGTCAATGCCAACCTTGCATTAAGGTCGGCATTGCTTTAACCCACTCACACCGCTCAAGTCAGGCTTCAGGCTTCAGGCTTCTCTGATAAGTTGGTGAGTGGGTGCTGTTTCTGTGACGCATGATTTCGTAAAGCACAATACCCGTAGCCACCGATACGTTCAGGCTTTCCACGTAGCCCGACATCGGCAAAAAGGCCAGTACATCACAATGTTCTTTGGTCAAGCGCCGCAATCCTGTACCTTCTGCCCCCAACACCACGCCAACGGCCCCCTGTACCTTGGATGCCTGTGTGGTGGTGGATTCATAGAAATTTACTGCCGTTTCACTGCGCGCCAGACCAATGAGATAAACGCCCGCCTCACTTAACTGACGCATGACCCGTGCCAGATTGGTTACCTGAAAAAAAGGCACCCATTCGGCCGCTCCGGCCGCCACCTTGCGCACCACCGGGGTTATTCCAGTGGCACGGTCTTTAGGCACCACCACGGCACTGACACCAGCCGCATCGGCACTACGCAGGCAAGCGCCCAGATTATGTGGATCAGTGACGCCATCCAGCAACAAGAGTACAGGTTGCTTTCCCCACTCCGGCAAGCGTTGCAGCAAATCATGCTCATTGCCGGGTTCCTCTGCACGTACCCTGGCCACCACGCCCTGATGAGCCTGATCGCTCGCCAGATGATCCAGCTGCGCCCGGGAACGACGCTGTATCAGTAACCCTAAAGCCCCAGCCAACTGCAATACCTGTTGCATGCGTTGATCGGAACGTTCTGTGGCAACAAAGAGTTCCAGAATCCGTTCCGGCGTTCGCTCTAACAGTGAAATAACAGGATGTAAACCATACAACCATTGATCAGACATAATACTCAATCAGAAAAGAACACTGCACACTCACCAGACAAACCAGGACTTGCCTACAGCGTTCCTGCCTGATTCAAGGGGATATCATTTCAGCAAAAACACCACCTCATGAATTACCGCCTCAATCGACAGTATCCTGGTGATCCGCATTATCCTTCTCACGTTGAATTCTCTGATAAATCTCCTCACGGTGCACCGCAACATCCTTCGGTGCATTGACGCCGATGCGAACCTGATTGCCTTTGACCCCAAGAACTGTCACCGTTACTTCATCCCCCACCATCAAGGTTTCACCCACCCTCCGGGTTAAAATCAGCATCGCATTCTCCTTAAAACTCCCTCAATTGACTCATTTCCTGGATGCAGAACATGGTTTATGACTTCCATCTCCCTTAAGTATCGTCCAGATTTGTAGTAATGAAAGAAAAAAATTACGGTTAAATTAAATTCACAGATGTCTGTTTCAAACCACCCCAACAGAGTCCAGCCCAAACGCCGTATGCAAAGCCCGCACGGCCAATTCCATGTACTTCTCTTGCAACACCACCGATATTTTAATTTCTGAGGTGGAAATCATCTGAATATTGATGTTTTCATGGGCCAATGTAGCAAACATCTGACTCGCCACACCTGCGTGCGAACGCATCCCGACACCCACCAGCGAGACCTTGGCAATCTTATCATCGGCTGTCACTTCTTTGGCACCGACATCACGAGAGACCTGTTCAAGTATACTCAATACCTTGCGGTAATCATTGCGGTGCACGGTAAAGGTAAAATCAGTGGTGTTATCCGCAGCGACATTTTGCACAATCATGTCGACTTCAATATTGGCCTGCCCCACCGGCCCCAGAATCCGGAACGCCACTCCGGGAATGTCAGGAACTCCCCTTACCGTAAATTTTGCTTCATCGCGATTGAATGCGATTCCTGAAATGACCGGTTGTTCCATGCTTTCCTCCGAATCGACCGTAATCAGTGTTCCAGCCCCGCCCTCTGCAAAACTCGATAGCACACGTAAAGGCACATTATATTTTCCAGCAAATTCCACCGAACGGATCTGTAAGACCTTAGAACCCAGACTGGCCATTTCCAGCATTTCTTCAAAGGTGATACGCTCCAGTCGGCGTGCTTGCGGCACCACTCGCGGATCCGTGGTATAGACCCCGTCAACGTCGGTGTAAATCTGACATTCGTCCGCCTTGAGTGCAGCCGCTAGGGCAACCCCCGTCGTGTCCGATCCGCCCCGTCCCAAGGTGGTAATATTACCCTCGTCATCCACGCCCTGAAAACCGGCAACAATCACAATACGCCCCGACTGCAGGTCTTTTTGCATCCGTTCGACATCAATATGCTCTATACGTGCCTTCGTGTAGGCTTTGTCAGTACGTACGGCCACCTGAGCCCCCGTATAAGATCGGGCAGGCGCACCACGACTTTGCAACGCCATTGCCAGCAAGGCAATGGTTACCTGCTCCCCAGTACTGACCATCTGATCCAGTTCCCGTGGATCCGGATCCGCCGTAACCGCCGTAGCCAAAGCAATCAGCCGGTTAGTCTCGCCGCTCATCGCCGAAACAACCACCACCAACTGATGTCCCTGCGCACGCCATTTCAGCACCCGCTCAGCCACCGCCTGAATGCGCTCCGGTGTTCCCACCGACGTACCGCCGTATTTTTGAACAATCAATGCCATAACTATGTAATTCCTCATTGAGTTTTAAATTATAACACGTTGATTTGTGCGTTTATTGCGTTTATTTTTAAAATGTTAAAATTAAAATCCTGAACGGATCCGACAGTTACGCCAAGCGTTGGCGGCAGAAAGCCTCAACGCCTTGCAAGGCCGTTGCCAGTGCAGCCTCGTCATGCCGCCCCCCTCCTTGCGCCATATCCGCCCGCCCCCCCCCTTTACCGCCTATCTGGCCCGCTAAAAATGCCACCAGTTCACCGGCACGTAAGGCACCCTGCAAAGGTTTGGCAACGGCAACCAGCAAACTCACCTGCTCGGCAGACACCCCTGCAAACACCAACACTTCCTGTTGCAAGCGATCTTTAAGGCCATCATACAGTTCCCGCAACTCTTTTGCGGTTTTTCCGGGAAACACCTTGAGTAGTAAATGATAGTTTCCCAAGTGCTTGGCCTCCAGCAACAATTGTTGCGTTGCCACCCGACTCAGTTCCAGATGTGCGACTTCCAGTTCTTTTTCCAGCAGCCGCTGTTTTTCCAGCAGTTGCTGCAAACGATCCCCGATTTTAGGCATCGGCGTTTTTAATTGCAGCGCCAGCGATTGCCACTGCTGCTGTTCTTCACAGGCCATTACTACAGCGGCATGTCCACAGACCGCCTCAATCCGCCGCACCCCGGCCGCAATACCTGTCTCGGATAAAATCCGGAAATAACCGATATCCCCAGTATGCGCAACATGCGTTCCACCACACAACTCCAGGGAAAAACCGTTCTGCCCCATCCCCAGCACCCGAACCACTTCGCCGTACTTTTCACCAAACAGCGCCATGGCCCCTTGTTGCCGGGCAGCCGCCGGTGATAATAACTCCGTTGTGACCGGGGAATTATGGCGGATCTCCGCGTTAACCAGTAAAGTTATCTGCCGCAATTGTTCTGCAGTCAACGGATTGGGGTGAGAAAAATCAAAGCGCAATGCTTCAGGGGTCACCTGCGACCCCTGTTGAGTAACATGTTTGCCTACCAAGGTACGCAGCGCTGCATGTAACAAATGTGTCGCCGAATGATGTGCACGTAAACAAAGCCGCCGCTCTGCGTCAATAGTCGCTTGTACCACCTGCCCCGTCTGGAAGTGGCCGCGCACCACTTCTACATGATGCACATGCGCCTGCCCCTGACGACTGGTATCTCTGACAATCAGTTCAGCACCGTCCGCAGTGATCCGCCCCGTATCACCAACCTGCCCCCCGGAACGGGCATAAAATGGCGTGGTATCGAGTACCAACAGCCCCAGCGCACCGGCAGACAATGCAGACACCGCCTGACCGTGTTGATATAAACCAATAATCTGCGCCGTCGCTTGTGTCTCTTCATAACCACAAAATACGGTGGGTTTTGCTACTTCAATGCATTGCGTATAATCCGTACCGAACTGGGCATTCGACCGCGACCGTTGCCGCTGTTCAGCCAGCGCCTGCTCGAACCCCTCCATTTCCAGAGTAAAGCCCTTCTCACGGGCCACGTCCGCCGTCAGATCCGGTGGAAAACCATAAGTATCTGCCAGGGTAAACACCACCGACCCCGGAATGATTGTAGAATCCAGATGCTGTAAGGCCTGTTCCAGTACTTTCATTCCCTGACTTAAGGTATGTGCGAAAAGCTCTTCTTCCAGTCGCAATACCCGCTGAATTTCTTCAGAGCGCTGCACTAATTCCGGGTAGGCATCCCCCATCAACCGCACCAGTTCCGGCACCAGGGCATAAAAAAAAGTCTGTTCTGCACCGAGTTTATGGCCATGCCGACACGCTCGGCGAATAATCCGCCGCAAGACATAACCCCGACCTTCATTCGCAGGCAGCACGCCATCAGCCACCAGAAAACTACAGGAACGAATATGATCGGCCAACACGCGCAGAGAAGGCTGATTCAGATCCTGCGTTCCGGTCAAGCGTGCCGCTGTGCTTATCAGATCACGAAACAGATCAATCTCATAATTTGAATGCACTCCCTGTAATACTGCACTGATACGTTCCAGTCCCATGCCTGTATCTACAGAAGGCGCCGGTAAAGGATGCAACACCCCATCCGGCGTCCTGTTAAACTGCATAAAAACATTATTCCAGATCTCGATAAAACGATCCCCGTCTTCATCAGGGGAACCCGGAGGCCCGCCCGCTATTTCCGGCCCATGATCATAGAAAATTTCCGTACAGGGACCACAAGGCCCGGTATCGCCCATGGCCCAGAAATTATCCGACGCATACGCCGCCCCTTTGTTATCGCCAATCCGAATGATTCGTTCTGATGGAACCCCAATATCCTCCGCCCACAGCCGCCATGCCTCCTCATCAGAGGCATACACCGTAATCCACAACCGCTCTGCTGGCAACGCCAGCCATTGCGCTGAAGTCAAAAACGTCCAGGCCATATGAATGGCCTCTTTCTTGAAATAATCGCCAAAACTGAAATTACCCAGCATCTCAAAAAACGTATGATGTCTGGCGGTGTACCCCACATTATCCAGATCATTGTGTTTACCACCGGCACGTACACATTTCTGCGCACTGACGGCCCGACGGTAGGTCCGCTTTTCCAGCCCCAAAAAACAGTCTTTGAACTGGTTCATTCCTGCATTGGTAAACAGCAGCGTCGGATCCTCACCCGGCACCAAGGAACTGGAAGCCACCCGGGTATGCCCCTGTCTGGCAAAAAATTCAAGAAATGCTTCACGCACCAACGCCGAATGCATACCACCCTCCACGAAAACAGTTCCACTTACTGATTCTGGCTATCTCTTATAGTTAAACAACCATCAGCCATCGTTTTAGTGTCCAAAACAACATAAAACTGCAGGTTCGGCCCTATGATTCAAGAAAAGATCATAAAAAATAAGAATTCTCTTCAAAACCCGTTCATTTTAGCCATAAAATCGGTATGATTTACAGGAAAATATTCTGAAACGGAAAATTTTTACCATGGATCCTTTGCTACAGATGTCTGCGCTTGAACTGGCTCAGCATATTCGTTTACAAACACTCTCTGCAGTTACCGTCGTTTCCAGACACATCGAGCACATCAGTAAAACCAATCCTTACCTTAACGCCCTGGTCGTAGATCGCTTTGCACGAGCCCGGCAAGAAGCACTGCTGGCCGATACACTCGTCGCAGAAGCCACCGCCAGCCACACACTACACCTGTTACCACCGCTACTAGGCGTTCCCTGTACAATCAAGGAAAGTATTGCCGTAAACGGTTTTCCCAATACCGCCGGCAGCATCCATCGTAAAAATCTGCTGGCAGATACCGACGCGCCCACTGTAAAAAAACTGAAAGAAGCGGGAGCCATTATTTTAGGGGTCACCAACACCTCAGAACTCTGTATGTGGATGGAATCCTTTAACCCTGTCTATGGCCTTACCAATAACGCCTACAGTGAAGCACATACCGCCGGTGGTTCTTCCGGTGGCGAAGGCGCAATTGTCGGATCAGGAGCATCCCCTTTCGGATTAGGTTCAGATATCGGCGGCTCTATCCGTATGCCTGCGTTGTTCAACGGCATATTCGGACACAAAGGCAGCCCCGGATTGATCAGCAACGCTGGCCAATACCCACAACCCGATGGCATTGCCCAGGAAATGCTGGCGACAGGTCCACTGTGTCGCCGTGCCGAAGATCTGCCATTACTGCTCGGCATACTGACGGGTCAGCCCGAACGATTTAAATCCGCTGCCAGTATTTCTATCCACCAGTTACGGATCATTCGCCGCCGTCCGGTGCTTAAACCCACAGCCGATCGTGCCCAGGAAACAGCAATCGAACAAGCCACGCAACTCCTGCAGGAAGCCGGAGCCCGTGTGGAATACCACGACTGGCCCGAATTTGCAGATGCCTTTACCCTCTGGAGCAACCTCCTGAGCAGTGCCAACAGCACCTCATTTGCCGAAATGATGTATGGCAGCAACAGCCTGGTCAGTGCGGGCAAAGCCCTCGGCCAACTAATCACCCAACCTGAACCACCACACACCCTCCCCCTGATCCTGCTCAGCATGCTGGAACGTCTTCCCGGCCTGTTCACTCAACGACGCAACCACTGGGTACGTAAATGCGAACTTCTACGACAAAAACTAACAGACATACTGCAAGACGATGGCATTATTCTCGATCTTGCCTACCCCACCCAGGCACCAAAACACTACCGGGCCATGTTACCCCCGTGGGGTTTTACCTACGCAGCCATCTATAACGCTCTGCGCCTGCCAGCGACACAGATACCCATGGGCATCCGCTCAGGACTACCCACCGGCATACAAGCCATCGCCAGCCCCGACAACGACCAGCTCGGCATCGCCGTTGCCCTTTACCTGGAAGAACGTACAGGCGGCTGGACACCCCCATGGATGGTAGGATAAGAAAAGCAAAAAAACCGTTTGTCGGAAAATATGGACTTTCAGTCATTCATCCACATACTTCATCAGTTTGTCATGGAAACCGGGTTAACTACTCCGTATGACAAAGACAATTACAAAAAGGTGAAAACATGGAATGGCTGGATTTTGTGGAAGAATGGCTTCCGGATGCGGATGCAGAGGATCTGCTGCAAACTTTGGAGGAGGAAAATAGCGGGGATGGGATTGAGCATTTGATCTGAGGGAGTGTTATATTTCCAGTCTTTTGGCGACCGCACATGCCAATGGACTTGATCCAGAAAAATGGTTGACTGATGTACTCACCAGTACTACCTGATACCTCTATCAAAAATATCCGGGATCTCTTGCCGACTCAATGAAAAAAAATATTGAAGAAGACATTGCGCCTCCTTAAACAACAATATCATGGAATTTGAATTAATCTGCTCATTTTCATTGCTACGCAGTGGATGGTCATTCCTGAATATCCTCGATTTCTTCAGTGTCTATTCTTTCCTGACTGACCTATAAAATCCTGACGTGTCGTTCACCGGACGCTTACAGTTTACGTTTTTCAGTCGTCCCTGTGGATGACGCCGATGTGAGTGGTTCAACACTCTGCTGCTTCTGCTTTTTCTCACGATCAGCAGCGCCATTCTTTTCACCCAACTTAACCGATTGGGCCGTAAGAAAATCAGCTTCATTCCCGGATTCATCGCTTCTAGGACGTTCCCATGGCGAATCTGTGCTTGGCGGCCGTGAACTGTTGTCGGAGTTTTGGTGAAGTCGCTCCCATAGTTCGATCAAATCATGCAGAATCACGATGGAAACAACCAACAGTGCTCGCTGATTCATGCCTGAAAGGTATTCCGGGTTGCGTTGGCGTAAGCTTTGATCACTAAGTTTCATTGTCATGACCGCATACCATTACGGATTTGCGTTGATCTATCAATGCTACCATTGATTTGGCAAAAAAATGCTCAATAATCCGCACGCTGGGGCTCTCGGCAAGGGCGGTACAATTACGCCCTACGTTCCGCTTACGTCGGTTATACCAGAATCAAACGATTCTGTTCAGCGGATGTTAGTACCAAGCGCTTTTATAATGAGAACTGTTGCCTAGAGCAAGATTGAGGTCGGTTCCCACTATACCCTGACGTAACAGCACACTGCCATTGACACCTGCCGCCTGCCTGCGTCGTGCCTCTCTCTTCCCTCACCTATATGGTCAGCGTCATTCGTGCTGCTCGTACCGGTAAAACGCTTCCGCCGCTACCTGCACAGAGGTGGGGCTGAACAATTACACAATACTTTGTTATCGCTCATGAAAAAATCATACACTGAGTTGGTTACGACATTAAAATCAGGTAAAGGCCGCTCACAATTTGCTGCAGAAGATTTCCGACTTCATCCAGATTAAGTCACTATAAATAACGAGACATCACAGAAGAATTTTTACTTTTCTGCATATCAGTTCGCCTACCCCCATTATAGAAATATACACATCCATTCCAAAATTATTGCGTGCATTGAATAGACCAGTTTTCACATCGAACACTCTCAATCCCGTATTGACTAAACTATGCGGTAGGGTAACCCATACTGCAATAATATACTGGACACCCACAACTCAAGAAAAGCATCCTCTCAAAATTATGACGACAAATACCAACTGATTACTAAACACATTAACAACCAGAGCGAATTCTCGTGTTTTCCTAAAAATATTAAAAAACCAACAATTAATTCAAAACGCAACTGCTTCTGGCATAGCCAAGAACGATCTAAATAACACTGTCTCGACCAATGAAAAAAAGCAGAGCATCATGCAAATCTAGCGAGAAGTTGTTGTGCCCGTTCGTAATCACTGGGAACACCGATATCGATAAATAGGCCATCTGCTACATGTAACACAACCGTCGTACGTTCAACCAATTGAACGAGAAAATCTGTCTCTAGTGAGAACCTCATCCCAAGTCCAACATCTGAAAACTGTTCAGTGTGAAAAACATAACATCCAGCGTTGATTAACCCCGGCCCGACATGTCCTTTTTCAGAAAAACGAAGCACACGCCCACGATCCGTATCCAAACGGCCGTACCTCTCGGTATTTTCCACCGTTCGTGCAACAATTACCGGCAAACGCAACCGCTGCCACATGACCTCAACGGCATAAGCATCAAAATCCAAAAAAGTATCTCCATTAAAAACGAAAAAGTGATCTTTATGAGCCAGCCGAGCAGCCTGTGCCACTGCACCTCCAGTTCCAAGTGGATCGCACTCCACTGAATAATCTAATTCAATCCCAGCGAAACAATTACCAAAATGAGCAGAAATTTTTTCGGCCATATAGCCAATCGAAAGAATCACGTGCGTGAAGCCCTTTGCCGCCAGCGATTGCAGCAGTATTTCAAGGAAAGGCCGCCCGGCAACAGTTGCCATTGGCTTTGGTAAATTGGACACAACTGAACTTAAGCGTTTACCCATTCCACCCGCGAGAATAATTGCTTCCATTAACAAACAGTGCCGAAAACAGTATTCCCAACCATCCTAAACAAAACACAAACTAGCAAGTAATGTCACTCCTGAATCTTGGCGTATAAATAAGCAGCACTAAAAAAACATAACCATACAGTTAAAACATTAATATCATACGGTTGCCATTTAAGAATATGCGTATTATGCCGCATTTTCGATTATTTTTCTTAAAATTGGGGAGTATATTGACCGAATTGCCGGATGTCAAGCAAGCAATCCTATCCTCAGGGTAAATTTATTCTATCCATCAGAGCCACATGATGAAGACCATTTCCTGGTATTTGCTCCGCTGACGAGGATGATTTGATGAATTTAGGCGACTGAATTTAAAGAAACGTCTATCAGGACGATGCGAAATTTGCTGATATTGCGTCTATTTTGCGCCTATGTTGAGAATAATGTAAGCGTCCGGTAAAGTGCACCTGTGATAAGAGCCTCTGATTCGTTACGTTGTCTCAAAGCCAAAGACATGGAGAATTATGATGACACCAGAGGCAAGCCCTGCCATTTACCCAAAAAATTGTCCAACTTACATGAAGACAAGTCGACGCCCCCGAGAATGAAAACTTCGGTTAATTTAGCGTAACTATTCAGCACAAACGGCGAAGGAGGATGAAACTTATCAAGTGACTGTTGTTGCCGTTAGCACAAATCAGAAATTATTGCGAGATTGTTCCGTTTTTATGTGATTTTCACGATAACTATGCTAAAAAATAGCCATTTTTTAAGCAATCCTCCATGCTTGTGTGCCGTGTTTAGTAAAGTGGCAGTTACTAACCTGCCCACCAAAACCATTCAATGTACGAATCACGTCCATACGTTTCTCTGTTGGTACAAAAAACCACATAAAACCACCTCCACCTGCACCAGACACTTTACCTGCCAAAGCACCTGCCCGCATAGTTGCTTCATAGATAGCATCTATATCAGTATTAGATACTGTCCTAGCCGAACGTTTCTTGTTTTCCCATCCAAGGCGCATTGACTGAACCAGACCTTGAAAATCTCCTCGAAGCAAGCATTCTTTCATCGTCAGCGCCTCACACTTAATGCCGTGCATCGCCTCCAGAGCACCTGCAATTCCGGATTTCACATTGCTGCTCTGATCGGCAATGATGTGTGCCGATTCGCGCGAAACGCCTGTGAAATAAAGTACCAATGACGACTCTAACTCGCAAATAATCCAGTTCTTGATACGCAGCGGATTAATGACCGTACGCTCATCGGCATAAAACTCCATGAAGTTAAAACCCCCAAACGTTGCCGAATACTGATCCTGCCGCCCACCTTGTAACCCACAGTCTACCCGTTCGATTTGATAGGCCATTTGGGCGATAGTATAATCATCCAATGGAAGGTTCAGCAGTTCTGCGAAGGACCGAATCATCGCTACCACCAGTGTAGAGGACGAACCCAACCCGGAACCGGCGGGCGCATCGCAAAAAGTGCTCAGTTCCAGAGAAATTGGCTTACTACCATTGAAATGTTGAACAATGTGATTATACACCGCCTTGTGCAAATCAAGCTTACCATCAAGCAGCAAAGGCACCTGTATCGGTAAAATCATCTCCACACATTGATCTGTGGCGACGAAGCGAACTACCGGTTCATTCAATGTCTTAATAACGGCATAGGCATAGCGATTGATAGCCGCATTGAGCACATAACCACCATACATGTCGCAATATGGCGAAACGTCAGTGCCGCCACCGGCCAAGCCGAGTCGTAAAGGCGCACGTGCGCGAAAAGTTGGCATCATTTCGCTCCGACTAACGATTCAAAGGAATACGACCATTGGCAATTTCGTTGCGCCAGTGATTCAATAAATCTTTAAACATTTTTCTTGCAGGAATCTCTGGCCTCCAATCAATCGCCATACGAATCTTCGTATTGTCAAACATCTGATAATCAGCATCGATTGGTCGCAAGCGATCTTCATCAGTCACAACTTTTATATCTTTGCAAGTACTCAATTCGAGTAGAATTTCAATCACTGTAGGTAACTGGAAAGCCTCTTCACCTGCAATATTGAAATAATCACCACAGGGAATCTTGCCCTGAGCGCTTGCTTCCAACAAAAGAAAATAGGCCCGGACAGCATCTCGCGCATCCTGAAAAGTTCTAGTACTGGAAAGATTGCCGATGCGAATTTCAGGTTTCTGGTAGCCTGACTCGATCAGCGCAATTTGTTTCGCCACGGTACTCTCGAAGAAAACGTCACTGCGGCGTGGACCAGAGTGCGTACCCATACGTGTTACGAATGTACGCAAACCATAGGCCTCTCCGTAGAAACGCCCCAAATAATCGGTTCCAATCTTACTGATACTGTATGGGCTCGCTCCATGAAAAGGAGTGTCTTCCGCAAGGGGAATTCCAGGACAGGCACGCCCATAGACTTCGCTTGATGAGCAGACATGAACTACTGGGTTGTAACCATCGCCTTCCTTCATCTGACGGATGACCTCAAGCAAATTGGCTGTACCAATGATGTTGGTCTGTAAAGTTTCTATCGGAATATCGAATGATGTTTTCGGGTAAGACTGCGCAGCCAAGTGCGAAATATAATCCGGCCTGACCGTTTTAATCATGCGAGCAAGAGCCGAGTAGTCATTTAGGTCGGCATAGTTCAAACTTATACGGTCTTTACGATTGATCCGGTCAGTTAGATGATAGAGGTTATCCATCGGTTCCTGCCATCGCATCATGCCGACAATATCGTATGAGGAATGCTCAAGTACCCAATCAGCAAGCTGCGAGCCAACCTGTCCGGTAATTCCAGTTATTAATAATTTTTTTGTCATAACATCCTCTTGAGATTAAAAAAAGGTAACTCTAGGCGAGCTGCATCACAAAGTGCTTTCGGTTGCCGTCCAAGAAGTCTGGCAAAAACTGGTGATGTCATAGAAATAATGCGGGGCCGATTTCTAAAGAAGTCGGCCCCGGGTTCAGTTACTTTAAAGCGTAAATTATGTAAGTATGTTTTACGAAGGCATTCGGCAAAATCGATCCTCGACAACACTTGTGGGCCACCAAAATTAATGACACCCTCAGGAATATCATACCATTTCTCAGCTAGACCCAAGGCACCAGTGACAACGTCATCCCTATGAACAATCGCACGAAAAAACGGATGAAACAAGTCGGCTTCCTCGTTTCGTTCTGCGCACCCAGCCAAATAGCTACTGAATTTATCCTCACAAGAATAAACATAAGACAGACGAATTGATTTAAACAAAGGGTTCCCGGCAAATTGTTTCTCAACCTCATACTTCATTGCTGCATATTCACCAGCCGGATTACAACTAGCTTGCTCTTCGAATGCATTTACATATTCTCCATAGACTGTGTCGCTGGAAAAAAAAAGCACCCGACAACCACGGGCAATCATATTTTCTATGAACTGAATAGTAGCAGTGACATTGACAGCCCATGCTCTATCATACTCTTGAACACAAACATCTGGTGCCGAAATTGCAGCAGTTAAAAAAACAATATCGCCTTCATTAATCGGCAGATCAGCGACATCCTGTTGAACTTCAAGACGCAAACGAATAAAACCCTCGGACGGTAAGGATGCAGTACGCAAACCAATGATTCCTTTTGGAATCGAGGCAAATAATTTCGTACCTAGATAACCACGACCTCCAATTACGAAATACTTCCTAGTCTCCATCACTAACACCCCCAGGGTAAATTTGTTCCCATTATAATTCCGGGAAAAATCAAAATTGCAGTATTTTTTCTGGACTTTTTTCATTCTTCCCGGTAATATCCGTTCATTCGAA
>JAJXWR010000121.1 GCA_021781515.1 Pseudomonadota bacterium
CAGAACAACTGTGTCTCAAAACAGCGCAAAAAAAAGATTCAACAGGGATCTGTTTTATTGGGGAACGGCGCTTTGCAGAGTTTCTCCGGCGTTACCTGCCGGCACAGCCGGGAATGATTGAAACGCCGCAAGGTCAATGTCTGGGAGAACATCAGGGCTTGATGTTCTATACCGAAGGCCAACGGCAAGGCTTGGGTATTGGGGGGCGACGAGGGGCGCAGGCAGAGCCATGGTATGTACTGGCAAAGGATGTGCAACGCAATGTGTTGGTCGTGGGCCAGGGGGATCATCCGGGACTGTATGCCCAGGCGTTATGGGCCAATGAAATGCACTGGATCCAGTCCCCTGAGAAAAATCAGCCCATTACGGCTAAAATCCGTTATCGGCAACAGGATCAGCGGGTGACCCGGTTGCAGGCTCCAGACGCAGCGGATCAACCTGATGCCCTTTGGAAAGTGGAATTTGCTGAACCGCAACGCGCCATCAGTCCAGGGCAGTCCGTGGTTTTTTATCAGGGAATGCACTGTCTTGGAGGGGGAGTGATTCATTCGCAGAGTGATTGAACCGATTGGGTGAGAAGGCGGTTTTTTCAGCAGGAGCTTCAGGTGGCTACTGCGCTTTGCACACTGATTGCTGATGTGGAGTGATCGGTAGTCACTGCCAGTCGCTCGTTTGCTACGCCCGCTGGCTACGTAGGGTTCCGTGGCAGAAATTGCAGGCTTGACAATAGTATCGCAGTCATAAACAATGATCGTTTGTTTGTCCATCGAGAGGCGTGAAGCCATCCTTGCACGGTCTCGATGTTTGTGGTGCCCCCCGCTGAGGTTTTACACCCATGGAACTTCATGCAGTGCCTCTGGACCTGATTGAGAACGATCATTGTCAGGAGCGCTAATCTGGCCATCAGCCCTGAATGTGTTGTACTGTTTTTGCGGGAAAATAAATTTGAACCTTTGTGTTTGAGGTTTTATCTATCGTTACGAGGGTGTCGTCGTGGAATCATTGTCAGGTGCAGAATTGTTGTCGGGTGGAGAAATGCTGGTGCGTGCGCTGGTTGATGAAGGCGTGGAACTGGTTTTTGGTTATCCGGGTGGTGCGGTCTTACATATTTATGATGCGTTGTTTAAACAAAACCGGTTGCGGCATATTCTGGTACGGCATGAGCAGGCAGCGGGGCATGCGGCCGATGGCTATGCCCGAGTAACCGGAAAGGCCGGCGTGGTGTTGGTGACCTCCGGTCCGGGAGCCACCAATACGTTGACAGCAATCGCCACGGCCTATATGGATTCTATTCCCATGGTGGTGATTTCCGGGCAAGTGGCCACGCACCTCATTGGTGAAGATGCTTTTCAGGAAACGGACATGATTGGGGTATCGAGGCCCATTGTGAAACACAGTTTTCAGGTACGTCAGGCTGCAGAAATACCGCTGATTATCAAAAAAGCCTTTTATATCGCTACGACGGGGCGCCCGGGGCCGGTAGTCATTGATATTCCCAAAGACTGTACCAACCCGGGGGATAAATTTCCTTATGAATACCCACAAAAAATCCGTATGCGTTCCTATGTGCCGGTGGGACGGGGACACTCCGGGCAGATCAAAAAAGCGGTAGAGGAACTGGTTCAGGCGAAAAGGCCAGTGATTTATGCAGGTGGTGGGGTGATTCAGGGGGAGGCGTCAGCGGTGTTGACTGATCTGGCGCATTTACTGGATTTTCCGGTGACGCAGACGTTGATGGGGCTTGGGGGGTTCCCGGGCAGCGATCGCCAGTGTCTGGGAATGTTGGGGATGCACGGGACTTATGAAGCCAATATGGCGATGCATCATGCGGATCTGGTGCTGGCGTTAGGGGCACGGTTCGATGATCGGGTCACCAACAATACCCGTAAATTTTGCCCGCAGGCCCGCATTATCCATGTAGATATTGATCCGGCTTCAATTTCCAAAACAGTGCGCGTAGATGTGCCGATTGTTGGGGCGGTAGAGCCGGTGCTGCAAGAAATGCTGGGGCTGTTACGGCAACTGGACACCCCCCGGCCCGATGCAGAGGCACTGGCAGGCTGGTGGCGGCAGATCCAGGAATGGCGCACTTACCATGGCTTGCGTTATGAGCAGAAAGGGGAGGTCATCAAACCACAGACAGTGATTGAAACCCTGTACCGGGTGACACAGGGGCAGGCGATTGTTTGTTCCGATGTGGGCCAGCATCAGATGTTTGCGGCACTGTATTATAAATATGATCGTCCCCGACAGTGGATCAACTCGGGAGGACTGGGGACGATGGGCTTTGGTTTGCCGGCGGCCATGGGATGTCTGTTGGCGAAACCGGGAGAAACGGTGGTGTGTGTGACCGGCGAAGCCTCTATCCAGATGAATATTCAGGAGTTATCCACCTGTTTGCAGTATGATATGCCAGTCAAGATCATTACCCTGAACAATCAGGCACTGGGCATGGTGAAACAGTGGCAGGACATGGTTTACGATGGCCGGCATTCGCATTCTTATATGGAATCTTTGCCGGATTTTGTGCAGTTGGCACAGGCTTATGGGCATGTGGGCATGAAGATTACCCAATTGAGTGAACTTGAAGAGCGGATGCGTGAGGCCATGAGTCTGCGAAACCGGTTGGTATTTATGGACATCTATGTGGATCCTGCGGAGCATGTCTATCCGATGCAGGTGCGGGATGGATCCATGCGGGATATGTGGTTGAGTAAAACGGAGCGCACATGATGAAACGCATAATTTCGGTATTGCTGGAAAATGAGGCGGGTGCGTTGTCTCGGGTGGTCGGTCTGTTTTCTCAGCGTAATTACAACATTGAAACATTGACGGTAGCGCCAACGGACGACCCGACGCTGTCGCGGCTGACCCTGACGACACTCGGCGATGATCAGAAAATTGAGCAGATTACCAAACAGTTGAATAAACTGGTGGAAGTGGTCAAAGTGGTGGATTTGACGGAAGGGGCACATATCGAAAGGGAACTCTTGTTGATCAAGGTCAAGGCGACAGGGGCACTACGGGCAGAGGTGAAACGTACCTGTGATATTTTTCGCGGGCAAGTGGTTGATGTCTCCCCGAGTGTCTATACGCTGCAACTGGTTGGGCCTTCTGATAAACTGGATGCTTTCATTGCCGCCTTGTCGGAAACGGTCATTCTGGAAGTGGTTCGCAGTGGGGTTTCCGGTATTGCTCGTGGTGAAAAAATACTCAGTGTCTAGCGGCAGGTATTTGCGCAACGCTTAAGGTTCAGGACTCAGGTTTAAATTACACACAGTGGTTTTCAGAGGAAGGTAGTTATGCGAGTTTATTACGATCAGGATGCTGATCTTTCAATTATCCGCGGGATGAAAGTGACTATTCTTGGCTACGGTTCCCAGGGGCATGCGCATGCGCAGAACCTCAAGGAAAGCGGGGTAGACGTCACGGTGGGTTTGCGGCGGACGGGGGGCAGTTGGGCCAAGGTGGAAGCGGCGGGAATTAAAGTGGCAGAGATGAATCAGGCGGTTGCTGATGCGGATCTGATCATGATGTTACTGCCGGATGAAAATATTCCTCAGGTGTATCAGGACGTGGTGCTGCCACATGGCAAACAGGGGGTTGTCCTGGCGTTTGCGCATGGCTTCAATGTGCATTATAACCAAGTGGTTCCCCGCCACGATATGGATGTCATCATGATTGCACCCAAGGGGCCGGGGCATACGGTACGTTCCGAATACCTGCGCGGTGGTGGTGTGCCGACGCTGATTGCGGTGTATCAGGACCGCAGTGAACGGGCCCGTGACATTGCCTTGTCCTATGCGGCGGCCAATGGCGGCACCAAGGGCGGGGTGATTGAAACTTCCTTTCGTGAGGAAACGGAAACGGATTTGTTCGGTGAGCAGGCTGTGTTGTGTGGCGGTGCCGTAGAATTGGTGAAGGCTGGGTTTGAAACCCTGGTGGCAGCAGGCTATGCACCGGAAATGGCTTATTTTGAATGTTTGCATGAATTAAAGCTGATTGTAGATCTGATGTATGAGGGCGGCATTGCGACAATGAATTACTCCATTTCCAATAATGCGGAATATGGCGAATACGTGACCGGTCCCAAGGTCATTGCCGAGCAGTCCAGGGCCGCTATGCAGGAATGCCTGAAAAATATTCAAAATGGTGAATATGCCAAGCGGTTTATTCTGGAAGGGCGTATGAATTATCCGGAAATGACCGCACGTCGCCGTTTGACGGCTGAGCATCCGGTGGAAGTGGTGGGTGCCCGGTTGCGCGCCATGATGCCGTGGATTGCCAAGAACAAACTGGTGGATCAGTCACGCAACTGAATCTGTACCAGCGCACGGCCTGAAAGAAAAGTCCCGGAACCCGGCATTACGTCGGGTTCCGGCGTGACAGGATCTAGAGGACTGGGTGGCACTGTTGCTGTGTTGACGGGATGGAACATTGGTCATTGTGCACTAGAATGAACAGAAGCAATTTGAGGATAAGTCATGCAGGAAAGGGACAGTGAGCCAGTGGTGCTGGAAGATGTGGACGATCATGCGGGACTGACTTTTGAAGTCGAGGAGGAAGACCGGGAGGAAAGTGGCAAGACGGTACGTAACAAGGGCATTTATTTGCTGCCGAATCTGATTACCACAGCGGCGTTGTTTTCCGGGTTTTATGCCATTATTGCGGCGATGAAAGGGATTTATGACAAAGCCGCCTTAGCGGTGTTTGTAGCGGCACTGTTCGATGGCATGGACGGTCGGGTGGCGCGTATGACCAATACCCAAAGTGCCTTTGGTGCGGAGTATGACTCGCTCTCTGACATGGTGTCTTTTGGTGTGGCTCCTGCACTTATTGTTTACAGTTTTAGCCTGCAATCGCTGGGAAAGCTGGGGTGGATGGCTTCATTCGTCTATACCGCTGCCGCTGCTTTTCGTCTGGCACGTTTTAATGTACAGATCGGCCAGGTGGATAAACGCTATTTTATTGGTCTGTCCAGCCCGTTGGCGGCATCGGTGATTTGTAGTCTGGTATGGGCAGGCGTTGATAACGGTGTCAACGTCCATGTGCCATGGGTTGCCGTGGCTATAGCGCTGCTGACTGTTCTTACCGCATTTTTCATGATCAGTAATTTTCGCTACTACAGTTTCAAGGAGTTCGACCGTTCACGTGTCCCTTTTGCCATGATGTTGCCGGCGGTATTTGTGATCTGCGCCGTGGCCTCGGATTTGCCGATTGGCATACTTGCAGTCACGATCGTTTATGCGCTGTCCGGGCCAGTGGCGGCACTATGGGGACGCAATCGCCGCAAACAAGTCGCCACCTGAACGCAATAAGTGCTGGAAGGGGAATGTCATGTCGGGTTGCCAGAAAAATGAAGCAGCAGTCCGTCCCAGTGAAATCACCTCTGAAACCATTTATCTACAGCGACGGCAGTGGTTGGGGCAACTGGCGCTACTCGGTGTTGGGGTAGCGGCACTGCCCTGGTCGGCACAGGCCGCCTACTCGGTTCCTGCCTGGATGAACAATCGCCTGCACGGGACTCGAACCAGAGAAGTGACCACGACGGATTCCTTGACTCCGTTTAAGGATGTAACCGGCTATAACAATTTTTATGAATTCGGACTGGAAAAAACAGATCCGCTCGCCGAAGCCTACCGTCTGAGTACGGATCCCTGGTCCGTAAAGGTGAGTGGCCTTTGTGATTTACCAGGACACTATACCCTGGAAGATATTCTGAAACCCGTTGCACTGGAAGACCGGGTGTACCGTTTTCGTTGTGTTGAAGCCTGGTCGATGGTTATTCCTTGGCTGGGGTTTCCCCTGGGTAGCCTGCTCAAAAGACTGCGACCACAATCGGCGGCCAGGTATGTACGGTTTACCACGTTGTACCGGCCTGAGGAGATGCCGGGTCAACGCCATGCCGGGCTGGCCTGGCCCTATGTCGAGGGGCTGCGTCTGGATGAGGCGATGCACCCGCTGGCGATGTTGGCGATCGGGTTATACGGGCGGGCGCTATTGCCGCAAAATGGGGCGCCCCTGCGTCTGGTGTTGCCGTGGAAGTATGGTTTTAAGTCGATTAAATCCATTGTTGCTATTGAGTTTGTGGCCGCACCACCGCAGACCACCTGGGCGACGATGGCTCCACACGAATATGGCTTCTATGCCAATGTCAATCCGGCGGTGGATCATCCGCGCTGGTCACAGGCCCGCGAGCGGCGTTTGCCGGCAACCTTGTGGGAGCCCAACTGGCGGACCACCTTGATGTTTAA
Source organism: Pseudomonadota bacterium (assembly GCA_021781515.1). Classification (GTDB taxonomy): domain Bacteria; phylum Pseudomonadota; class Gammaproteobacteria; order Pseudomonadales; family Moraxellaceae; genus JAJXWR01. The sequence goes on from JAJXWR010000121.1 coordinate 6,255, forward strand.
CGGCTATGCCAGCGTGGCACCGCTGTATCAGGGCATGGATTTACGGCGTAATTTTTAGACCATGCGCCAGTTTATTGATCAGCCATGAATTTCCCTGCAAAAACGATCATTTTTTGTAAATCACCGACCTTTGCCTGGTTACTGGGGGTTTTTCCAGTAGTGTTGGTGGGCTGGCACATTGGCACTGGACAATTGGGGCCGGATCCAGCAAAAGAACTGGTTAATGAACTGGGCAGTTGGGCCATTCGCTGGCTGTTGCTGACATTAACGATGACGCCCCTGCGCTGGTGGACTCAGCAAGGGTTCTGGACGCAGTGGCGCAGACCGCTCGGTGTGACCGCTTTTTTTTATAGCGTGTTGCATTTATTGGCTTACATTGTTTTTATGCTAGGTGCCGACTGGGGACATCTGGGCGAAGAAATCCGTAAACGGCCGTATATCCTCGTGGGATTCACTGCGTTTTTGTTATTGCTTCCATTGGCGCTGACATCCACTAAGGCCAGCCAGCGCCGCCTGAAGCGGCGCTGGCTGGCAATTCACCAACTGATATATCCGGCGGCGGCTTTGGCGCTGTTGCATGGCTCTTGGGTGCAAAAACTCAGTATTGCTGGATTCTGGCCCTATCTGTTGGTGGGGCTGTTGTTGGGGTTACTGCGAATATTCAAAAAACTGCAACGTTTTTGCCATTAAACTGTAAGAAAGTTCTTGACCGACCCCAGCAAACTCACGTAGAATTCATTTCCCGGTGCAGAAGGTCTTGGTGAAATCCAAGAAAAAAAGTTTCGGGACGCAAGTAAAGCCGGATGAAAACAGGATAAAAAAACTGTTGACAGGCGGTAAAGAAAGCGTAGAATGCACGCCTCTTGATGAGCGGTAAGCGAGTTGAGAGTGGAGAGGAAGAGTCGGTTGAGAAGATCAACG
>JAJXWR010000024.1 GCA_021781515.1 Pseudomonadota bacterium
CCTGTTATTCGAATGAAATCTGCTACACAATACCATCGTACAACACCGCTAAAGTACTGGAACATGACCCTGCCAGTATCGGTTTTTAAACCGGCCATTTCTCTCGATTTCTTCACCGGCGGTCACAGCTGGTAGCCAGGCGATGGGTGAACATGCGATGTACCCACAGCTTTCGCTGTTTCTGTGGGAGGAATTTGGCGTTTACTCCAAGCGAATCAATGAGAAATGTTCATCGAATAGACGAGGGCCAAATGGCAACCGTTGGCTGTACCCAGACGTGGTTGGGATGGAGGACTTGGGCGCTGAGTGGAGCCAAGAGGTGAGGGACTGCGTAAGACAGTATTCCGACAAGCGCACCAAGTTGTGGTCATTTGAGGCCAAGTTGCTGATCAACCGATCGAACGTTCGTGAATGTTTTTTTCAGGCAGTTTCCAACTCGTCTTGGGCAAACTTCGGCTATCTGGTCGCAGCGGAGATCGAGGGCCAGGACACGCTCAAGGAACTGCATATGCTGTTTGCAGCCCATGGAATCGGCCTGATCAAATTGGATGCCGACAACCCGGCAGAAAGTCAAGTCTTGATTCCGGCCCGCGAGAGGGACGAAATCGATTGGGACATGGCCAACCGGCTAGCAACTGAGAATAGCGATTTTCTAAAATACGTGAAGTGGGTCAAGCAGTTCTATCAAACCGGCGAAGCAAGAAAGTCCGATTGGGATGTGCCCAAGACGACAGACTGAGGAAGGCTACTCCAGGTGGCAGATGACATCAAGGCGAATCCCTCGCAATCGCAATCTTTTGCTGTGGCGAAATCGGTCGTGCTGAACTTGGCTTCGCACACCAGTGTGCTTGCGATGGATTTCATTGCGCAATCAAACAAGTCGAGTAGGTTCGTCTCTGTTCCTTTGTCAATATTACGTGCTGAAACATCGTCAATGACAGCCTTCTTGTATCGGGTACTCATGGTGATGCCAGTTGGCCTGATCCCATCAAATCATCTTAATCGCAACACGCATCTCGTGTTTGACTACCTGCGCTGCGCATGACCAAAAAATCGGTGAAGCAACCTGCTTTCGCATGATTAAATCGAGTTGTGAGTACCCATGAATTATTCTCAACATAGACGCACAATAGATGTAATATCAGTAAATTTTGCATCGTCCTGATGGATGTTTCTCGAAATTCAGTCGCCTAAGCTCGTCAAATAATCCTCGTCGGCAGAGCAATTACCAGGCAATGGTCTTCATCATGTGGCTCTGATGGATGGAACAAATTTACCCTGTATGATCGAGGGCTTGATCTTGACTAAAGTTGTTTTTTGTGCCACAACTAAGGGGGTCAAATTGAGTTGCCAGCATGCATGTATTTACCATTCGTGAATTGCGAGAACGTTCTGGTGACCTCAGTCGTGAGGCTGAAGAGGGGAGGCTTGCACTCGTCACCCGCCACGGACAGCCATTGTTCATTAGTGTTCCCTTTACCGATGATCTGCTTCAGATGGGCGTTCATACGGCGTTGGCTGTTAGCTTGTTTAAGAGCGGCGAAATCACTTCTGTACGAGCTGCCAAGCTGGCGAGGATGAGTCTGCCGCAATTTCTGGAGCATCTAAGTGCACAGGGCATTGCTGTAGTTGATTACGAACCGGCAGAACTGGTACAGGAACTAGCATCTTTCGATGCTGTGCAATGAGTCGACCTGTTATCGTGTCTGATTCTGGGCCACTGATCGCACTGGCCGGTTGTGGTCAGCTGAAACTGCTTGTTACGGTTTTTGATGCTATTCACATTCCACAGGTGGTGTTGGACGAAACTACAGCGGATCGTTCACGTCTGGGTGCAGCCGATATTGTTGCCTTTGTACAGGCTCATGCGCAGGTTCATCCTAGACGTGATGATGCTGCCTATATTGCTATGACCGCTTATCTTGACGATGGAGAGGCGCAGGCGCTGAGTTTGGCTCAAGCGATGGGGTGCGGTGTGCTGATAGATGAACGTTGTGGTCGTCAAGCGGCAATGCGCCAGGTTATTCCGTTGTTCGGCGTGTTGGGTGTGCTGCTGCAAGCCAAGCGCATCGGCAAGATTGAGTGCATCGCTCCGGTGCTGGATCAAATGCAGAAGAATGGCTACCGCATTTCGCAGGCGCTTATTGACGAAACCTTAAAACTTGCAGGGGAGACAAGCTGAATCCTCTGACAGGCACATTGTCGAAACCAATGTGTCTTTGGTATTGCCTGCGCTGGCGCATTGAGGACTGGCTCCGTGTTTTCAAAAGTGCTAGCAAGGTTGAAGACTTGCAACATAAAACAGCCGAGCGACTCAAACGGGCGCTGGCAATTAATTTCGTGATCGCACCTGGCGTATTATGCTCGTGACCCTGCTGGGTAGAAACTATCCGGAGTTACCGGCCGAAATACTGTTCTCTGACCATGAAGTCGAGGTATTCACCGCTTATTCTAAAAAAATGACGAGCCTTTAACACTTGGGCTCTGTGGTTCTACTGGTAGATCAACGGGGTGGATACATCGCTCGCCAATCGGACTTACCGCCGGGACATCAAATGATGTGGCGTGGCTATGCCCAACTACACATGTTGTGCGCAGGGTATCTGCGTAGCAGACAGATGGAACAGCAATTTTGTGGGTAAATGGCAGGCCAAGCCGGGCCGGTCGGTCTTGGCCCCGGAAATCATGTCCGCAAAAATCCGCTCACAACCAGCTTTATGCAGCGCATCCGTGCAAGACAGTGTCCTGTTCCGCCGTCTAATGATCGTTTGACGGACAAGGCCATCGGTGACTCAGATTACGCCGACGACCAGCAGTAATGCACGATCAACCGTCTTCATTCTCTCTTCGTCGAGACGGCCAAATGGTTCGCTGATTTTGGTACGCGGTAGCGTTGAAAGTTTGTCCACCATGACCTGCGAAAGCGTGCGCAATCCATGGACGGGATTTGGCTCCACGGTCACGCGAAATGAGGTATTGCGCAAATCGCTTGTGACCGGGCAGAGCACAACGCTTTCCAAATCCGTCAAAAGGTCGGATTGAACGACCAAGGCCGGCTGCGGTTTGCCGTAGTCACCCTGCAGAGAAACAGTGACCAAATCACCTCGTTGCATCATTCCCAACCCTCAACGTGGGTTGCCGCCTCTTCGGTGAAACGCAAAACCTCGGCTTCTGCCGGGTCGCCCTTGAGGGTTTGGCACTGCTGCCGCACCTGCACCGCAAACTCAGGCGAGCGGGTATCCGGCACCCAAAACTGGACAGGGCGCAGCCCAGCAGCACGCATACGCTCGCGGTGACGCGCTACCTTGTCGGTCGATTCGTGTATTGATGGCATGATGACCTCCATTGGTTGCATGTTAGGTTACATGATGCCGTACATGCAACTGTGACGCAACTCTAGCTGCGACGCAGCTTCGTGCTGTGGACTTCTGAGCAATTCCAGCAGCTTGCGGCGTGTCGTGTATAGGATTGCTGACGCTGACCGTTCAGAAGTAGGCTGCACACCGGTCGGCTCGTTCCGTGAACTGGTGGTGCAGTCGTCTTCTGAACTCTGGGATGATCTGGTTTATTCGGATGCAGGGGTTTACCGCAATACGAAAAACAATTATCTGCGTGGAGTAACGGCCGGCAACGATTTCACGACAGTGTTACAGGATTATGCACCCTACTGGCGGTTGGGACTGCAAAAAGAAACCGGAACACAAAGTTTTGAGATTGGTGGATTCGGTCTGGCAGGAAAACCCGATGTGGATCCAGTCAATCCATCTGCCGGAACCATATCACTGCGAGATGTTGGTGCAGATGCCTCGTACCAGTATATTAAAGGTGACCACACTTTTTCAGCGCACGCCACTGCTATTCATGAAAACCAGTCTCCAAACGCTGGCAATGGGAACGTCGGTACGGTATTGAATACCTATCGGGTGGATGCCATTTATCACTTTAAACGTCAATGGGGCGGTGGAGTGCAGTATTTTGTGACCACAGGTTCCTCATCCAGTAGTTTGTATTCCTCTCAGGATCCGGTGATGGATTACTTCGGCAACAATCCATTGACCCGAGGTTATGCACTGGAAATGGATTATCTGCCGATTCCGCAAATCAAAGTCCTGCTGCGTTACACCGTGTTTACGGATTTCAATGGGGCACAGTACAACTATGTTCCCGGAAGGAATGCAGCGGATAACAACTACCTGTATCTGAATACCCAGATCATGTTCTGAGAATCAGTACACGCGGGAGACAGGCAGGTCTGGAGCGGTGTGGGAGGAGTGTTGCGAATGAGGTTGTGAATAATGTTGAGCATTGAACGGCGTGTGGTGTCAGTTCAGACGGCAACATGGACACAAATCAGGCACTCCTCCTTTTCTAAAGGGATGATTAGAGCGCAGGAAGCGCAGCCATAACAGCATGCACAGTCATCTATAAAATGGCTGTCACATTAAAGAGGTACGTCAACATGAGCACATTCAGAGAAACACGAATCATCCGGTGGTTAGACCAGATGTGGCAAGTCCTGAAAAAACCCAGTGCAAAATATTCACTACTGGCTTTGCTGGGTGCCGGGTTTGCGGCGGGTATTGTTTTTTGGGGGGGATTTAACACCGGGCTTGAAGCCACCAACAGACTTAACTTTTGTATCAGTTGTCATGAAATGCGAGACAATGTTTATCCGGAATACAAAAAAACCATTCATTATCAGAACCCGGTGGGAGTGAGAGCCATCTGTTCAGACTGTCATGTACCGCACGAATGGATCCCCAAAATGCGCCGTAAAATGCGGGCCAGTCTGGAAGTCTTTGCAAAAATAACCGGCAAAGTCGATACTCGGGAAAAATTCCAGAACCATCGCCTTGAAATGGCAGAAGATGAATGGGCGCGCATGAAAGCCAATAAATCCCAGGAATGCAAGAACTGCCACAGTTATCCCGCCATGACCACCAGTACCCAAACCCCTGATGCGGCTTCCCATCATCTGCAGGCCATGAAAACAGACGAGGCCTGTATTGATTGTCACAAGGGGATAGCGCACATGCTACCAAAAGGGTATGTCGATCCCTCGTTGTCCGAGGATTAAGGAGTCATGCCGGGGGAATCATCCTCCGGAGGGAGTGAGTCAGGTTAACACCGTACAATGGTCGCCTTCACCCGAAATGGAAAGCATCAAGTGAGGGCGACTCCCCGTCTGTTTCCAATCCCGCTGTTTTTTTTGCTGATTTGCGCCACCGGCTGAATCAGCAAATGCCGCTTAACCCTTGAAAATAATCAGCAGGTTTTTTCTGGAATCAATGGTTACGATAATTATTGCAGCGACTGTCGCTGTAAGGCTGGATTTTTTTTTTGCTTGGACTATAAATCGCAATAGACAGTACACTATAGTAGTTAGCTGTTTGTTGGTTCGGCAATTCGCACTTATGCACAAGGGGGCAGTATGTCTGATGATTTTGATGATTTTGCCGATGGCGATCAGGAAGATTCCGGTTCAGAAGAAATGGATGTGGAAGCGTCTGGAAATGTTGAAACGGGTACCGCAGCAGCCACGGAAGAAGAAGGTCGGCATCTGACCGAACTGGAGGAAGCGGAGCAACTGACGGTTTCAGCCAAAGAGTCACTGCGCCGCGAAATGGAGGAGCAGATACAGCGGTTTTTACAGTCGGGTGGGAAAATTCAGGAGGTGCCTCCGGATGTGACTGCTGATCCGCCGCGCAAGCCTGAAAGCAGTTATGGGAGCAAGCCGATATAATTACGCAGAATGAGGGATGTGACTAGATACGTCTGGAGGTACTGCTAGACTGTAGTGCGGTGTGGCCTCTTGTGTGCAGTGGTATCAAGGGCTGAGTCTGACCATGATTCTGAGCATTGGTGGACGCAGCGGTGTTGAGTGCGTGATTTGTTGATGAAGGAACGGCGATGAAAGGCAAATGGCTGGTAGGTGTGTGGGCACTGATATCGGCATGGGCAGTAGCTCAGCCGCAGGTTCAAGATGAAATCCGGGATCAGGCCCCACAACGTTATACGGTGCAACAGGGGGATACGCTGTGGGGCATCGCTGGCCGTTTCCTGAAAGATCCCTGGTCGTGGCCTGCGGTATGGCAGGCCAATCCTCAAATTGCCAATCCCCACCTGATTTACCCGGGTAATGTGATTTTGCTGTGTACCATCGAAGGTGAAAAGGTGTTGGCGGTGGATCCTGGGGGGGGCTGTGATAGGATTGCGCAGCAGTGGCGTGATAGCAATGGCAAAGATCGTACGGCGGTGAATGGTGTTGTACATCTGGAGCCGGAGGTACAGGATCTTGGGTCATCGAATGTAATCCCGACGATCTCTTTACGCAGTATTCTGCCGTATTTGAATCAGAGTCGGGTGGTGGATGCCGACAGCCTGAAACAGGCACCGTATGTCATCTCAGGTGGTGAAGGGCACTTGCTGGCGGGGGCAGGGGATCAGGCGTATGTGCGTGGAAAAATGAACAAGGGCCAGGTGTACGCCGTGTTCCGATCCGCTGGAGAGTATATTGATCCGGATACGCAGGAGCCACTGGGCGAACAGGCGGATTATGTGTGTAATGTTGATGTAGTGGATACCAGTACATCACACGATATCAATACGGTTGAAGTGACGCGGATGCGAGAAAGTTTACAGATCAATGATCGGGCGTTGCCTATTCAGCGCCGCATTGTGGTGCCGGTGTACTACCCGAAAGCGGCTGATAAGGTGAAGCCGGGTCGGGTGATTCGTGTGCTCGGTGGGGTGATGCATGCAGGTCAGAATGATGTGATTGTGATTAACCGGGGGCAAAGAGAAGGGATGCAGCCTGGGCATGTGGTGTCGTTATACCGACATGGGGCTGTAGTGGAAGATCGCATGACTACGGAACTGGTACGCCTGCCGGACGAGTTTGAGGGAGTAGCCATGGTATTTCGCATTTTTAACAAGACCAGTTATGCGTTAGTGTTGAAATCAGTGCGTCCCATCAAGGTGGGCGATGATACCAAACCTCCTCATAGTGGTGATTATTAGATTTAGACCGGTGATCGTTGGTCTTCATTACAGGGTCGGGCAGTTGCCCGGCTCTTTTTTTGTGGGAGATCCGGGTGGCTATGGTGTGGCTGGCAGGTAGGTAAATGCCAACGAGGAGGGGCACATGACGGATAATTGGGAACAGGCACGCCGCTGGCTGCAGCAGTTGCAGGACGATGTGTGTCGTGAACTGACAGCCATCGATGGACAACCCTTCAACCGGGATGCATGGCAACGACCCGAGGGCGGTGGTGGTTGTAGCCGGGTGCTGGAAAATGGGCAGGTGGTCGAAAAAGGTGGTGTTAATTATTCTGCAGTCGAGGGGCTGACCCTACCGGCATCGGCCACCGTCAGGCGGCCTGAACTGAGCGGTTGCCCTTGGCAGGCGATGGGGGTGTCCGTGGTTATTCATCCACGTAACCCCTATGCGCCGACCTCGCACATGAATGTCCGTTGTTTACGGGTGCTACGCCAGGGGCAGGACCCGGTATGGTGGTTTGGCGGTGGTTTTGATCTGACGCCCTATTATGGTTTTGTTGAAGATTGTCGGCATTGGCATCAAACGGCGGCTCAGGCATTGGCCGAATTTCCGGGAGCACTCTATGCGCAATGGAAAGCCCAGTGTGATCGTTATTTTTTTTTGCAGCATCGGCAAGAACCCCGAGGCATTGGGGGGGTTTTTTTTGATGATTTTTGTGAACCAGGGTGGGATACCTGTTTTTCGGTGCTGCAATCGGTAGGGGCCGCCTATAGGCAAGCCTATCTGCCGATTCTACAGCGGCGCAGCGCCACTCCTTATGGTCAGCGGCAGCGGGATTTTCAGTTGTATCGCCGGGGGCGTTATGTGGAGTTTAATCTGGTGTATGACCGGGGTACCTTGTTTGGTTTGCAGTCTGGCGGTAGAACTGAATCGATATTGATGTCCCTGCCCAATGAAGTGCACTGGCGTTATCAGTGGCAACCTGAGCCTCAGAGCCCGGAGGCTGCACTCACCGAATATTATCTGCAACCCAGGGACTGGTGCCATGTCTGAATCTGATCAGTATGCAGTGCTCGGCAACCCGGTTGCACATAGCCGTTCTCCCAGAATTCATGCGTTGTTTGCTTTGCAATGTGAACAATCCATGCAGTATCGGGCGATCTGTGTGGAACCAGGAATGTTTCCGGCAGTTGTGCGGGATTTTATGCAGCGGCAGGGCAAGGGGGTCAATGTTACGGTGCCATTTAAGCAGGAAGCCTTTGAGTTGGCCGATGTGCTGACGGAAAGGGCGCAGCGTGCGGGTGCTGTCAATACCTTGTTGTGGAGTAATGACGGCCGATTATTGGGCGACAACACCGACGGAACGGGCTTGTTAAGAGATTTGCAGCGGTTGCAGATTGCTTTGAAAAACCGGCGCATTCTGTTGCTGGGAGCCGGTGGTGCCGCTCGGGGTATCCTGTCGCCACTCCTACAGGCAGAACCCACCAGTTTGACTGTGGTCAATCGCAACATAGACAAGGCGCACCAGTTACAACAGGAGATGGCCGATCTGGGTGAATTGCAGGTGGCGACGTATGAGGGGGTGCAAGGGGCATTTGATCTGATAATCAATGCGACCTCCGCCAGTTTGCACGGCATAATGCCTGCCCTGCCTGAAGGGCTGCTGGCATCGGGAGCGGCGGCCTACGATCTGATGTACGCTGACCGCCCGACCGCATTTATGCAATGGGCTACGGATCAGGGGTGTACGCTGCGATCCGACGGCTTGGGTATGCTGGTAGAGCAGGCCGCTGAGTCTTTTTATCTCTGGAGGCATTGCCGTCCGGCAACCGCTCCGGTGCTGGAGCAGTTGCGCAGAGAAGTGGCAGCAACAACGGATTCAACCTAGGCGCAGTAATTCATTAATGCCAACTTTGGCGCGTGTTTGCGCATCGACGCGTTTGACGATGATGGCGGCGTAGAGACTGTAACGCCCATTATCCGCCGGCAGCGCTCCGGGTACTACAACGGCTCCGGCAGGTACACGGCCCATCAGTATTTCATCGCGTTCCCGATCATAAATACGGGTAGATTGGCCAATGTAGACGCCCATACTGATGACTGCCCCGGCTTCGACGATCACTCCTTCAACAATTTCAGAACGGGCACCAATAAAACAGTCATCTTCAATGATCGTCGGGTTGGCCTGCAAGGGTTCCAGTACCCCGCCGATACCGACACCCCCGGAGAGATGGACACGTTTGCCAATCTGTGCACAGGAACCGACGGTGGCCCAGGTGTCTACCATTGTCCCTTCATCAACATAGGCACCGATATTGACATACGAAGGCATCAGCACGGTATTGCTGGCAATATAGGCACCGCGGCGGACACAGGCCGGTGGTACAACGCGGATACCGGATTGCTGAAATTCGCTGTGCCCCCAGTCACTGAATTTATTGGGAACTTTATCAAAATACTGGAGTTCCTGGCCGGCAGCCATGACTCGGTTATCCGTCAAACGAAAGGATAACAGCACGGCTTTTTTCAGCCAGGAATGGACATGCCATGTCTGGCCCTGTTTTTCTGCGACCCGCAGGTTGCCCTGATCCAGTTGCCCTAAAACGTTTTCGATGTCGTCCCGCAGTGCCGCCGGGGCATTTTCGGGAGTGAGGGTCAGGCGTTGTTCGAAGGCGGATTCAATACGTTCTTGCAGTGTCATAGAAGGGATATCCTTAGAGCGATTGGAAAAAACATAGCATACGTTGGCAGGCATCAAGACAGGTGTCAAGGTCTGGCACTAATGCGATGCGCACATAATGCTCGCCTGGATTGATGCCCGCAGATTCACGTGCCAGGTAAGCGCCGGGGATGACCTGAACATTTTGTTGTTGCCACAGGCCCAGCGTGAAGGCTATTCCTGGAATGGGGGTTCTTAACCAGAGGTAAAATGAGGCATCGGGTTCATGCACCGGATAATGTGGGCGTAGCAAAGGAACCACGGCCTGAAATTTCTGGCGGTAAAGGTGGCGATTTTCCAGTACATGCGTTTCATCATTCCATGCGGCAATGCTGGCTTTTTGTGTGGGTAGGGGCATGGCAGAGCCATGGTAAGTGCGGTACAGCAGGAAAGGGGCAATAAGCCGGGCATCGCCGGCGACAAAACCGGAGCGCAGTCCGGGCAGACTTGAGCGCTTCGACAGGGAATGAAATACCAGCAGATTAGGAAAATCGGCCAGACCCATGGCCGCTGCGGCTTGGAGTAGCCCAGGTGGTGGGGCCGCTTCCTGGGGATAGATGTCGCTGTAACACTCATCACTCAGGATGATAAAATCATAGTACCGGGCTTTTTCGATCAGTTGCTGCAGCTGTGCCAGCGGGGTGACGGCACCGCTGGGATTGGCGGGGCTACAGAGAAATAGAATCTGGGTGCGCCGCCAGACTGATTCAGGAACACGCTCATAATCTGGAAGGCATTGCTGGGTGTCCAGCCAGGGCAGATAATAGGGTTGAGCGCCAGCTAACAGGGCGGCACCTTCATAAATCTGATAAAACGGATTGGGCATCAGGATCAAGGGTTTGCCAGTGGCATGTGCCAGGCATTGGACGCTTGCAAACAACGCTTCCCGACTGCCATTCACCGGGAGCACCTGACGGGAGGCATCTACGGAACCGACGGGGAGTGCGAAGCGACGGACGAGCCAGTGGGCGATGGCTTCACGCAATTCCTCTCCCCCTGCCGTAGCGGGGTACAGGGAAAATCCGTCCATGGCCAGACGCAGCTGTTCAAGTACAGATGCAGGGGCCGGATGGCGGGGCTCGCCCATGGACAGGGCGATAGCGCTCTTGTCCTGGGCGGGAGTCAGGCCTTGTTGCAGCAAACGCATACGTTCAAACGGGTAGGGTTGTAATTGGCTGAGATAAGGATTCACATTAGCTGTCCTGATCAAGTTGAGTTCTCAAGGTTTCCGCCAGCCGGGCACACAGTTCCGGATCAGAGATAGGGTGTAACTGCCTGTCGGTCAGAAAAAAAACATCGTCGGCGCGCTCCCCGAGTGTGGCGATCCGGGCGTTTTGCAAATTGACTCCAAGTTCCATAAAAATGCGGCCAATCCGCGCCAGCAACCCGGGCCGATCCAGCGTGATCACTTCAACCACCGTCACCTGATGCATGATATCGTTGCTGAGTATGACTTCGGTACGAACCTGAAAATGCCGTAATTGACGCGGGGTTCTTCTTCGAACAATGTCGGGGAAATGTTCCGGGTGAGACAAGGTGTGTCCCATAACGTGTTGAATATGCGTCAACCGGGCCCAGTCGACGATCCGTTCATTCTGCTCGTCAAGAACGATGTAGGTATCCAGGGAAAAGTGGTTACTGGAAGTAATGATACGCGCATCCAGAACCGTCAGATGCAATTGATCCAGTGCACTGACCGTGGCTGCAAAAAGATTGGGTTGATCCTGAGTGTACACAAATATCTGGGTGGCGCCAAGAAAGCGGTTTTGTGTAGTTTCTCTGATTAGTACCAAGGGCTGGCTGGAATCACCATGCTGTAAAATGGCCTGGGTATGCCAGGCAATATCTTTGGCGGATTCGCGCAGAAAATATTCATCGCCCAGGGCATCCCACAGTGTTTGCATTGCTGTTTCGTCGATGCCATTACTGGCAAGTTCAGCCATGGCGGTAATTCGGGTTTCTTCAATCCATTCCTGTTTATCAACAGGATTACCCAGTCCGCGGCGCAGCGCCCGATGCGTTTGCTGATACAGCTGACGCAACAGCGAGGCCCTCCAGGAATTCCATAAGGTGGGGTTGGTTGCACAGATATCAGCGACAGTGAGGGTGTAGAGGTAATCCAGATGTAAAATATCTCCCATTTTGAGGGCAAATTCATTGATGACATCGGGATCATTGATGTCTTTTTTTTGTGCAGTCATGGACATCAGTAAATGATTGCGGGTAAGCCAGCCGACCAGGTGCGCATCCCACAGTCCAAGGCGGTGCCGGGTACAGAAGTTGATGGCCTCATCAGCGCCCAACAGGGAATGATCGCCGCCGCGCCCTTTGGCAATATCATGAAACAGGCCGGCAAGATAGAGTAGTTCGATTTTTGGCAGATTTTGCGCCACCTCAGAAACCACGGGAAGTTTTACCTGGATGTCGCGGTAGCGATAACGTCGCATGTTTTTAATCACCAGCAGGGTATGCGCATCCACCGTATAAATATGAAAGAGGTCGTACTGCATTTGTCCGGTAATGGCACCAAAAGCCGGAATATAACGGCCTAAAACACCATAGCGTTTCATGCTGCGCAGTGTGCGGAACAACACATCAGGGCTGCGCAGCAATTCAATAAAATGCGAGGTATTACGTACGTCATTACGAAAGCTATCGTCAATCAGATCCAGATGTTGCATGATCAGCCGGATCGTACTCGCCCGGACACCACGAATCTCCCGATGACTGGCCAACAGAACGAAAATTTCCAGAAGCGCTGAGGGCGTGCGCCGGAAAACCCCTTCATGCACGACTTCAATATGATGGTTGCGTAACTGAAAACGGTTATTCAACGGGTAGATACGCTCATTTTCCAGTTGATCCTGTAAAATGTTTTCATCAAAATGCTGTAACAACATTTCGTTCAGCGTTGAAATGAGCATGGCTGCCCGGTAGTACTGCTTCATCAACTGTTCGACCGCCCGTTGCCGCGGTTCATCCTGCATGCCAAACAGATCAGCCACCTGCCGTTGATGATCGAAAAGCAGGCGGTTTTCAGGGCGTCCGGTCAGCATATGCAGCGCAAAACGGATACGCCAAAGCAAGGTCTGACAGGCATCCAGTTGCATGTATTCGTGCTCGGCGAGAAAACCATGTTCGACCAGATCGTGCAGGGTGTGGGCCTTGAAATGACGCTTAACGACCCAGCCAATCATCTGGATGTCGCGCAGACCGCCGGGTGCATTTTTGATATCGGGTTCCAGATTGTATTCTGTGTTATTGTGTTTGGCATGTCGTTCTTTCTGTTCCCGGGTTTTTGCACAATAAAACTCTTTGCCGGGCCAGAGCTGTTGTGCGCTGGTGGCCTCAAGCATTTGCAGACGCAGTGATTCAACTCCCGCTATCGTTCTGGATTCCATCAGATTAGTGGCAATCGTGATGTCCGTACGGGCAGAACTGTGGCATTCCATGATGGAACGAACGCTGGATCCCACATCCAGTCCCAGATCCCACAGCAGCGTGATAAACCGACTGATGCGATCCTCCTGATCTGCATTCAGCATCGGCAGGTCGTGCAGCACCAGTACATCGATATCCGAATGTGGGTGCAGTTCACCCCGGCCATAACCGCCGACGGCCAGTAGTGCTACCCGCGGCTCTCTGCTGAGTGCCAAAGACAGCCAGGCGTGTTGCAGGACGGTATCAACAGCGGCCGAGCGGGCTTGCAGTAACCGCAGGACATCTTCACCCTTGCGGAATCGGGAAAACATCTGGTTCTGGGCCTGACGCAAGGCCGTGCGGTACACTGGAATCTGTGGCGGATCCTGCGGCGGGCCGAGTTGCCCGGATTCCAGTAACGCACGGTCGAGCAGTGGGGTAGTGATTTGCATGATTTCAGATCTCTGGGTCTGGCAGGTGGGTTTAGCCGGTGACTACTGCCGTACCGGTGGGGAGGATAATCTCTTCTCCGGGCCTGAGTGTCAGGACTTCAACCCCGGTGTCGGTGACCAGCAATGTATGTTCCCATTGTGCGGATAACTGATGATCACGGGTTACCACCGTCCATTGGTCGGAAAGAAGTCGGGTATGATGTGTACCGGCATTGATCATTGGTTCAATGGTAAAAATCATGCCGGCTCGCAGCACCATGCCGGTTCCGGGTTGACCATAATGCAATATCTGCGGATCTTCGTGAAAAACTTTACCAATACCATGGCCACAATAATCGCGTACCACGGAAAAATGCTGGGCTTGCGCATGGGTCTGTATAGCGTTTCCGATATCTCCCAACGTTGCTCCCTGGCGAACCTGTGCGATGCCAAGGTACAGGCATTCCTGACTGACTTTGCATAGCCGGTGCGCCAGGGGCGAACAGTCGCCCACCAGAAACATCTGGCTGGTATCCCCATGGTAGCCCTGATGGATAACCGTGATGTCGATATTGATGATATCCCCGTTTTTCAGGATCTTTTTGTCCGTAGGTATGCCATGACAGATCACGTGGTTGACCGAAGTGCAGATGCTTTTAGGAAAACCATGATAGTTTAGCGGGGCAGGAATGACACGCTGAACGGAGACCATGTATTCATGACACAGTCGGTCCAGTTCCAGAGTGCTGATCCCGGCCTGCACATAAGGAGCAATATATACCAGAACATCCGCCGCCAGACGACCC
Source organism: Pseudomonadota bacterium (assembly GCA_021781515.1). Taxonomy (GTDB): domain Bacteria; phylum Pseudomonadota; class Gammaproteobacteria; order Pseudomonadales; family Moraxellaceae; genus JAJXWR01. Next base: position 14,377 of record JAJXWR010000024.1, read on the forward strand.
GCTTCCCGCATCGCCTGAATGTCTACCGGGGTCTTGATCAGACTCATTACAACTCCATGTGGGCCATTCTGTCGGGAATGGCATTGAGGTTTGAGAGTAAATGTGTTATAAAGCGCGGCGCTTGGGCTCGAACCGGGCTGTAAAGTGTACAGTGTAAACGATTTTTCAATGAATCCACACATGTATCGACACACCTCCCGGGGTGCCTGCAATCAGTCTGAGGTCAGTCTGTAGACAGGTCGGGGGGTGGGATATATGGAGGCCTAACCCAGGAGTTAAAAATGGCACACGTTGCAATGCGTGACCTGCTGCAGGCAGGCGCACACTTTGGTCACCAGACCCGATTCTGGAACCCGAAAATGAAGCCCTATATTTATGGGGCGCGTAACAAGATTCATATTATCAATCTGGAACATACCGTTCCGGCGCTGAATGATGCCCTGAATTTTGCAAACGGCCTGGCGAGCCGTGGTAACAAGGTCCTGTTTGTGGGCACCAAGCGTGCTGCTGCGGGATTGGTGCGTGAACAGGCGGCCCGTTGTGGTATGCCCTACGTCGATCATCGCTGGCTGGGAGGTATGCTCACCAACTGGAAAACGATTCGCCAGTCCATCAAGCGCCTCAAAGATCTCGAATTGCAATCCCAGGACGGTACATTTGCCAAACTGACCAAGCGCGAAGCACTGGAAAGGGCGCGGGAAATGGAAAAACTGGATCGTTCCCTCGGTGGTATCAAGGACATGGGTGGGTTGCCCGATGCATTGTTCATCATTGATGTGGATCATGAGAAAATTGCCTTGACGGAAGCCAGAAAACTGGGGATACCGGTGATTGCCGTAGTAGACACCAACAGCGATCCCGACGGAGTCAATTATGTGATTCCGGGCAACGACGATGCGATTCGTGCGGTACATCTCTATGTCAGTTCCATGGCCACCGCCATTATTGAAGGCAAAGAATATGCAATGACCCAAAATGCTGGCCGCGAAGGCCGGGAAGAGGATGGTGTCGTTGGGGCGGACGCTGAAAAAGCCTGACATACCTGCCTCATTCAAGGAACGAGAATGTGATCGTTTTGGCGGCGCTTCCGATCGGTCGAAAACCGGAAGGGGCGCGGCCAGGATTTTGCGGAATTCCTGAGCCAACGAATGTCTGAAAAGTCCGTTGAGTTCTGAAGTGAGTTCTGAAGTGAGTTCTGAAGCAACACTATAAAAAATGAGTTTTCCAGTGAATCAGGTCAGACAGTGAGGGGAAATTACTGTCTGGGGCGCGCTGGGAATTTTAACGTCTTGCCTTAATCAATCGGGAGTGAAAGTAATGGCTGAAGTAACTGCCAGTCTGGTGAAAGAACTGCGTGAACGTACGGGTCTGGGCATGATGGAATGCAAGAAAGCCTTGCAGGAAGCCGGGGCCGATATTGAACTGGCCATTGATAACCTCCGGAAATCCGGTCAGGCGAAAGCGGCCAAAAAGGCGGGTAATATTGCGGCTGATGGGGCAATTGTTGTGGCGCTGAATGCCGACGGTCGTTCGGGACTATTGTTAGAAGTCAACTGTCAGACTGATTTTGTAGCACGCGATGCTGGATTTACGGCATTTTCCCAGCAAGTGGCGCAGTTGGCGTTAACTGCTGGTGTAACGGACATCACGGCCATTTCAGCACTGCCGATGGGCGAGGTCAGTATTGAAGAAGCCAGAGTAGCGCTGGTACAAAAAATCGGCGAGAATATCCAGTTGCGCCGGGCGGAACGTATCGACGGAGAACTGGTCGTCAGTTATATTCATGGCTTGAAAATCGGGGTGTTGCTGGCGCTGCAAGGCGGTGATGCTGCCCTTGGGCGTGATCTGGCGATGCATGTGGCGGCGGCTAACCCCATGGTGGTTGCCGCTGATCAGGTGCCGGCGGACGTGGTGGCCAAAGAACGGGAAATTTATGCCGCCAAGGCCAAAGAGTCCGGTAAGCCGGAGGCCATTGTCGAAAAAATGATTGAAGGCAGCCTGAAAAAATTCATGGCCGAAGTCAGTCTGGTCGAACAAGGGTTTGTTAAAGACCCGGAAACCCGAGTCGGTGACCTGCTCAGGAAGTCAGGAGCGGCTGTGCAGCGGTTTATCCGTTTTCAGGTGGGTGAAGGTATTGAGAAAAAAGTCGTTGATTTTGCTTCCGAAGTGGCGGCGGCTGCAGCGGCGGTCAAGGCTTAGGTGGTTGTGAGTGAATGAGGCGGACAACGGGCGATGTCGCTGCACAGGCAGCAGCACATAGCGCCAGTGCGCTGATACAGAAACGGGTTATGTACGTGTGAGGTCAGTGGAAATCATGGCGGAACAGAAACCGGTATTTCGGCGCATCCTGTTGAAGCTGAGTGGGGAAGCGCTTGCAGGTCAGACCGATTTTGGCATTGATGCGTCCGTACTTGGGCGTATGGCGCTGGAAATTGGTCAGTTGGTGGGCATCGGTGTGCAGATTGGTCTGGTACTGGGAGGCGGCAACCTTTTCAGGGGAGCGGCCTTGCAGGCCGCTGGACTGGATCGGGTGGCCGGTGACCATATGGGAATGCTGGCCACGGTCATGAATGGACTGGCGATGCGTGATGCGCTGGAACGGGCCAATATACGCACCCGACTGATGTCGGCGATTCCCATGAGCGGTATTGTTGATCATTATGACCGACGCAATGCCGTACGTTTTTTGGCATCGGGAGAGGTGTGCATTTTTGTCGCCGGCACCGGTAATCCTTTTTTTACTACAGACTCGGCGGCTTGTTTGCGCGGCATTGAAATGGCGGCTGATGTGGTGTTGAAGGCCACCAAAGTGGATGGCGTTTATTCGGCAGATCCTTTCAAGGATAAAAGCGCCAGACGCTACGAGGAGTTGAGTTTTGATCAGGTGCTGGAGGCAAAACTGGGTGTCATGGACTTGACGGCCATTTGTCTTTGTCGGGATCATAATATGCCGTTGATTGTATTTGACATGAACAAACCGGGGGCGTTATTGAATGTTCTGCTGGGGCAGCGTGAGGGTACGCTGATTCGCAATGCCTTGGTATCGACGTCTTTGCCCTGAACGCAGGCGTTGTGGTGTTTACATTTTTTCGGATGTCGTTGATTTCACGCAGTGCGCCACTTATACTGACCCGGTCAGGTAGGCGGATGACGGTGTGCTTGGTGCAGGTCGCCAGGTGGACTCAGAAAAAACGGAGCAGAGGACAGTCATCGTCAGCGAATGCCTCGGCACTATGTTGCGTCTAATTGCAGGCAGAGTACAGGAACAGAAAAAGCGATGATTCAGGAGATTAAACGAGCAAGCGAACAGCGGATGCAAAAATCGCTGGAAGCGCTTGAGCATGCTTTTATTAAAGTCAGAACGGGTCGGGCGAGTCCGGCATTGCTTAAAGATGTGATGGTTCCTTACTATGGGACAGACACGCCGTTGCAACAGATTGCCAATATTGCCGTAGAAGATGCCCGGACGTTGCTGGTACAACCCTATGAACGTTCAATGGTGCAGGCCATTGACAAGGCGTTGCGCACGGCTGATCTGGGGCTGAACCCAGTTACTGCCGATGTCATTCGGGTTCCATTGCCGGCGCTGACGGAAGAAACCCGGCGGGATATGCAGAAAATCGCTCGGCATGAAGCGGAGTCGGCGAAGGTGGGGATCCGTAATATCCGGCGTGAAGCCATTGCTGATATTAAGGAATTGCAAAAAGAAAAGGAAATTTCTGAGGATGAGGAGCGGAAGGCGAGCGAAGATATCCAGAAAATGACTGATCGGTTTATTGCAGAGGTGGATAAACAACTCGCTGCTAAAGAAGCCGACCTGATGCGGGTATAAACAGTGATAACTCAGGCGGCAGATATCGATCCGGAATCTTTAGGGATTCCTCGGCATGTCGCTATTGTGATGGATGGCAACAATCGCTGGGCCAAGGCGCATGGTCTGGTGGGGGTTGGAGGCCACGAAGCCGGGGAGCGGCGGGTCAGGACCATTGTAGAAGCGACCTTGCAGGCCGGCGTGCAGGTACTGACGCTGTTCGCCTTCAGTTCGGAAAACTGGCGCCGACCGCAGGAGGAAGTGGACGGGCTGATGCGCATTTTTTTACAGTCCCTGGAGCAACGGGTGCCAGTGTTGCAGGCGCAGGGTGTCAGTTTGCGTTTTATTGGTGATATTTCCGCATTTGACGCTGAATTACAGAATACCATGCGCACCTCAATGAAGCAAACGACCGAAAATATCAAGATGATTCTCAATATTGCGGTCAATTACGGCGGTCAGTGGGATATCAGTCATGCGGCCTTGTGTATGGCGAACGACGTGGCGACTGGGAAGATAGCGCTGGAGACGCTGGATGCGGCGGTATTTGCGCGCTACCTGTGTATGGCAGATCTGCCACCGGTTGATTTGCTGATCCGTACTGGTGGGGAACAACGGCTGTCAAATTTTGTGTTGTGGCAGGCGGCTTATGCCGAATTTTATTTTACCGAGTGCCTCTGGCCGGATTTTGATGAGCAGGCTTTACAGGCGGCACTGGCAGATTTTGCGCTGCGTGAGCGGCGTTTTGGCAGGACTTCTGCACAGATAAAGGCCATGCAGCGTGCTTAAGCAAAGGATTCTTACCGCTCTGGTGCTGTTGCCCATCGTTTTTTGGTGTGTGTTGGGCAACACGCCTTATGCGTTTTTGCTGTTTTCAGGTAGTTTGCTGATAGTGGGTGCCTGGGAATGGACCGGGTTGATGGTTTGGAACCCGTTGTGGCAGCGCCTGCTCTATGTGGCGGGCGTGGCGGTGAGTGTGGGTTGCGTTGGTGCCGGGTCGGGTAATGGCGTTGTTCATTTCTCAGTCTTCTGGTTTGCCGGATCAGCGTTATTATGGGGGGGGGCACTGCTGCAGGTTATTCAGTACCCACAGCATGCGCCCTGGAAAAATCAGTGGATAATGCCGCTGATCGGGCTATGGCTGTTGTTCCCCACCTGGCTGGCCTTGCTGATGTTGAAAGGCCTGTCGACGGGGTGGTTGGTCTATCTGTTTTTGCTGGTGTGGGGCGCTGATACTGGGGCTTATTTTGCCGGGCGGCGTTTTGGACGGCATAAACTGGCACCACAGGTGAGTCCGGGTAAAACGGTGGAGGGACTGTTCGGAGGCCTGTTGTTAACCACTGTGCTGGAATTGCTGGTGGTATGGCAACGGCATATGCCGTTGCCACATGCACTCCTGTTTCTTGCTCTTTCCATGGTGACGGTACTGGCCTCTGTACTTGGAGACCTTTGTGAAAGTATGATCAAAAGATCGGCGGGGGTTAAAGACTCAGGTCGTATCTTCCCGGGACACGGGGGCGTACTGGATCGGATCGATAGCCTGACAGCAGCTGCACCCGTGTATTTGCTGGGGTGGATGCTGTTGGGAGGTTTCTAGTGCAACGCATCAGTCTTCTTGGTGCCACGGGTTCCGTGGGCCGTAGCACCTTGGAGGTCATCGCTCTGAATCCAGAGCGGTATCAGGTCTATGCCTTGACCGGCCATAGTCGTATGGATCAGCTGGCGCTGCTGTGCAGTCAGTTCCACCCGCAGAAAGTAGTGGTGGCTGATGGGCAGCAGCGTGAATATTTGCGCCAGTGTGGTGCGGTAGATGCGGCGACGCAGATCCTGGTTGGCCGGGAAGGTTTGATTGAAGTGGCCGTAGATCCCTGCGTTGATACGGTGATGGCGGCCATAGTGGGGGCAGCGGGCCTGGAGCCGACGCTGGCGGCCGTCTGCGCTGGAAAGCGTGTGTTGCTCGCCAATAAAGAAGCCCTGGTCATGTCTGGGGATCTGTTTATGCAGAGCGTACGCCAGTCGGCCGCCCGACTCTTGCCGGTAGACAGTGAACACAGTGCGATTTTTCAGTGCCTTGCTCAGCCTGGGCGTTCCTTGCATGAACAAGGCGTGGAAAAACTGGTATTGACGGGTTCAGGCGGCCCATTTCGCACACTGTCCAAAGCAGCGTTGGCGCAGGTGACGCCTGCGATGGCGGTCAGGCATCCCCGCTGGTCGATGGGACCGAAAATTTCAGTGGATTCAGCCACCTTGATGAATAAAGGACTGGAATTGATCGAGGCCTGCTGGTTATTTGATGCAGCGCCTGAGGCGATTGAAATCTGGATACATCCCCAAAGTATTGTGCATTCGCTGGTGCGTTATCAGGATGGCTCCACACTGGCGCAGTTGGGTTATCCTGATATGCGTACGCCGATAGCCGTTGCCTTGGCCTGGCCGGAACGTATCGTTGCCGGCGTGGCTCCACTGGATTTGCTGACGACGGGGACGCTGGAATTTGAGGCGCCGGATCGGGAGCGTTTCCCCTGCCTGGATCTGGCTCGCCAGGCGATGGCTGCCGGAGGCAGTGCACCGACGCTCCTGAACGCTGCCAATGAAGTGGCGGTTCAGGCATTTTTACAAAACGAAACGCCTTTTTCTGCAATCCCGGCTATCATAGCGGCCACACTCGATCGGTTGCCCGTGTCAGCGACGGCGACACTGGAACAGGTCATTGAAGCAGACCGGCAAGCCAGGCAGGTGGCAGGCCGTCTGATCCATCAACACAGAGCAGGAATCTGATGCATATTCCCCCTTTTGCCGCTGCACTGTTAGTATTGGGGCCATTGGTACTGATTCATGAACTGGGACATTACTGGATGGCGCGGGCTGTTGGCATCAGAGTGCTGGCATTTTCCATTGGCTTCGGTCCGGTGCTGTGGAACTGGCGGGACAAGCAGCATACCGACTGGCGAGTCTCCTTGATTCCACTGGGCGGCTACGTCAAAATGCTCGATGAACGGGAATCGACGGTGGCCAGTGCGGATCGCGACGAGGCGTTTAATAACAAGTCCGTCAGTGCCCGGCTTGCGGTAACGGCAGCAGGTCCGTTGATAAATCTCTTAGTGGCCTGGCTGTTGTACTGTGGCCTGAACATGTGGCCTTCATGGCACCTCAAGACGGTCATTGGCCGGATAATAGCGCATTCCCCCGCCATGATGGCAGCGATGCACCCTGGTGAAACCCTGGTAAACATTGATGGTCACCCGGTACACACCTGGTCGGAAATCAATAGGCGGCTAGCGGCCTGTATCGGCGATAGCCGTTTACTTCAGGTGGTCACGGAAAATCAGCAGTTACAGCAGCAGCACTATCAGATTCGTCTGCAACATTTTATGGCGATAGATGATGATGCGGTTCGCAGTATAGGCTGGGTGCCGCCAGAGCCACAGATTCCTCCCGTTATTGGCACAGTTTTGCGTGGTAGCCCGGCAGAAATTGCCGGACTGCAAAAAGGGGATCTGTTGCTGTCGATGAATGGAGATATCCTCACCACTTGGCCGGCTTGGGCAGATGCAATCACGCATTCACCCGGTCGGGATTTGCAGATCAAAGTGCAGCGTCAGCAGCAGACTCTGCAGGTATTGTTGCATACCGACACCAGGCGTAATGAACTCGGCCAGTCCGTTGGACGGATGGGTGCCGGGGTGGCCTGGAATCAGGAACTAATCTGGCCACCGAAACAACTGCTGATTTATGAACCACCAGGGTTCTGGAAGGGCATTGTTAACGGTTCTGCGGAAATGGGTCAGGTGGTTGCACTGACCGGAGAGACGGTGCTGAAGTTGTTGCAGGGACGTCTGTCGGTGACACATTTGAGCGGCCCCATCGGCATTGCACATGTGGCGAGCGCATCAGCGGCGTATGGCTGGCAGGCATTGTTATCGTTAATCGCCATGTTGAGTGTCAGCTTGGGGGTATTGAATCTCTTGCCTGTCCCCGTACTGGATGGAGGACATCTGTTGTTTCTTGGTGTTGAAGCCATTCGCGGGCGGCCATTATCTGCAGAAGTACAGAATATTGGGGTTGCCGTCGGAGCAACCGTTATGGTGGTGCTTATGATCGTGGTGATCTTCAATGATCTTCAGCATTTTGGTTAACTTTAGTTCAGGGAAGGTCAGGTTTGAGTAGCGTTCTGTTGCGGGTCATGTGCTGGTGGTTTCTGGTGCTGGGTGTGTCGGTCGACGTCGTGGCGGCAGATTCAGTATTTGTGGTGAAAGACATTCGACTGGAGGGGTTGGCCCGGGTTTCTACGACGCAGGTTTACAGTGCGCTGCCGATTAATGCGGGAGATCAGGTTACGCCGGAAAAGATTGCGGATTCGTTGCGCCTGTTGTTTAAAACCGGGGATTTCGAAGACGTGCAGGTCAGTCGGGACGGCGACGTTCTGGTTTATCACTTCTCGGAACGGCCGTATATCACAAAAATTGTGCTGAAGGGCAATAAGTCCATCAATAAAGAGGAGTTGCTAAAAGGACTGAAGCAGGCAGGACTTTCCGAGGGGGAAGTGCTGGAGCGATCGACACTGGATCACGTCAAGCAGGAATTGCAGAACCAGTACATTGCTCAGGGGCGTTATGCCACAGATATTGATGTCGAGACACAGGCGAAAACCCGTAATCGGGTTGAAATACACATCACCATACGCGAAGGGGCGGTCGCCAGTATCCGTGGAATAAATTTTGTAGGCAATAAAGCCTATTCTCAATCCGTACTGCGCGATCAGATGCAACTAAAAATCCACCATCTGCTGTCGTTCATTAAAAGCGATGACAAGTACTCTAGCGAAAAACTGCGGGGCGATCTGGATCGAATAAAGTCCTGGTATCTGGATCGGGGTTATGCGGCATTCAAAATAATGTCTACACAAGTGACCATCACGCCAGATCACAAGCAGGTCTACCTGGAGATTAACCTGAACGAAGGGGGTATTTACAAGGTCTCTGAGGTTAAACTGGTGGGGGATTTGCCGGTGCCTGAGGACCAGTTACGGCCGCTGATCCTCATTAAGAAAGGCCAGGTGTTTTCCCAGAGCCTGCTGACGGCCAGTGATGATCTGGTGGCCAAACGTATTGGTAACGATGGCTATGTTTTTGCAGAGGTTAATGGTCAGCCCACCCTGGACGATGCACACAAGACAGCGAGCGTCAGCATTTACGTCAATCCGCAGAACCGTGTTTATGTCCGGCGCATTGAGGTGAAAGGCAATGATAAAACGGACGATGAAGTCATTCGTCGGGAAATGCGTCAGTTTGAGTCGGCACTGGCTTCCAATGACCGGATTGACATTTCCAAACAGCGACTTGAGCGCCTGGGTTTTTTCAAAACAGTGAAAATTGATAAGGAACGGGTACCTGGTAGCAATGATCTGGTCGATTTACAGACCACGGTTGAAGAACAGCCTTCCGGTTCTATCGGTGCCAGTATCGGCTATTCTCAGGCGGTGGGGGTCACCTTGAGTGCCAACATAAGCCAGAATAATGTGTTCGGTACCGGTAATTCCATTTCCTTGGGCATCACTCGTAACCAGATCTCGCAATCAGCCAGCTTCAGTTACACCAATCCTTACTACAGTGATGATGGCATCAGCCGCGGGTATTCTATCTACAATAACAAAACATTTGCGTCTTATCTCAGTGTGACCACTTACTGGACCAACTCGGTGGGCGGTAACGTCAATTTCAGCTATCCGATTGATGAAACTCAAAATATAGGCTTTTCCTTCGGGGTGGACCATACGGCTATCCAAATCGGAACCCAGCCTGCCCTGCTGGTGGTGGACTACCTGAACCACAACAGTCCGGAAGCAGATACAGAAGTCAATACACTCTCCTGGAGTCGTAGTACCCTGAATAAGGGAATGTTCCCGGATCGGGGAGCCGCACAGTCATTGAGTCTGGAAATGACGTCGCCACTGTATTCGACCAACTACTATAAACTGACGTATAGCGGTCAGCTGTTTGTTCCCTTGGTTGGTGAATGGGTACTCCATTTCCATACGTTGCTAGGTTACGGTGATGGCCTGTGGGGAACGCAGCATTTGCCGTTCTACAAGAATTTTTTTACGGGGGGCATCGGTTCGTTACGCGGGTATCTTGATTATACGGTGGCACCGCGTAGCCCCTATATGCTGTCTTATGTCGATCCAGTGACGGGAACGGTAATGGCTGATCCGATGCCTTCCGTGGTCGGCGGCAACGCCGTCGTGAATGGGACGATGGAACTGGTCGTGCCCATGAGTTTTATCAAGGAAGCGGCCAATAGCATGCGTACGACGGTGTTTCTTGATGCTGGACAGGCATTTGATACCTATTATTCGCCGTACGTAGTCGATAATCCACCGCTAAATGCGATAAGATACGCACTAGGGGTGGGTTTTTCCTGGCTGACGCCAATTGGCCCTTTGACTTTCAGTGTGGCAAAACCGTTGCATTCTCAACCGGATGATCAGCATCAGATCTTTCAGTTTACGATTGGGCAGGGATTTTAGGAGGTTATTGGTTAAGGAATGTGTCAGTTTCCTTGCAAGTGTTCTACTATTGTTTAAGTTTTCTATAAAAATATGGGGATGGAGGTGGGTTGTGGTAAAGCGCATGATGAAAGCAGTGGGTGTGGCCTTGATGGTAGGTTGGTTGTTGCCAGTATCGGCGATGGCCGCCGGTGCGACGGGGTTGAAGGTAGCGATATTTGATCCCCAGGTGGCGTTATGGAGCAGTGAGCCGGCACAGGGTGCACTGAAAATTTTTAAAGCGGACATCAAGCCGCAAGAAGATTCCATGGCGAGCATTAAAAAGCAACTGGATGCATTGGGCGAGAAAATGCGTAAAGATGCTTCAGTGATGTCGGAAACTGACAAGAAAAAAATTCAGACCCAAGGAGATGACCTGTACCGGCAATACCAGAGCCTGGCGATGACCGTCCAGGAAAAAAGCAAGAAGATGCAACAGCAGGTGATTTCGGCATTGACGCCACGGCTGGAGAAGGCCATCGGCAAAATCGAAAAAGATGAATCTTATGATCTGGTGCTGGATGCGCACTCTGCCATTATTTACCACCCGGAACTGGACATTACTAAAAAGGTCATTGAAGGGATTAACAAGCAGTCCACGGCTCCCGCTCCTGCGGCCGGGAAATAACTGGTAATACCATGAGACATCCGGTGTGAGTGCAATGAGCGGCTGGAGCCTGGCGGAACTGGCAGAAAAATTTGAGGTTCAGTTGCGCGGTAATCCCGGGCAGCGTATTTATTCCTTGCAGGGATTGAAGGAAGCTGGACCCGATTCATTGAGTTTTCTGGCAAACCGGCGTTACCTGGACCTGTTGAAAACCAGTAACGCTGGCGCTGTGTTGCTGCACCCTTCTTATGCGGACGCCTATAACGGCAATGTACTGCTGACGGAACAGCCCTACTTGCTCTATGCCAGGATCAGTCAACTGCTGGAGCAATCCTTGTATCCCGAACTGCCGGGCAGTTACCGGCATCCGGGTGCCCAGGTGGCTGAATCGGCGCAGATAGCAGCGGGAGTGCGTCTGGGGCCATGTGTCGTTGTGGGTGAGCGCGCTGTGATTGGTGCAGGCACAGTGCTGGAGGCGGGGGTGGTGGTCGGGGATGACTGTAGTCTGGGTGCGGGCTGCCATTTATATCCGCACGTGGTACTTTATCCCCGGACTCAACTGGGGCAGTGTGTGCGAATACAGGCCGGGAGCATCATTGGTGCGGATGGCTTTGGTTTTGCGCCATCGGCGAACGGTTGGGTACGCATTGCCCAACTGGGGCGGGTGGTAATTGGTGATTACTGTGATATCGGTGCTAATACGACCATAGATCGGGCAGCGCTGGGGGAGACTTGGCTGGGTCGGGGGGTGATCGTTGATAATCAGGTGCAGATTGCTCACAATGTACGTATTGGCGATTACACGGCCATAGCGGCCTGTACCGGAATTTCCGGAAGCACGGATATCGGGCAGCGATGTATTCTTGCTGGTGGTGTGGGTCTGGTGGGGCATATACAGATTGCCGATGGGGTTCAGTTGACCGGTATGACCATGGTGACCAAATCTATCGAACAGGCAGGCAGTTATTCCTCGGGCACGGCCTTTGAACCAACGGCGCAGTGGAAAAAAACGGCAGTTCGTTTAAAAAATCTGGAGCAGATGCAGCGTAAGCTGACTATCCTAGAGAAGGAACTGTTGCAATTGCAAACCAGACAAGGCAGCAATGACGCCAGGAAAAGTCGGAAACAGGAAAAAATCAAGACCGGATCAGCACAAGAATAAAAAAACAAACAGAACAAACAGAACAAACAAACAGAAGTACAGACGATTCCCAGGCACACTGGCCGGAACGATGTTGTCCGGTCGAGTGAATAAGCGCAAATAAAACCAGTGACTGCAGTGAGGTTTACAGATTTTGGCCACGATGGGCATTGAGGAAATTCTCAGCTATTTACCGCAACGTTACCCTTTTCTTTTGCTCGATCGGGTGCTGGAACTCGAACCTGGTGTACGTGCATTGGGTTACAAGAATATAACGATCAATGAGGAGTTTTTTAACGGCCATTTCCCCGGCAAACCGATTATGCCCGGGGTGTTGATTGTTGAGGCCATGGCGCAACTGGCAGGTGTGCTGGGTTTTGTCAGCGTCGGACGACGTCCTTCGGATGGAGTGATTCATCTGTTCGTGGGCACAGACCGCTTACGCTTCAAACGCCAGGTGGTGCCGGGAGACCGGTTGACTCTGGAAGCCAGTATTGGTGCCAGTAAGCGCAATCTGTATAAGTTCGCTTGCAGGGCGACTGTGGATGGTGATCTGGTCGCCAGTGCTGACATATTGATTGCTGAGCAGATTTTATGAGTCTGATACACCCGACTGCCATTATTGACCCCGCTGCCCAGATTGACGATGGTGTTGAAGTTGGTCCGTACTGTATTATTGGATCGCAGGTGAACATTGGTTCCGGTACCCGTATTGCGTCGCATGTCGTACTTAAAGGGCCCATGCAAATGGGACGCAACAATCAGGTATTCCAGTTTTGCACCTTAGGCGAAGCCTGTCAGGATAAAAAGTACAAAGGGGAACCCACACGTCTGCACATTGGGGACGACAATATTTTCCGGGAAGCCTGTACTGTGCATCGGGGAACGGTGCAGGATGCGGGCGTCACCTGTATCGGTGATCGCAACCTGTTGATGGTGAATACCCATGTGGCACATGATTGCTGCATTGGCTCTGATAATATCATGGCCAATAACGTTGGGCTGGCGGGGCATGTGCACATTGGCGACTTTGTGATTCTGGGCGGGATGGTGGGTGTGCATCAGTTTGTCCGGATCGGTTCCTATGCGATGGCGGCAGGTGGTGCCATCCTTTACAAGGATGTGCCGGCTTATGTGATGGTCGGTGGTAGTCCCGCCGGGGCCCGCGGCATGAATTTCGAGGGAATGCGTCGGCGTGGCATGCCTGCTGCGGCCATTGCGGCTTTGAGAAAAGCCTACAAACTGGTGTATCGCCAGAACCGGGCGCTGGAACTGGTCATGCCGGAGCTGGAAGCCCTGGCCCTTGAGTGGACGGAGGTCGCCTTGTTTATGCAGACTGTCCAGGCCTCGGTGCGAGGGCTGGCCCGTTAATCAGTGAGTTGCCTTAACGGGTGAATAAGGTGGCACCGGGGGAAGTGCAATGCCAAAACCATTGGCAGTCATCGGTATTGTCGTCGGGGAAAGCTCTGGAGATACGTTGGGAGCCAGTCTGATGCTCGCCTTGCGGCTGCATTATCCGGAAGTGCGTTTTATAGGAATTGCCGGCCCGCAAATGCTGGCTTTAGGGGCCACTTCGCTGGCACCGATGGAGCGGCTGAGTGTCATGGGACTGGTCGAAGTGCTGGGCCGCCTGCGTGAACTCCTGCGGCTGCGCGCACACCTGGTCACTGCCTTGTTGCATGAACCCATTGATCTGTTCATCGGAATTGATGCTCCGGATTTTAATCTGGGCCTCGCCGCACGATTCAGAGCCGCTGGGTTGCCCACCGTGCATTATGTCAGTCCTTCGGTATGGGCGTGGCGGCAGGGCCGGGTCAAGGGTATTGCACGCAGCATTGACTTGATGTTGTGCCTGTTGCCCTTTGAGAAGGCGTTTTATGATCAGCATCAGGTGCGGGCTGAATTTGTAGGGCATCCGCTGGCAGATCAGTTGCCGATGCACACAGATACCCAGGGAGCCCGGCGTCGTCTGGGGCTGGATGTCGACCAGTGTGTGCTGGCGGTGTTGCCGGGCAGTCGGCGGGGTGAGGTGCTGCAGTTGGCTCCCGCACTGAAAGAAAGTATATCCCGGTTTTTAGGGCAGCATCCGGACTGGCAAGTGGTGATTCCGGCAATCAATGCCGAACGTTATGCACAGATTCAGCAATTGTTTGCGCCGTTGCCGGAATTCACGTCGGGCCAGATTAAACTATTGTCCCCGGCGTTGGGCCCCTCTGTGGGTCGAGAGGCGATGGCGGCAGCCGATCAGGTGTGGCTGGCTTCAGGTACGGCCACGCTGGAAGCGATGCTGCTGAAAAAACCCATGCTGGTACTTTATCGTTTTCATTGGCTGACGTATTTACTGGCACGATTCCTCGTGAAAATTCGCTGGTTCAGTTTGCCTAATCTGTTGTTGGGACGAAAAATTGTGCCTGAACTTATTCAGAATGACATCACTTCAGCCCATGTGCTCGCAGCCAGTGCCATGATCATGCAGCAACGGGAAGAACTACAACGGCTATTTGCAGCGGAGCATGGGCAATTACGCCAAGAGGCGAGCCGTCGGGCGGCGGCAGCCATCCTCAGCTTGTGGAGTGAACGTAATGACTGAATGGCCGAACCACGGGTGGATTGCCGGTGTCGATGAAGTCGGTCGTGGCCCGTTATTGGGGCCTGTGGTCGCTGCGGCGGTGATATTGCCGGTGGATCATCAGATTGTCGGTCTTAAAGATTCCAAAAAGCTTTCAGAGAAGCAGCGGCAGCGACTGGCTGAAGCCATCCGCACCGCTGCAGTAGCCTGGGCATTGGGGCGGGCCGAGGCGGAAGAAATTGACCGAATCAATATACTTCAGGCGACACTGCGTGCCATGCAGCGCGCCATAGAGGCATTGCCGGTGCGACCGGATCAGGTACTGGTCGATGGGCCGATCGTGCCGTTGCTGACCATGCCTGCCCGGGGAATTGTGCACGGAGATGCACTGGAACCGGTGATCAGTGCGGCCAGTATTCTCGCCAAAGTGGCCCGCGATGCGGAAATGCTGGAAATGGCCACCCATTATCCTGCGTATGGTATTGACAGGCACAAAGGCTATCCGACTCCGGAACATCTGCAGGCCTTGCAGCGTTGGGGGGTGTTGCCGGAACATCGACGCAGTTTTGCGCCGGTGGCCCGAGTGGTTGCTGCGGCAAACCTTCGACCAACTCAGGCATTGAATGGGTAATCCATGATACTTTCCGGTTTTGTGCACCTGCGGCTGCATAGCGAATATGCGCTAGAAGACAGTATCATCCGCCTGGAAGAACTGTTCAATGAAACGCTACAGCAGCAAATGCCTGCGGTGGGGTTGACCGATCCCGTGAACCTGTTTGCGCTGGTCAAGTTTTACCGCGGTGCCCGTAGTCATGGGATTAAACCCTTGATGGGTGCCGATATTGGGTTGGCCAGTCAGGAAGGGGTGGTTACTTTTCTGGTGCGAAATGCGACAGGCTATCTCAATTTGATGCACCTTGTTTCGCAATGCCACAGTTCAGTCCATACCGATCAGGATCCTTCCGGCAAGGTGCTGGAGAAGGCCTGGCTGGATGGGCATTCAGAGGGTTTGCTGGTGTTGCTCAGTCGCTACAGTGACGTGGGCCTGGCAATGCAGCGTAATGATGCCGCACAGGCTAAGCAGCTGCTGCTGCAATGGCAGCATTGTCTGGGTGCGTCGAATGTCTATCTTGAGTTGCAGCGCACGGGGCGTGCTGGCGATGAGGAGTTTGTCCACCAGGCGGTGGCCTTGGCAACACAGTTGCAGGTGCCCGTGGTGGCCACCAACGATGTGCGTTTTTTACGCAAGGACGCCTATGAAGTCCATGAAACCCGGGTGTGTGTTGCCGAACGTTCGACGCTCGGGGATCCACGCCGTTCGCGTCGCTATAGCGAGGAACAGTACTTTAAATCAGCGGCTGAGATGCAGGAACTCTTTAGTGATATTCCGGAAGCGTTGAGCAATACGCTGAGGATTGCCGAGCGTTGTACGCTGGAACTGGTCTTGGGTAAAACAGCATTACCCCAGTATCCCGTACCTGCCGGCATGACGCTGGAAAGTTTTTTTGCGGAGGAAGTCCGACGCGGTTTGCAGGAGCGACTGCGACGGCTGCTGCCGGAGGCAACCCCGGAGCGGGAACTCAAGTGCCTGCCTTACCAGGAACGTCTGGAAATGGAACTGGGAATCATCAATCAGATGGGATTTGCCGGCTATTTCCTGATTGTGATGGACTTTATCCAGTGGGCCAAAAATCATGGGGTGCCGGTAGGCCCAGGACGTGGTTCAGGGGCAGGGTCCTTGGTCGCTTATGCCCTGCGCATTACCGATCTGGATCCTACCCGCTACGATTTGCTGTTTGAGCGTTTTCTGAATCCTGAACGGGTCTCGATGCCGGATTTTGATATTGATTTCTGCATGGAAGGTCGTGACCGGGTGATTGACTATGTGGCGGAACATTATGGCCGTACCGCCGTTTCGCAGATCATTACTTTCGGTACCATGGCAGCCAAGGCAGTGGTTCGTGATGTGGCTCGGGTTCTGGGTAAAAGTTATGGCCTGGCCGATCGTATATCAAAAATGATTCCGGCGAAACCGCCGGGGATTACCCTTGCCGAAGCACGCATGGCTGAACCGCAACTGGAACAGCTGTTGACCGATACTAAAGATCGTGACCACGAAGATGCACTGGAGATCTGGGAACGAGCCTGCAAACTGGAGGGAATTACCCGCGGGGTGGGAAAACATGCCGGGGGAGTCCTGATCGCTCCTGGAAAACTCACCGATTTTACCCCGGTGTTTTGTGATGAAGACGGTAAATGGGTGAGTCAGTATGACAAGGATGATGTTGAAAAAGTCGGTCTGGTAAAATTCGATTTCCTGGGATTGCGCACCTTGACCATTATCAGTTGGGCGTTACGCAATATTCAGTGTCGCCGGGCTGCGGCCGGAGAACCGCCGCTGGATATCGAGCAACTGCCACTGGATGATCCGACGACCTATCGGATGATTGAGGAAGGTCGTACCACGGCGGTATTTCAGCTGGAATCTCCAGGGATGAAGAATCTGCAGAAAAAGCTGAAACCATCCAATTTTGAAGATCTGATTGCGCTGGTCGCTTTGTTTCGTCCAGGTCCGCTGGACTCGGGGATGGTCGATGATTTTATTAATCGCAAGCACGGTCGGGCAGAAGTGGCCTATCCAGATCAACAATACCAGCATCCGTCGTTGCAACCGGTACTGGCACCGACCTACGGAGTGATCGTTTATCAGGAACAGGTGATGAAGATTGCCCAGGTGCTGGCTGGGTATACGTTGGGTGCTGCCGATCTGTTGCGTCGGGCCATGGGGAAAAAAGATGCGGCTGAAATGGCTCGGCAACGGAGTCAGTTTATGGATGGGGCGGCGCTTCAGGGCATCGCCGTTGAGTTATCCGGCCCGATATTTGATTTGATGGAAAAGTTTGCCGGCTATGGCTTTAATAAATCGCATTCGGCCGCTTATGCCTTGCTGTCTTATCAGACGGCCTGGCTAAAACTGCACTATCCGGCCGAATTCATGGCTGCTGTGCTGAGTGCCGAAATGCACGATACCGAGGCGTTGGTGCCACTAATTGATGATTGTCGGGCATGGGGCCTGAAAATTCTTGCGCCACAGATCAATCGCTCCGAATATGGATTTATCCCTGAATCTGCGCAAACTATCCTGTATGGGTTAGGAGCGATCAAAGGCATGGGGCAAGGGCCGGTGGACAGCATTATCGCCGAACGTCAGGCCAATGGGGCGTTTGTGGATATCCTGGATTTTGCCTCGCGGCTGGATAGTGCCAAAATTACTCGCCGCAGTCTGGAAGCGCTGATTCGGGCGGGCTGTTTTGATGGCATGGGAGGCCATCGCCAGACCTTGCTCAATCGCCTGGAAGAGGTTCTGGCCACCGCCAGCCGTACCCAGCGTAACCTGAGTCTGGGTATTGAGGATCTGTTTGCATCGACAATGACCCCGGCAGAGATCTTGCCAGATTTGCATACCGATGTACGGCCCTTGTCGTCGGGTACACGTCTGCAGATGGAATTAGAGGCACTGGGGTTGTTTCTCAGCGGTCATCCGCTGGATGTACTGCACAGCGAATTACAACAGTCGGGATGTACCCCGCTGTCGCAGGTGAAACCGGGCTCGGGGTACCGGGAGAAGGACAAGGTTGCGAAAATTGCCGGACGTCTGGTGACCTGGCGCCTGGATAAATCGGGCCGGGCACAGGTGCTGCTGGAGGATGCAGAGGGGCGAATGGAAATCATTCTGGCCGCCGAAATGCTCACCCCCTGTAAAGATTTGCTGGAAACCGGACGAATTTTGATTGCTGAAGGCCCTGTGCGTCTTGACCGTTTCCGCAATGCGCCGACGATGCAGGTCACTCACCTGATGGATCTGGATCAATTGCGGCAGCGACGGGCTCGCTGCATCAGAATTTACATCCGACCAGGAAAATACACCCTGGAGGCTACCGCATTAAAAGCATTGATCGACGAAAAACATGCAGAATTGGCCGTGGATCTGGCGGCCAGACCATTATATATTCACCTCTGTCTGGATAAAAATGGCACAATGGCCAGCGAACAGGTGGAGCTGATTCCTGGAACGACGATGCAGTTGTCAACGAAAGCGGTGTGTATTGATGCAATACGTAATCTGGTAGGAGAT